>CAZSKA010000328.1:0-1515 GCA_964607315.1 uncultured Saprospiraceae bacterium | reverse complement strand
TAGGACTGACATTGAATGAACCTTGTTGCGACATATCAATCACATCAGTAACACCAACAGATGAAGTTTGTCCAGGAGCTGATGATGGAACATTGACAGTAGTAGCAACGTGTACAACATGCACAAG
Source organism: uncultured Saprospiraceae bacterium (assembly GCA_964607315.1). Lineage (GTDB taxonomy): Bacteria > Bacteroidota > Bacteroidia > Chitinophagales > Saprospiraceae > JAHDFB01. The sequence goes on along the minus strand of CAZSKA010000328.1, from coordinate 1,388 downwards.
TATAGAATACTCTATCGATGGATTTACAACAATAAATACAGATGGAATCTTTACAGGATTAGCAGACGGAAGTTATGATGTGGAGGTAAGAGATTCAGGTGATGCAAGTTGTGCGGATAGTTCAACAGGAAATATGATAAATGCGGGAGTGGATACAGAGGATCCATTTTTTGAAGATCAAACTGCAGTAATTCTATATAGTAATGATTTTGAAACACCTAGTCAAACGGTAAATGCAAATCTATGTGGATTCCTTATAGATCAGACTCCTATTAATACGCTTTATAGTCAATCAGGTTTTGTTTTTAGTCAAACTTTTACAGTTGAAACTACAGATATTACAGCACCAAATGGGTATGAAGATCCATTAGGTATAGGTGGCGATCACTCAATAACCTTGCTTTCTGATGTGCAAGATGATATATTAGGATTGCAATTTGATCGCCAAGGACTTGATTTTTTAAACTTCAGAATGGACATAGCTGCTCTAGGACTGACTGCATGTTTCGTTAATAATCCAACTACACCAGAATTCACAATTAAAGTTTATGATGATCCAAGTGAAACGTTTACAGCAATGACAGCGGGTAGTTTTACATTATTAGATGAAGTAGTTGTTACAGGAGTGGCACCAGATCCAGGTAATCCAAAGTTCAATTTACAATGGGCAAATGTCGTAGGTGATCTAGATGTATCTTCTGCAACTAATAATAAAGTAGCTTTCGTATGGGATTTAACAGCAGGAGGATTCGCAACTTTTGATAATATAGAAATATCTGCGTCAAATAGCGGTATCACTTCTGTGATACCAGCAGACATAGTAATTCAATGTTTATCTGATATTCCAGCTCCTCCATCTAATGTCTTAGCATTTGATAATTGTGATGCTAATCCTACAGTTACATTTACGCAAGATCCAGCATCTCCTGTAGATGGAGATCAGACTATATACAGAATATGGACAGCTGTAGATGCTTCAGGAAACATGGAAATCGATTCACAAACAATTGTAATCAATGATGTTACTGCGCCAGATGCAGTATGTCAAGATATAACGATTAATTTAGTTGATCAAAACCCATATGACTTATCTCAAGCTGATATTGATATGATAGGAGCTAATAGTACGGATAATTGTGGTGGTACATTAACATATTCAATAACTGGAGGACAGACAGCATATGATTGTGATGATATAGGTAATAGCTTCTCAGTTACATTGACAGCAGATGATGGAAATGGAAATACAAATACATGTACAGCAATGGTTACAGTAGCTGATCCAAATAATGTTTGTTGCGACATTGCAATCACATCAGTAACACCAACAGATGAAGTTTGTCCAGGAGCTGATGATGGAACATTGACAGTAGTAGCAACGTGTACAA
>CAZSKA010000327.1:0-1600 GCA_964607315.1 uncultured Saprospiraceae bacterium | reverse complement strand
AATGCCTGCACAAATGCAACTATTAACTCTATTGCCATCATAAATAATGATAACAAAACAGAACCTATTCCCGTAGCATAGCCACCGAACATGTTAGTACCTTCTTTTCCAAACACAAATATCAATCCTACAAATACTACCAATACGATATGACCAGCTGCTATGTTTGCAAACAAACGCAGCATTAAGGTAATCGGCTTTATAAAGATTCCCATTAATTCAACAGGTACTAATATTAATTTTACTATGAATGGTACTCCTGGAGGGTTAAATAAGTGTCCCCAGTAATGTCCATTTCCATTTAAATTCGTAACAAAAAATGCTATGATGGCAATAACTGCAGTTACTGCTAAATTCCCCGTAACATTTGCATTTCCAAAAAATGGAATCTGTCCGAATAAATTCAATCCTACAATGAAGAAGAAAATGGACGCTAACAAACCGAAAAATTTCTCCCACTTGTGCTCTCCTAAGAATGGAATAGCAACTTCATCTCTAATAAACACCACAAAAACCTCCATTAACGACTGAAGCCCCTTTGGCTCCTTACCTTCTCTTTGGGCGTAAGCCTTAGCTACTCTTCTAAACAAGAAGAAAAGAAAGAAGCATATTAATAACATAGAAACTACATTCTTCGTCAATGAGAAATCAATGAATGAGGAAAATCCACCTCCGAAAAGACCAAAGTCCGCCTTACTACTGTCTTCTAATTTCCAAAGATTTGAACCATCACAAGCAAAAGAAGCTTCTTTTGTTTTCCCTGTATCATTTCCTTCTTTATCATAAATTTTAGTTGGAAGCTCAGTATAACACATAATTTCAGTGTCACTATTAGCATCAAACGAATTTCCGTTTACTTTATATGTTGGATCAATTCTTTTAATTACACCTCCATGAAGAACATATCCTCTATGTGCAATATGTCCATCTGCATGATAATCTAATGTATTATTATGAAACTTCTTTGTTGTAAAAACATCTAATCCTTGATCTTTCGAATATAGGATTACAGGAAGAGGAATGTGCAATGGTCCTATTGTAAAAACATTTGCATCAGCGATGTGATGTAGAGCAGTCGCTCCTATATCAAATCCGCCTTTGCTTTCAATTCCGCAACAAGGTCCGTGATGATGACCATGATCATCTCCCGCTGTGCCATGAGCTTTATCCCCAGAATCACTGTTGTGATCGTGGCTTCCATGATCATCTTTTGAGTGATCATGTCCTGAATGATCATGACTCCCGTGGTCATGCTTCGAGTGATCATGTCCAGAATGGTCATGATTTTGAGCAAAAGTAGTTGTTTGAAAGCAAGCAACTAAAATTACTAATAGATTGATAATTAAAAACTTACGCATACAAAAGTTTCTCTTTTCAAAAATTCAGCACAAAGATATACAATTGTATGGTTTTGAAACAGAATAAATAGCTACTATTTATATAAAATACCAACTATTTTTTCGTCAGGCCTTCCTCCGGATTCTGCACTTTTAATATTTAGCCAATTATTTACCTTGCATTTCAAGCAAATGACAGAATTCATAGCCATAGTTCCATTTACATTACCAACATTATGACTAATATCATATAAGTGTCATAA
>CAZSKA010000326.1:0-1651 GCA_964607315.1 uncultured Saprospiraceae bacterium | reverse complement strand
GCGTACTTTTTGTGTTTAAATTTACATTGTATGCAATAAGAAAATCACGAGCACCGATTACGGTAGCTCCGCTTTGAGGAAGAAATTTTGCTGGACCATAGTCTGGCTTCCATGCTGGATCTTGTAACTTCTTTTCCATTCCCTCATATTCTCCTGCTCTAATGCTAGCTAAATTTTTTCTTTTCTCCTCTTTTGCTGCACTTTCGTACATAAAAATTGGTAAGCCTAGCTCTTCGCCAACGCGCTTTCCTAGCTTATTCGCATATTCTACGGTTTCTTCCATTGTGATTCCAGAAATAGGAATTAAAGGACATACATCGGTTGCTCCCATACGTGGGTGTTCACCAGAATGTTTAGACATGTCGATAACCTCCATCGCTTTTTTGATTGCTTGAAAAGCACCTTCTATTACAGCATCAGGATGACCTACGATAGTTACCACTGTTCGATTTGTAGCTTTTCCTGGATCTACGTCCAAAAGCGTTACGCCTTCCACTTTTTCTATTTCATCAGTAATTTTTCGGATGACAGAGAGGTCTCGACCTTCGCTAAAATTCGGTACACATTCTATGATTTTGTTATCGCTCATTTTGCTCGTTTGTTATAAGGGTAAAGTTAGATAAATTTTGATTTGAGAAAAGTTTTAGGTAATTGGTACGGGTCTGTATTTTAAAGAAAAGGAAGGAGATGTCATATTTATTAAATTATCATTTGTAGGAGAGTTAAAGTTTTTTGTGTAAATATATATGTATTGAAATCTTAATCATTTGGAATTGGAAGCAAGCGGATGAACAGTTACCTTTTTTATAATGCTGTAAGTGAAATTAGCGTAGTGTAAAAAGAATAGATTTTTATTGAGTATTTTTAATAAAGAAATAATCCCTATATATTTATAGCACAAAAATGTATAGATGTCTTTAGCAAAAACCATTTCAGCGCGTCTACAGGAGGTTTACTTAGATGGAACTTGGGTTGCCTTTACGAATTATAAGAAAGAGTTGTCAGATATTACAAGGGAAGTAGCATTAAAGCAAGTTGGTGAATTGAATACCATAGCAAAGTTGACTTATCATGTAAATTATTATTTGGGAGGATTAATTGATGTGTTGGATGGAGAGCCATTGACAATTCGAGATAAATATAGTTTTGACATGCCGCCGATAGAAAAAGAAGAGGATTGGCAGAAAATGGTAAGTGGACTATTATCAAATGCAGAACGATTTGTTGAGCAAGTAAGTCAACTATCGGAGGAAGTGATTATGGGACCTTTTGTAGAAGAGAAATATGGTCCATATCTTAGGAATTTGGAAGGAATAATAGAACACAGCTATTATCATCTGGGACAGATCGTGATGTTAAAGAAATTGATAGCTTCTTCAGAGGTTTAATCTCCATTCTACTTAGCTCTAAGTTTAATTAGTTGCTTAATATTTTCAGCATAAAACAAAGGGATGTTAATTAAATTATCTGTTTGTTTTAAATTCAAATTTGATATACGTATTCTGATTTTAGGAGAATACTTTTTTTCATATACGGCTAGACTTTTTGCTTTTGTTTGTTCTCCAGATTTTACTTCAATAGGAATGATGTTTTCTTTGTGTTCAATAATAAAATCAATTTCTGCTTTTCCTTCAGAAGTCCAATAATAAGG
>CAZSKA010000325.1:0-1705 GCA_964607315.1 uncultured Saprospiraceae bacterium | reverse complement strand
CCAATAATTTATTTTTTAAATGAAAGCTTCCTTACAACTTCATAAATGTTTTCACATAAGTTGTCTCGTCAAAGATGAGTTGCATCAAGTACACACCTGAAGATAAATCTTTAACGTCGAGTTCCGTTTGTTGATTAAGTCTATCGACGTCCAATAGAATTTTGCCATTCATATCCATAACAATTATAGACTGCGCCACATCATCATTGAATTTAACTTGGAGAAGATTACTTACAGGAGATGGAAAGACAGTCGCTACATTATTTTCTTTATCTAAATCAAGAGTTGCTGTCTGCAGAGGAATAGTAAATGAAACGGCTGTCTCATTTCCGCAAGCATCAAGAATAGTCACAATATATGTACCAGCTGCTAAATCACTCAATGTTGTGTCATTTCCTATTACCACTCCATCTTCGTCGGTCCAAGTAATCTCAAATGGACCTACACCACCATTTATTGCAACAGATAGGCCTCCTGAAGAAGTACCATCATCTGCGTTAATGTTAGATAACACAACATCCAGAGGCGCAGGTATCATTAATTCTATTTCTTCAGAAGCGCTACAGTTTTTAGCATCAACAACATTTATAGTCAATAAATTATCTACAACTATCGTATCAATTATGAATGAACCATTACCACCAATAACAGTAACTACCAAGCTACTCATAAATTCGCCAGTACATGGATCAGGATCTACAGAAACATTAATTAAAATCGGTTCAGGCTCATCTATTGTAAATGTCTCTGTAATAGTACAGCCATTTTCATCTGAAATCGTAATTGTTTGGTCACCACCACTAAGACCAGTAGTTGCACCTGTAACAACAAGATTACCAGTACCTCCAGAAGAAATTACTTGTACTGATCCATCTGATGCACCTGCACAGCTTACTGGTGTTGCTGTTATATCTACCAATATCGGTTCAGGCTCATCTATTATAAATGTCTCTGTAATAGCACAGCCATTTTCATCAGTGATCGTTATTGAATTCTCACCACCACTAAGACCAGTCGTTGGGCCTGTAATAACAAGATTACCAGTACCTCCAGTAGCAACCACTTCTACCGATCCATCTGAACTACCTGCACAACTTACTGCGGTTGTTGTTATTGATGCAGTGATATTATTAGGCATTTGACCTAAAATAATTAATTCCTCTATAGTACATCCAAGAGAATCTGTTATTGTGAAGTTGTATCCTCCAGCAGCTAAATTATCTGCTGATGCAAATGGTTCTATCATATATGGTGGCGTACCACCAATAGCATTAATAGTTATAGATCCATCACCATCAAAACAACTTGCCTCCAGGATATTTGCTGTAAATGCTAAATCATTATTTATAGTAATAGTAAATGAGCAATCTGAAGTATTGCCACAATCATCTGTTGCTCTATATGTAACTGTTGACACCCCAGGGTTAAATACTGAACCTGACGCTAGACCATCAATCAATTCTACAAAAGCCAAACTACAATTATCTGTCGCAAGAGGAACAGGATAAAATACAGGCTCACAAGAATTTGTAACTACAGAAGACTGACTACAGTCAATCTGTGGCGCTATTTCCTCCAATACAACTATTGAGGCTGCTTCTGTTGTTGAATTACCATTACCATCAAATATAGTCACAGGTATATTTTGTACACCAATATCATCACAAGTAAATGTTTCTGAATCAAATATGATTTGATCAATCTC
>CAZSKA010000324.1:0-1709 GCA_964607315.1 uncultured Saprospiraceae bacterium | reverse complement strand
AGGTTATGCTGATCAAGTCATAAAAGATGTAATTGTAAAAGAAAATGAAACTACTTTTTTAGATATCTCAATGTCTACTGGATCTAAAGAAATGGAGGAAGTAGTTATCCAAGCGAAAATCATAGAAAGATCTGAAAATGCAGTTATGATGTTGCAAAAGAAATCTTTCAAAATTCAAGATGGTATATCATCGCAAGAAATGTCTAAACTTTCAGTAGGTAATGTTGCATCTGCAATGAAAAAGATAACTGGTGCGACAGTTCAAGACGGAAAATATCTTAATGTTCGTGGTTTAGGAGATCGTTATTCTCTTGCTCAAATGGATGGAATAATCCTTCCTTCTGTAGATCCATATAAAAACAGTGCACAGTTAGATTTTATACCGACTAATATTATTGAAAATATAATCGCTTCTAAATCATTTACTCCAGATCAACCTGGAACTTTTACCGGAGGTAATGTAACAATTAAAACTAAATCACTTCCTGAAAGAGAAACATTTTCAGCTGGAATCTCTCTGGGTTATAATACAGAATCAACATTAAATGGTAATTTCTTAATGAACGAAAGAAATTCATTTGATTTCCTAGGATATGATGATGGTTCTAGAGCCCTTAATCAAGATTTTCTATTAGAAGAAAATCAAAGTAGTTTAGTGTCTGTTCTTCCTACGCTTGCTCAAATCGGTAGAACTGAAGAAGTAGAAACGAATGATGCTTTATCTAAATCGCTAGATTTTGGATTTGATTCAGAAAAAAGAAGAGCTCCTTTGAATCATGGTTTTAATTTAAGCTATGGCAATAGTTACCAATTAAAAAATGGTCATCAAATAGGTCTTATCTTATCTGGAAAATACTCAAGATCATTTTCGCATAGAGAGAATCGTACACAAGCTAACTATTCACTAAATGGTGAATTAAGAAACTTTGGAAACTATGAGGTTGATCAATCAATTGAAGTACCATCTATTAACGCTTTTGGAGGATTAACTTATAGATTTAACCCTAATCACGAGATAACTCTTAAGAATATTTATTCACACCAAACATCTATTTCTTCTAGATATATTATCGGTGAAGATGGACAGAATATTGAAGCACCTTCTTTTAAAGTAGGTAGAGACAATACTTTTCAAGAACTTGGGTTGAATCTAACTAGTCTTTCTGGAAATCATGTCTTTCCTGCTGCTAATAACCTAAAAGTTGAATGGACAAGCTCTTATATTAATTCTTTCAGAAAAGAACCAGAATTAGCTTATTTATCAACTCAGTATAATGCTGAAACAGGAATTGAAGGAATTCCTGACGCTAACGTAGCTCCTCCTTTATTATTCTGGAGAGACATACAAGATGATTCTTATACAAGTAAAATTGATTTTACGCTGCCTATTTACGCAAGATGGAATATGGATTTGAAAACAGGTGCTTTTGTATCTCTTATGAATAGAAATAGTGATGAAACAACATTAAGTATTGCAACATCAAATACAGCTGAACAATTTGATGGATCTGATATTGATGGATATTTCTCAGCAGAAAATGCTGGTATTGTTGGAAATGCAAGTAATGGAAATTACTTAGTTGGTAATTATACTATAAATCTAACTAACCCTGTTAACAGTTACAGCGGAAATAACAACATCTATGCTGGATATATAATGGCACAAGGTAGACCAACAGATTTCATGAAGTTCGTTGGTGGTGTTAGAG
>CAZSKA010000323.1:0-1786 GCA_964607315.1 uncultured Saprospiraceae bacterium | reverse complement strand
ATACAAGCACCTACTAATAGACCTCCATTACTTCCTCCTTCTATTGCTAGTTTGTCACTACTTGTATAACCTTCAGCAATTAGGTGTTCAGCTGCTGCTTGAAAATCGTCAAATACATTTTGCTTTCTTTCCAAAGTTCCAGACTTATGCCATTCTGTTCCAAACTCTCCCCCACCTCTTAAATTAACTACAACAAAAATTCCTCCATTTTCAAGTAATGGTATTTTTGTAAGGTAAAAACCAGGAAGCAAGGAAATGTTGAATCCTCCATATCCATTGACTAAAGTTGGATTAGAACCATCTTTTTTTAACCCTTTTTTATATGTAACGAACATTGGAACTTCTGTTCCATCTTTTGATTTAAACCATAATTGTTCTGTTGTAAAATCATCAGAATTAAATTTCACTTCTGGTTTTCTGTACACTTCATATTCTAACGTCTCTGTATTGATACTGTAAGAAGTAGAAGGCTGTGTATAAGATGTGAAGTTAAAGAAACCCTGAGTTTCCTTTTTCTTCCCTTGAACGCCACCAGAATTTCCTATCCCTGGAAGCTGCAAATCCTGGATGTATTTTCCGTCAGGAGTATATATCTTTATTAGTGCCTGAGCATTATGAATGTATTTTAAGAACATCTTTCCTCCTACTATACTTACAGATTGGAGTTTGTCTTTAGATTCTGGAATAACATCTTGCCAATTTGATTCCGATGGGTTATTAATATTGACTTTTATTATTTTTTGATTAGGAGCTTTATAGTTTGTTGAAATTAATAAATTGTCTCCTTCAGTATCGATTACACCAAAATCATTATCAAAATTGGCAACTATTTCGATTGGATTTTTATTTGACGAATTATTATCTATAATCTTTAATGCATTACCACTTGTTGATTCTACTATGCTAATAAAAGTATATCTCTCATCTTCACTCGTTCCTACATAGAAATTTCTTGATGGATGATCTTTACTTTCCATTATTAGTTTATCTTGTTTTTGGGGTGTCCCCAAAGTGTGATAATATACTTTATGAAATTTGTTTTGCCCACTTAACTCATCGTCTTTTGATGGTTCTGGGTATCTGCTGTAATAGAAGCCATCTCCTTGCCATGACAATCCTGAGAATTTGATCCAGTCAATTTTATCGTCCAGGTTTTTAAGTGTCTTTAGATCAAGTACATGAGCTGTTCGCCAATCTGATCCCCCTTCTGATATACTAAATGCCATTAATGTTCCATCACTGTTGAAACTCGTACCACTAAGCGAAGTTGTTCCATCATCAGATAACTTATTGGGATCTAATACAACTTCTGATTCTCCACCTATCTCCTTACTTCTGTATAAAACAGATTGGTTTTGAAGTCCACTATTACGATAGAAATAATAATAGTCTCCTTCTTTAAATGGCGTACTTATTTTTTCATAATCCCATAGTTCAGTGAGTCGCTTTTTGATATCTTCTCTATATTCTATATGTGAAAGATAATCTTGAGTAACCTTATTTTGGGCCCCGACCCATTCCTTTGTCTCCTCGCTATTGTCATCTTCTAACCATCTATATGGATCTTCTATTGTAGTACCATGATAGTCCTCTTTTGTATCGTCCTTAAGAGTAGTAGGATAAGTTAATTCAATTGGTTTTTGTTGCATATTCGTGTTACAAGAAATGATGAAAGAACAGGAAAGTAATGTTAAAATTAATTGTCTCATTTACTGATTGTTTTAAAGAATTGTAAATTTAATCTTTTCAATAATAAACATTGTATATTTGTTTATATGAATAATGA
>CAZSKA010000322.1:0-1821 GCA_964607315.1 uncultured Saprospiraceae bacterium | reverse complement strand
AGAATGCAAAGACACTATGGCTGGCAGATCAACTCTATGCGATGATCTCTGAAGAAGATGAAGCAATAAGTGCCTTGCATGTGGCAGAAGAACAAGTAAAATACAATCGTACACAAAAATAATATGAACCTACTCGATCATATAAAAACAATATTAGAACAGAATGAATCTTTCTGTAAGGATGGAAGACTGTTCAAGAACTCAGTGGTAGAAGCAGCTCTGAAGTTAGATCCAGTACTACTCAAGTTATTACTTGCAGACGAGAAAGGAAAGAAATATTTTTTTACTGATGTAGATGGTATCATCGTATTTGATAAGGTCAAGTTTCAAAAGTTTGTCTCTAATAAAGAGTTCCTTCCTGATAGCTTCACAGCTTATAAGAATAAGATAGGGCTTACCGCCAATGGTGAATATCTCACTGAGGCTAATGAAGTAGTCCTTGACTTTCCATACAAAGATTGCGTACTCGAAGGTGGACAGACCAGAGAGGATGAAAAGAGACAAGAAATATTCTGGAATGAGACTTTAGCACCTGATGAAATTGATAGATTATTTGAACCTAAAGTGTTTATTAATTGGAAAAGATATAGCGTAAAGGGTGAAGAAAAAGTGGCCAAAATCTCTAAAGATGACAATCTAATTATAAAAGGTAATAACCTTTTAGCTCTTCACTCATTGCTCCCGAATTATAAAGGTAAAGTACAATTGATTTACATTGATCCGCCATACAATACAGGGAATGACGACTTTAAATACAATGATAGTTTTAATCATTCGACATGGTTAACTTTTATTAGATCACGATTGTTGGTTGCAAAATTCCTCTTAAAAGAAACAGGAAATCTATTTGTGCAAATAGACGATAACGAGGTAGCTTATATGAAAGTGTTAATTGATGGTGTATTTGGACGTGATAATGTTGTAAGTCATATTTACTGGAAACGAACCTTTAATACCGGGTCAAGCAAATCTTTATCTAATAAACTCCCTGCGAATACAGATACAATTTTATGGATTTCAAAATCCAAAAACTACCTTCACAATAAGCAATATAGGCCTTACTCCGAAGGTGCCTTAAAGAGGTATGATAAAAAAGATAAAAAAGGTGTATTCAAGTGGAATCCTCTCAAGACCTATTCTCAAGAGAAACTTGACAGATTGATCAAAGAAGGTAACGCCAAGTGGACAGAAAGCTCAAAATATCCAGTTTACAAACATTACTTAGACGAATCAAAAGGTTCTGCATTAGATAACTTTTGGCATGATATATCATCAATAGGTACATTTTCAACTGAGAGAACAGGATTTGTAACCCAAAAACCAGAAACTTTGATTGAACGTATTATATCCCTTGGATCAAACAAAGGAGATTTAATATTAGATTTCTTTTCAGGAAGTGGCACTACGGCAGCAGTAGCCCATAAAATGGAAAGACAATTTATAATTACAGAGCAGATGGATTACGTGCAAACTATTACCCTAAAAAGATTAACAGAAGTAATCGCTGGAAAACAAGACGGCATCTCAGAAAAGGTTAACTGGAAAGGTGGAGGCTCATTTGTCTATGCAGAGCTTGCCCAAGACAATGCTGGATATATAAACAGTATACAAGCTGCCAAGAAGAGTAAGGCACTTATCAAGATATGGGATGAGATTAAGGACAAGGGCTTTATCAGTTATAAGGTATCACCTAAGGACATAGACGATAGCATCTCAGAGTTCTCAGAGCTATCTCTTGACGATCAGAAGAAGCTCCTCATATCTCTGTTAGACAAGAATCAACTCTATGTCAACTATAGTGATATGGAGGATGCAGACCAT
>CAZSKA010000321.1:0-1824 GCA_964607315.1 uncultured Saprospiraceae bacterium | reverse complement strand
ATTTACACCAGAATGTTAAACCTACTTTGCTTAAAATGCACTCAATCTTATGAATATCAGTAATTAAGGTCTACTGTTGTTCTTTTTTATTTTAAGTGATGAACCAATAAATTTTCAATTATCTCGAGTTTAGAGATAACTGAGATTTTAAACCTGAATAATGATGTAGTACTGTTTCTCAAATAGTAAACTACATTTCAATGAAGAAGTATTTAGCTTCGCTCGTGCTATGTGTTGGGATACTACAACCCAATATGTTTTTTGCACAATGTACGCCAGATGTTACACCACCTGTTTGTGTGCCACAGGATATTACTGTGTTTACAGATGCAAATGGTGATGTTACCATTACTGCTGCCGATGTTGACGGTGGAAGTTCGGATATGTGCTCTAGCGTAACTGTAGAAATAGATGAAAGCTCTTTCGACTGCCTTATAGGCGATAATACAGTTCAATTAACAGTAACTGATGTTGCTGGAAATTCCAGTACTTGCAGTGCTACAGTCACTGTTTTAGATACAATAGCACCAACCTGTGTATCAGGAAATGCTTTTGTTGACTTATTCTTAGATATTGCAGTTGCACTTCCAGCTAGATTTGTAGATGAAGGAAGTACAGATAACTGCGATACTGATCTTGATTTTACCATTACTCCAAATGTTTTTTCATGTGATGATTTAGGTCTGAATCCTGTGGTTTTTACCGCAACAGATGATTCAGGAAATATTTGTACTTCAATGGGTGTTGTAGAAGTACGTGAATTTATTAGTCCCATTTGTATTGTGCAAGATGTTACTTTAGAAATAGGCCCATTAGGAACTATTATAGCTTCTCCAGATACCATCGATAATGGGACTTTTGACCCTTGTGGTGTTATTGATGAAATTACGGTTACACCTAATACATTTGACTGTATGGACCTAGGTTCTAATACGGTTACGTTCATGGTAAGTGATACCAGTGGAAATTCTTGTTCTACAACCGCAGATGTCTTTATAATAAGTAGAGTAGTATGTAATACTAATGATATTAATGTTTACTTAGATGACATGGGTAATGCTAGTATTACAGTTGCTGATATAGATAATGGTACAGCAGATCCTTGTATGACTCAAAATCTTAGTTTAAGTCAAACAATGTTTGATTGTACAGACTTGACAAATTCTCCTGTAGAAATCTTTCTAATCAATAATGCAGGAAGTTCTAATCCAGATTCGTGTTCTGCCTTTGTTACAGTTTTAGATACGATTACACCAATTTGTGTTGCTAATGATGTAACTATATATGTAGATGCTGCAGGTAATGCAGAAGTAGATTCTATTTCTGTAGATGGTGGCTCTTCAGATAATTGCGATGTGTTTACTTTTACTATCGATAATAGAGATTATACGTGTGATCAGCTAGGAGATCAGCTGATAAACATAGAAGTCAACGATGGTATGAATTCTTCTTTCTGTACAGCTATTGTTACTGTTGCAGATTCAATTGCTCCGGTGTGTAATATACAAAATGATATTACAGTCTATGTAGATGCAACAGGAAGTGTTACTCTAAATGAAGCAGATATTGAAATAGCGAGTACTGATAATTGTGGGATTACTATGACATCACTTTCGCCAATGATTTTAGATTGTGATGATGTAGGATTGGCAATGGTAGAATATAATTTAGAAGATGCTTCTGGAAATATTTCAACTTGCGATGTTTCTGTTTCAGTTCTAGATACAATTTCTCCAATATGTATGGTTCAAGATATAACAATCATGTTAGATGGGTCAGGAATGGCGAGCATTGATAGTGCAGCAGTAGATAATGGAAGTAGTG
>CAZSKA010000320.1:0-1923 GCA_964607315.1 uncultured Saprospiraceae bacterium | reverse complement strand
CTTTCCTACTGGTTTAATTAGTAATTCCGGCACAATTTATTTCAATCATGGTAGTGATAATTCCTTAATAGTACATATGAATAATTCTTCTAGTGGACAGATTTTCATAGATGCCACAATAAGCTTGTTTTGGCCTTCGAACAATGGAGTAATATCTGTTGAAAAGGATGGATGGTTAAATATATCTGAATTTATTGTAAATGATCATGAGATACAGGTTAAGGAAGACGGCACAATAAGTGGTGGAAGTATCGATAATACAAATGGTAAAATAATAAACTATGGCTCTATCTCTAATAGAATAAGCAATGGTATTATAGAAAACCATGGATATATATTTGTTATAACTAATGGAATTATATTAGGGTCTGGTGATTTTGCTGCTTTATTAAATCCAGTTAACATAAGCCCAGGAGGTCAAGGTAATGTAGGGTCTATTACAGTCGCTGACTTAATATTGGATGTAAATTCTACACTTGAAATGGAAGTTGATCATAATGCTGCTTCAAGTGTTCATGATCAGATAATAATAGGGAGAATCATATCATTAAACGGTAACCTCAAGGTAGAGCGGATAGATGGATTTCAGTCCATGGGATGTTTAGCATACCCATTAATTCAGATTAAAAATCCGTCTGGCAAATTTTCTTCGATCACCGCTTCTAATTTTGGTGCTTACAACTGGTATACTTCTCAATCATCTGATGATTTTACTTTCCATCTTACACCAGGAGATGCATCTAATCGTGCCCTTGATTTCAATGCAGACAGTAACCTTGTGTTTATAGATCATGATCTTGATCTCATTAAAACGATTGAATTTAAATTTTTTCCTAAAGTGATAGATCCTAATGTAGTAGGCGATAACATCCTTAATTATTTTACTGAACCATTCAAATTCATCTGGACAATGAACACCACTGGGTCACTGACTGGAGAAACGCTGACTGTCCTTAATAACAGTAGACTATACACTGAATTCCCATTCGAGCAGAAGTGGTATCATGTTGCCATTGTAAGTAATTCCGGCAACACATATGATAAGATATATGTAGATGGTGTAGATATTAATGCTGTCAAACAAACAACAGGTCAGTTTAATTCTGCGACGCTCTTTGATCTTAACACTTTTACTATAGGTGGTAGAGATACCATACATCCTTATGTGTCCGGATTTTTCGATGGAAGAATGGATGAGTTTCGATTCTGGTCTGATACCCGAACCGAAGCTGAAATACAAGGCAACTGGTATAAGGAACTTGACCCAGGAGATACGCAGGGTCTTATGGCCTATTATAAGTTTAATCGTGGAATTGCAAATCAAGATAACAATTGCAATACCGTCTTGGTTGATCATAGCGGCAACAACCATCATGGACAATTATATGATTTCATTCTGAATGGGGAAACATCTAATTGGGTAGGTGCGACTTCTTGCCCGCCATACATCACCGTGGAAACGAATACGTATGCTGAAAATGCAATTGAACCATTGATGTGGTCTGATGTAGATAATTGGTCCTTAGGCGAAATACCCACGGGTTGCCATAATGTTGTAATCCCAGAAGGTATAGAAGTGATAGTTGATGTCTTTCTTGCTGTGTGCTACAACTTGCAATTAGAGTAAAGATTGGAAGAAGGAGATTGTGTTATATTCGGTAAGCTTTGATCGTCTGATCAGAATATATAGCCGAGACAATTCAATTTCGATTAATTATTTTTGCTAAGTTCATCACCAATCTCATTGACTAAATCTTGACATCTATTTAACACCCTTTTGAATAGGGTTCTTCTGTATGTATTTGAATTGTTTTGAGTGTAAGTACAAAACTTATATTCTGACTAACGGTTATCTGTTTTGTTCATTCTCAATATTTTATGTATTTAAAATTAACAAATTTGAGGCTTTTTCGTTAGCAAAGT
>CAZSKA010000319.1:0-1935 GCA_964607315.1 uncultured Saprospiraceae bacterium | reverse complement strand
TTAGTTCTAGAGATATAGTAGTAGGACATCCCACTAATACAGGATCTGTGGTATCCACTCCCGCATTTATCACATTTCCTGTTGAACTATCAGTACAAGTTGCATCTCCTGAATCTCTTACTTCCACATCATAACTTCCGTCTGCTAATCCTGTAAAGATTCCATCTGTATTTATTGTTGTAAATCCATCGATAGAGTATTCTATACTTGTGCATGTTGTACACGTTGCTACTACTGTCAATGTTCCATCATCAGCTCCTGGACAAACTTCGTCTGTTAGTGTTACTGATGTGATTGCGATGTCGCAACATGCTGAATTTGTATCTGTAATTGTAATTGTAGCTGTACATGAATTTGAATTGCTACTTGCATCCGTCACTGTTAAAGTAACAGGGAATGTATTTCCAACATCTGCACATCCAAAAGATGTCTGACCAGATGAAATGCTAAGTGTAACTGCACTACAGTTGTCTGTAGAGCCATTATCAATGTCTGCTGCAGTAAGAGATGCCATAGCTGAACCATCAAGATTCAATGTCAAATCTTGACAGATTGGTGTTGGCGGTGTATTATCCACTCCCGCATTTATCACATTTCCTGTTGAACTATCAGTACAAGTTGCATCTCCTGAATCTCTTACTTCTACATCATAACTTCCATCTGCTAATCCTGTAAAGATTCCATCTGTATTGAATGTTGTAAATCCATCGATAGAGTACTCTATACTTGTACATGATGTACATGTTGCTGCCACTGTCAATATTCCATCATCAGCTCCTGGACAAACTTCGTGTGTAGGTGTCACTGATGTTATTGCAATATCACAAACACTAAATCCTACACCTGCTACATCAAATATAAACTCTGTGTTGTAACAATTATCATTTTCTATTGCAATCGTACTTGATACATTTCCAGCAGTAGTAGGAGAAAATGTTACATCAAAAGCTAAAGTATCACCACATAATACGAATGCAGGAACATTGCTAACTGCAAATTGTGCTTCCGTACTTGTTATGTTGATAATAAACATAGTGTCAAGTCCATTATTAGCAATTCTAAATTGTCTTGCCAATGAAGAGCCTGTGTTTACCGTCTCATAATCCGTTCCATCAGTTGTCGATGTAGCTGTTTGACCATTTATTAATACTGTTGCAGCATTAAGAACCGCTTGTCCACTAATAGGGCTTGTTGAATCTTCATTAGTTAAGAACGTAGTTGTATTATTTACAAATGCTTCGTTACCTGAATTATTAGCTTGAAAATACGAATCACCTGATCCTGCATCTGTGGAAGATCCATCAGAGCTTCCCCAAAAGTTATTTGCTGCATTTACTATGGAATTAGTATTTGCAAAAATCCCTCTAGATGTATTACAAACGATATTGTTGTTTGCTGCCGTTACATTCTGGATGTTTAAATTGTTAAGGCCTTGCGTTTGTAGTCCAGTAATATTTTCTTGAAGAAGACAATTAGATAAATTAAATACATCTCCTCTGAAAAAATTGACTCCAATACCTTTTCCTGTAATGGTAGAATTAGAAACTGTTGTATTTGTACAATTTAAAAAAAACATTCCATTACCTGTTGGTGAAGGATCTCCAGGATAAGCCTTTATTATAACATTATCAATTAAAATATTATTAGAATTCTGGAAATCTATTGGTGAAATAGTTGCCCACATACTATCTGTTTCCACAACTGTGAAATTTGTATTTGGAGCAGATCCATCTGAAATTACTAAGTCATTAGTAGAAACTATTTGTAACCCAGATAAGCAATTTCTGAACTTATTGTTACTTGCATCCATTTTAATCCCAGTATTTGGTGACATTCCTATAGATTGGAATCTTAGTGTTCTTTGATTATTACCATTTCCTGTGAATGTATCAAAAATATTATCCTGAAGACCAATACCATTTACTGTACCATCTT
>CAZSKA010000318.1:0-2003 GCA_964607315.1 uncultured Saprospiraceae bacterium | reverse complement strand
TTAGAATCGAAAGCACCGTCACCATCTTCGTCCACAAAAAGCTGGTCACCAATAGTACCAAGCGGAGTATAACCGAAATCTTGGTCAAGGTTATCTTCACCTGTATCTAAAGTCAGCTGCGAAGTATTGTCATTAAGACCATCAGGATCAACAGTATTTTGAACACCTTCAGGGAAGTCCACATCATCCGTATCGACAGTTACGGTATAGTCACCAGCTGGTAAATCAGTGAATAAGTAGTTACCATCATCATCTGTTTCAGTAGTGGTAGTAGACCCATCAGGATTAGTTAGAGTAACCGTTACATTAGCAATCGGGGTATCAATATTAGAATCGAAAGCACCGTCACCATCTTCGTCCACAAAAAGCTGGTCACCAATAGAACCAAGCGGAGTATAAACGAAATCAATAAGGTCTGTTGATGAACCTGCAGTAACCGAAACAGAGGTTTCGTTAGGTGTGCTAATGCCATCTGCATCCATTATAGGTTGTACGCTATCAGGAAATTCTGGATCATTTACATCAACTGAAACGGTATATGTGTCTGGTAGTAAATTGTCAAAAGAATAATTACCCTCTGCATCTGTGGTAGTTGTTATTTCATTTCCATTACTATCTGTCAGAGTAACAGTAACATTTGAAATTGGAGTGTCAACACCAGGAGTATAAATATTATCACCATCAAGATCTACAAATACTTGATCACCTAAAGAGGCAGTACCTTGATATCCAAAATCTTGATCTAAATTACTTTCTCCATTTGATAGAGATACTGAACTAGTATTATCATTATTTCCTTCTGGATCTACACTGTTTTCAAGGGCAGGAGGGAAATCAGGATCATCTGTATCTACCGTTACGGTGTAGTCACCTTCTTAAAGATTTTCAAATAAATAATTTCCATTATCATCTGTAGTCGTTGTATTTGTACTTCCATCAGGATTAGTAAGTGTGACAGTAACATTGGAAATAGGAGTATCAATATTTGGATCAAATGCACCGTCACCATCTACATCTACATATAATACATCACCTATCTCGGCAGTATTTTGATCACATAATATAAAATGACTAAAACCACCGCTTCCTACAAGGTTGATATCTATTTGCACAACATCCATTAATTCGAGTAGAAAAGTCGAAACATCATTGTCAGCACCACCATTAAAAGGGATTGATTGAGTACTTCCATTTGCGAATGTTATCATAAAGTCACCCACCGCATCATCTACTAAGCCTATTTCTGTCACTGTATAAGGAGTATCAAAATTAAGAGAAATGGTTCCTCCTGCTCCTAAGTCATCTGGATTAGGATCGGGATTGCCAACAGTAGGGAATGGATAATTCTCAGAAATAATGATAATGTTACCAAGCGGAACACAGTTGTTTCCCCCTCCTCCATCAGTAGATTGACCTGGATAATCTCCAGCACAATTGTCCGTATTATCAGTAGTATTATCGGGACAGTTGAAACCAGGTGTTCCTAAGTCACAATCACCTCCAGTAGGGTTGGATGTGTCAAAAATTACTAGTGGATTAATACCAGGAACATTACTCACACTTAGTTCAATTCCAAGATTACTATAAGTGTTCTCATCTATTACTTCACCTAGTTCTAATGGATTTCCAAATCCATCTGTTTCGAAGTCAATATTGACATAACCCGGGTCGCCCGGTGTACAAGTTTGCCCTACGAGCAATTGAATATTTGAGAAGTTCATAAGAACTAACAAGAGATAAAACGCTTTGAAATTCATCAAATTTAATTTAATATCATTAATTAATACCTGATTAAAAGCAAACATAAATAAGGGGTGTTATTGATAGTGTGCTTTGCTAAACAGCTTTCGTGGGTCTTGACGACCATCTTAGAAGGCAAGTCACTATTTTATTTAGATGGACTGAAGTTTTTGTAAAGTATTAGACAATAATTATATGGTTTAGCAAATGTTTAACATATCGTTAAACCATAATGCTTTACATATTTATTAATTGTGTTATAT
>CAZSKA010000317.1:0-2033 GCA_964607315.1 uncultured Saprospiraceae bacterium | reverse complement strand
GAACGAGGACAAAGAAGAAGCCGAATAATCAAATTAGAATCCAAACAAATCTTACGAATCCACAGTTACATTTTACAGCATCGAAATCAAGACTCAGAGAAGTTTTTATCGCCACAAGCAGACGACTATAATCAATTACATTGGCAGTTCAAAAAGTTAAGTAAACATCTAAAGCAAGAAGCTAAAACGAAGCTCAGTATTGAAATCCAAAAGCTCAATCATCTAAGACAATCAAGAGTAAGTATCTGGGTTAAAAATGAAGGGTTGCGAAAAGGACAATACTTAGCAGGATTTAGAAGAGTATTAAGTGCAGAGCGATATCGAAAGGCAGATCTTACGGACTTAAAAGAACAGATTAAATTACATCATCCATTGAATTAATGGAACTTATACGTTACATTTGTGTTTTATGAATAGAGTACTTGAAGTATATAAAGAATATTTTTGGGAGTTCTTTAATGAGCTACCAAAAGAGGTAAAGGATAAGATAGAATATGTGTTTGAAATCATCATATCTGTTGATCGTATACCTAAGAAGTTCTTTAAGCATGTAGATGATGGTATCTATGAAATAAGAATAGAAAGAGACAGTAACATCTATCGAATATTTAGCTTTTTTGATGATGGAAAATTGGTGATATTACTTCATGGCTTCCAGAAGAAGAGTCAAAAACTGCCAGCGAAAGAAATCAAAAGAGCGAAGAAACTTAGAAAAATGTATTACGATGACAAAGAAAAATCCTAAGACAATAAACGATTATTTAGATCGCAAGTATGGCGAAAGTGGCACAGAAAGTAGAAGTGAATTTAAGCAAAAGGCACAAGCTTATATGGTTGCTGAATTGGTTAAAGATGCTCGTAAGAAAGCAAAATTAACACAAGAAGAATTAGCTCAGAAAGTGCATTTAAAGAGACCACATATATCAAGGATCGAAAGAGCAGAAACAGATGTTAGAATCTCAACATTACAAAAGATTGCTCAAGGATTAGGAGGTAATCTTTCAATTAGCTTCGACGTATAAAAAGAAGTTGTATGCTCGTTCCTCGCATGGATTTATAGTTCTGTTTTACTCCGATGAAGCTTCATAAAACAGGCAGGAAAGCGGCGTTCGTCGGGGTTCCTTCCCTTCCTATATCCCGCCAGAGAGTCAATCCCACAATTGCCATCGCTTCCGTCTCTGTCATGATCTAGGAGTGGTCAGTCAACCTCCTCACACGACTGTTTTACTCGTGGAGCCAAACGCAAGCTCTGCTTATAAATCCACGATCACAGTCTCAATAGTGTGGCGGACTGCTGGACTCACTCGGCTGCGTCAGTCGGATAAAGTTCAATTGAAAATTAATATGGTTTATCCTCCTTCCTTGCTGCTCTTCCACGAATGCAAACACACAAAGGCTGCAGCAACTTCACCTTCACCATCTTTGATGGTTCTCGGTTCACACCTCGTTCGTATCCGCAGTCGTCCGCAAATGAAAGCATTAACAGTATAGTTCCAGAACCGGGTCGATGACCTCTTCGGCAAAATAGGCTGCGCCTGAAAGGGCCTACGAGTTCATCTCCCCTACAGTGTGTCCTCGGAAGAGTAAAGTCTTTAATAAGTAAAGAGTAACTTTACAAGAAAAACATGAAAAATATAGATAACCTTATAGAGCTGTTTATTAAGGCAGATGACAACCTAAGTAATTTTAGTTCTGAAAAAAATAATCACTCAGGATCTCAAGAAAAAGAAGAACGAAACCAATTAATTAGAGAGCGCAATACACGACGAGAAGCTATTTTTAGAATGATAGAGGATAATACCACATCAAGTAAATACAACCTTCACTTCAGTACGGAAAAGCTCACAAGGATAACCGATCCAAAAACTGGGAAGGATTATAATTTTCTTTAAATAATACTGAAGTAAATCTAACTAACTTTATTTTTTTCAATTGAAAAATGGGTTCAATTGAAAAAAATAAAAAAGATTAACTTAGTGGTGCCTAGGAAAAGTTCTAGGTTTAAAAATTGAGGCGTAAAGTAGGAATACGGT
>CAZSKA010000316.1:0-2040 GCA_964607315.1 uncultured Saprospiraceae bacterium | reverse complement strand
TATCAACTGGAGTTCCATCTTCTAAGAATGGCATATCTTCTTGACGAACGATACGAGCAACAATACCTTTGTTACCGTGGCGTCCTGCCATTTTATCACCAACTTTAAGCTTACGCTTTTTAGCTATATATACCTTAGCCAATTTCATAATACCTGCAGGCAACTCATCACCAACAGATATTGTAAACTTATCTCTTCTAAGGTTTCCTTGAAGGTCATTCAATTTAATCTTATAGTTATGAAGTAAGTCTGCTACTTGTGTATTAGTTTTCTCATCTACAGTCCAACTTCCCCCTATTAAATGGGCAAAATCATCTACAGAATTCAACATTTTGATAGTGTACTTTTTACCTTTTGGTAGTACTTCTTCGCCTAAGTCGTTCATTACTCCTTGAGAAGTTTTACCGCTTATTAAAGCAAATAGTTTTTCTACAAGAATATCTTTCAACTGACCAAACTTCACTTCATAGTCCATTTCTAATTTAGAAATAGCCTCTTTATCTTCAGAACGCTTTCTCTTATCTTTAATAGAACGAGAGAAAAGTTTCTTATCAATAACAACACCTCTTAATGATGGCGAAGCTTTTAATGATGCATCTTTTACATCACCCGCTTTATCACCAAAGATAGCGCGAAGTAGTTTTTCTTCTGGCGTAGGGTCAGATTCTCCTTTGGGAGTAATCTTACCTATAAGTATATCACCAGGCTTTACTTCAGCACCAATACGTATCATTCCGTGCTCATCTAAATCTTTAGTAGCCTCTTCAGAAACGTTAGGAATATCATTTGTTAATTCTTCAGCTCCAAGTTTTGTATCACGAACCTCTAAAGAATACTCATCAATATGAATAGAAGTAAAAATATCTTCACGTACAACTTTTTCAGAAATTACAATCGCATCCTCAAAATTATACCCCTTCCAAGGCATAAAGGCTACTTTTAAATTTCTACCTAAAGCTAATTCCCCTTTTTCTGTTGCATAACCTTCACAAAGAACTTGACCTTTCTTAACCTTATCACCTCTTTTAACAATTGGTTTTAGGTTAATACTCGTTCCTTGATTGGTTTTAAGGAATTTAATAAGATTATACGTTTTATGATCTTCTTCAAAGCTTACTAGCTTCTCTGCTTCAGTTCTCGAATATTTAACTGTTATCTTCTGAGAGTCAACGTACTCAATTACTCCATCTTGTTCTGCATTTATCAATACTCTAGAGTCTGTTGCAACCTGACGTTCTAGACCAGTACCTACAATAGGAGATTGTGGTCTAAGTAAAGGTACAGCCTGACGCATCATGTTTGACCCCATCAATGCACGGTTGGCATCATCATGCTCCAAGAAAGGAATTAATGAGGCTGATATTGATGCAATTTGATTTGGCGCAACATCTGTATAATTTATTTCTGATGGATCTACAACAGGGAAATCACCTTCTTCACGGGCAATAACCTTATCAATATTAATTGTTCCATCTTCTTTAAGTGGAATATTTGCTTGAGAGATTTTCATCCCTTCTTCTTCTTCTGCACTCAAGTAAGCATACTTCTTAGTATCTACTTTACCCTCAGTAACCTTACGATATGGAGTTTCTAAAAAGCCCATAGAATTTACTTTAGCAAATACAGACAAAGAAGATATTAGTCCAATATTTGGTCCTTCAGGTGTTTCTATAGGGCATAACCTACCATAATGAGTATAGTGAACATCACGAACCTCAAAACCTGCTCTTTCTCTAGAGAGACCTCCTGGCCCAAGGGCAGATAATCTTCTCTTGTGTGTAATCTCTGCTAAAGGATTGGTTTGATCCATGAACTGAGACAACTGATTGGTACCAAAGAACGAATTTATTACAGAAGACAATGTCTTTGCATTAATCAAATCAATAGGTGTAAAAACTTCGTTGTCACGAACATTCATTCGCTCACGAATTGTTCTAGCCATACGAGCAAGACCAACACTAAACTGAGAAGACAATTGCTCACCTACAGTACGTACACGACGGTTTGATAAGTGATCAATATCATCAATCTCTGCTTTAG
>CAZSKA010000315.1:0-2133 GCA_964607315.1 uncultured Saprospiraceae bacterium | reverse complement strand
TCCTTGAACAGGTCAATTATTCATATTCTAACTACACCTTGTTTTCGTCGCCCCTTGGGGGTTTAAAGTTATATTGAAGCAGGTGTGCCCTGCTTCCCTAAAAAAATCCATTTATAGATTCATTAAGTAATGCTGATATTTTATGTCAATGTTAAAGATATATTGATTACAGAGCTTCTTAGGAATAATATCATTTTAGTAAAGATCACTTATTTAGAAAGTGTGTTATGAATGATATGAAAAATTAAATCAAAAAGTTATTTAAAAAATAAATTACATCTGAGCCTTTGGTAAGGCTATAGAATTTTACAGATGAAAGAAATAAAAATTGTTATAGCAAATAATAATCACCTGAAGTATGCTCAGGAAATTTGTGATGTTATATCAGATTCAGCTAAGGTAAGGGGAACTGGTATAGCAAAACGAACATCTGATTATATAGAAGGAAAAATGATTAATGGAAATGCTATTATCGCAATACATGATGACAAGTTTGCAGGATTTTGTTATATAGAAGTCTGGGGTCACGAGAAATATGTTGCTCACTCAGGTCTTATTGTGCATCCGGATTTCAGAAATAAGGGATTGGCAAAAAGGATTAAGGAATTTACATTTAATTATTCTTTAAAAAAATATCCTTCTTCTAAGGTTTTTGGTATTACTACAGGACTAGCAGTGATGAAAATAAATTCGGATTTAGGATATAAACCAGTTACATTTTCTGAATTAACAGATGATCCTAAGTTCTGGGCAGGTTGTAAAACTTGTACAAACTATGATATCCTGAAAGCCAAAGATCGTAAGATGTGTTTGTGTACAGGAATGTTATATGATCCTGCAGATGAAACAATGAAAAAAGAAAAATGGTACGATAGTAAAGTGCTTAAAAGATTAAAAACAATAAAGCAAACAATGTTTGCAAACAATAAACAATTGTTGTTATGGAAAAAGTAGTAGTGGCGTATAGCGGAGGTTTAGATACTTCATATTGTGTGAAATATCTTATTCACGAAAAGGAGCTAGAAGTTCATACGATATTAGTAAATACAGGAGGGTTTTCTGAAGAGGAGTTAAAGCATACTGAAACAAGAGCCTATGAATTAGGAAGTTCTTCTCATGTGAATAAAACAATACTTACAGAGTTTTATCAAAAAGCCATTAAATACCTGATTTTTGGTAATGTGCTTAAGAATAACACCTATCCATTATCTGTAAGTGCAGAAAGTATTTTCCAAGCTATTGAAGTTATTAATTATGCTAAGAAAGTTGGAGCGAAATATATTGCACATGGTAGTACTGGAGCGGGGAACGATCAGATTAGATTTGATGTTATTTTTCAATCTTTAGCGCCAGAAATAGAAATTATTACTCCTATTAGAGATTTAAAATTATCTCGACAAGAAGAAGTAGCATTTCTTGAAAAACATGGAGTATCTTATAGTTGGGAAAAAGCACAATATTCTATTAATAAAGGAATTTGGGGAACCAGTGTGGGAGGAAAAGAAACATTAACATCACATCAGTCTTTACCAGAAGAAGCTTATCCAAGTCAGCTTCAAAAAGAAAAAGAAGAAACGGTTACTCTAAATTTTGAGAAGGGTGAATTAATAGGGTTGAATAGAGTCAAGGATACACCAGTTAAAAATATTCAGAAACTGGAAGAAATCGCAAATGCTTTTGCTATAGGTAGAGATATACATGTAGGAGATACAATTATAGGTATTAAAGGAAGAGTAGGTTTTGAAGCAGCAGCCCCTTTGGTAATCATAAAAGCACATCACTTATTAGAAAAGCATGTGCTAACTAAGTGGCAACAATATTGGAAAGAACAATTAGCCAACTGGTATGGAATGTTATTACACGAAGGTAATTATTTAGATCCTGTGATGCGAAATATAGAAGTCTTTCTAGAAGATTCACAGAAATCAGTTACGGGAGATGTAATTGTCAATTTGAAGCCTTATCATTTTACTTTGCAAGGAGTTGAATCAAAATATGATATGATGAAATCAGATTTTGGTCAGTATGGCGAAATGAATAATTCTTGGACATCAGATGATGCCAAAGGTTTTATTAAAATATATGGGAATGCCAATAAAATTTATCACAATGTAAACCCAAGTGAATCATGAT
>CAZSKA010000314.1:0-2271 GCA_964607315.1 uncultured Saprospiraceae bacterium | reverse complement strand
ATATATAAGTGGTGATGATATTGCTGTTACTGTAGGAAATCCAGAAGCTGAATGGTATGAAAATGAAGGAACGTATTTATTCTTTACAGGCTCGGAATATGTTTTCGAAAATGTAACACAAGACAATAACATTTCTATTTTAAATAGAGCTAACTATATGTATGAAGATAGCTTGGCATTGTTTGATTTTGAAAATGCAACTGAACCAGTCAATACAGAAAATTTTGAAACAGGATTTACAGTGCATGAAGATATTGTTTTAGAAAGCATAGATGTGTGGGCAATAGCAGAAGGTCTTAGAAAGATAGAAGTTTTTAATAGTAATGAGGAACTTCAATTTGATATTGAAATCAATTTAGTAGAAGGAGAAAATAGAATAGATTTAGGAATGGAATTGAGTTCAGGGGAATATATAATAAAGACTAATCAAGAGCAAAATCAATTCAGTTTTAGTACAGATGGGCCATTACTCTATGTAGAGGAAAACCCAACTAAGATATTGCCAATTATTGATCAATTAGAAAATATAGAGATCACTGAAGGTGAGGGAGATTTGTTACATTATTTCTATAATTGGAAGGTAACAACTTCAGTGCAAAAAGAATGTGTGGATGGATTTTACGATGTAGAATTTAAAATGGTGACGTCTGTGGAAGATCGATTTATTCAGAAAGTGAAGTATAACAGTTTGGTTTCGGATGTATTGACTATGGAATTAGAAGGGAATCATAAATTTAGGATACATGATTCCCGAGGAGTGTTGATAGCGAGTGGGGAGTTTAGTGAAAGGGGAGAGTACGTGATGGGGAATTATAGTGCTGGCCTTTATTACTTAATAATCGAGCAAGGAGTATATAAAATTGTTAAGCAATAAATTAGTCTTTTGTAAAATCTTTGGGCTTTAAGCCCAAAGAAAAAGCATTTTATAGCGCTAGTATTTCTGCCATCTTAATAAGATCTTTGCTTGGCACTTTCTTCTTTGTTATAGCATCTTCAAAAGAGGTATACGATACTTTATCATTAATTATACCAATAGCCATTCCACTCTTTCCATCCATTAATGCATTAACCGCTTCATAGCCTAATCTGCTTGCTAACAATCTATCAGCTGCTGTTGGCGAACCTCCTCTTTGTTGATGACCAATAACGGTAACTTTTGTTTCGTATCCATCAAATTGCTCATTTACTTTTTTCGCGATTTCATAGGCACCACCATTCTTATTTCCTTCAGCAACAACGACTAAATTGAATAATTTTTTCCTCTTAGTACTTTTCTTAAGTTGCTTTACAAGATAGTCAATATTGCAATCTTCTTCAGGTAAGAAAATAGCCCCAGAACCTGTAGTAATACCAGTGTATAAAGCGATGTAACCACTATGTCGGCCCATTACTTCTACAAAAAATAATCTATTATGAGAATCAGCAGTATCTCTTATTTTATCAAGAGCATCTAATGCTGTATTAACAGCAGTGTCAAAACCTATAGTGTAATCAGTACCATAAATATCATTGTCGATAGTTCCAGGAAGGCCTATAAACGGGATGTCATATTCTTCCTGAAATACCTTTGCTCCAGTAAATGTACCATTCCCACCAATAGCAATGCAAGCGTCTATCTTATGTGCAACTAAGGATTCATAAGCTTGCTTTCTCCCTTCCTTACTTTCAAAAGCTTTACTTCTTGCTGTTTTTAATATTGTACCACCACGTTGAATAATTTGACCCACACTTGATCTTTGTAAATCTATAATATCACCTTCTATCATGCCCTCATAACCATGTCTAATTCCTTTGATATGAAGGTCATGAAAACTAGCAGTTCTTACTACTGCTCTTATCGCAGCGTTCATACCTGGTGCATCTCCACCTGATGTAAAAACAGCAATTCGTTTTATATTATTTGACATGTGATTTGATGATTTTTCTTTTAAAATATTCAACTAGACCTTCATCTGAGTTTTTATAGATTCCACCTATTTTAATATTTCTTTTATTTGCATTAGCTACTATTAAATCTGTCATGATAAAAGCCATAGAACCAATAAAATAATGCGGAATTTCAAGCGCCAAATTATCAATATTTTTTATAAAAAACTGCTCTAATCTCGAATTAAATACTTCAAAACTTGATTTTTTATTTAGGCAAGATATTAATTTTGAATGTTTTGATAAAATAGATTTAGGATTTGAGCTGGTGTATACTTCATTTAGAAGTTTTTTAAGATCTGTTTTATTTTCTAAACAACTTATTTCGTTCTTATTATACTTCCC
>CAZSKA010000313.1:0-2312 GCA_964607315.1 uncultured Saprospiraceae bacterium | reverse complement strand
AAAAATTAAGTATCAAAATTTTATACGACATTTTGAAATTAAATTGGTATAACTCACCTATTTTTAATTTGAGTTTATTACTGACATTCTATATTTTAAACAGTATAAAAGGGGCCTGAGATTTAAATTTCAGACCCCTTTATTAGTAGGTAATAGTTAAACCCATATGATAGAAAAAAAATCTTATATGGGTTAAAAAATAGTATTAGGTCAAGCTTCTTCCAAAGATTTAGAATGAGTTTTGCTCAATTCTTCCTGTAAAGTATAAGGAACAGGATCAAATGCTGAGAAGAATCTATTGAATTTAGCTCTACCTTGTGAGAGTGATCTTAAAGTAGAAGAGTATTTGTAGAGTTCTGCTAGTGGAACTTTTGCTATGATTTTTTGGTAATGACCATTTGCATCTATTCCTTGGATTATTGCTCTACGTGTTTGTAGGTCGCCCATGACATCTCCCATAATACTGCTATCACACAGAATTTCAAGTTGATAAATAGGCTCCATAAGTTGTGGTCCAGAATCTTTGAAGGCTGCTTTAAAAGCTGCACTAGCTGCTAGCATAAACGCCATGTCATTGCTGTCGACACTATGCATTTTACCATCGTAAATACTTACTCTTATATCTTGACAACGGCTTCCAGTCAAAGGACCTTCTTCCATTTTTTGCATGATTCCTTTTTTGATCGCATTAATATATTTAGCATCAATGGAACCTCCTACGATGCACCAATAAAAGGCTAGTTTTCCTCCCCAAGGCAGTTCTTCCACTTCTCTTTTTCTCACTGTTAATCCTGTAGGGTCGGCCATTTCTTCATGATAAGGTTCTATGCGCATGTGAACTTCAGCAAACTGCCCAGAACCACCACTCTGTTTTTTGTGACGATAATGGCTGTCTGCAGCTCTTGTTATCGTTTCTCGATAAGGTATTTTAGGGCGCTCGAATTCCATACTTATGCCATTCACTTTTTCAATTCTATATTTTAGAATGTCGAGATGTAATTGGCCTTGACCATGTAAAAGAGTTTGTTTTAATTGAGCTGATTGTTCTACTTTTAATGTTGGATCTTCTTCCTCAATTTGATAAAGTGCCTTCATTAATTTTTCCATATCACTCTTGCTTGGAGGAGAAACCGCAGTACGGATTCTACTTCCCGGAAACTCAATTTTTTGAATGGCACGATCAACACCTTTAATATTTAGGGTGTTGTTAGAATAACTGTTTTTTAGTTTCAAGGTTACACCTAAATCTCCTGCTATAAGGTGATTGGTAGCCGTTCTTGTTTTTCCTTCTGTGGTATAAATTTGGTTCAGTCGTTCTGTTTCTAAGGTAGCTTGATTAACAAGTTCATCTCCTGTCTTTATATCACCACTATAAACTTTGAAATAACTAACACGACCTACTTGGGGTTCAGAAAGTGTTTTGTATATAAAAATACTGCTATCTCCTTCAGTAGAGCATTCCAAGGTGCCGTCATTTTCTAGGGTAGCATGAGGTCTGTCTGCAGGTGAAGGAGCTATATCGTTAATGAATCCCATAATTCTTCCACTTCCTTTGTTTTCCAATGCTGAAACACAAAAGATAGGATGAATAGATTGGTTTGCTAAAGCAATGGTCAAACCTTCAGCTAAATCTGCTTCGTCCAAAGATCCTTGTTCGAAATACTTTTCCATTAATCTTTCATCATTCTCTGCTGCAGCTTCAACTAAAACATTATGCATTTCAATGGCTCTAGGCATATGCATTGCAGGAATTTGTTGTTTTTGAGGTTTTCCGCCTTTTTCGTTGAAGACATACATAGTCATTCTCAAAGCATCAATAATGCAAAAGTTACCTTCTTCGTCAGTGTAAGGCATTTGTACAGGAATTACATTATTTCCAAAACGTTCCTTTGCTTGGTCAACAGTTGATTCATAATCAAATTTTTCATGATCACATTTATTGATAACGAAGATAGCAGGCGAGTTAAATTTTTGTACGTATTCCCAGATAAGTTCTGTTCCAACCTCTACACCTGAAGCGCCATTTAGAATGATAAGTGAAGTGTCTGCTACTTTCATGGAGCTTATAACTTCACCTACGAAATCATCAGAGCCAGGCGTGTCTATGATATTGGTTTTATTGTTTCGCCAATGTACATTCATAAGAGAACTGAAAATGGAATTACCCTTTTCCTGTTCTATATTTGTGTAATCAGATACTGTGTTCTTCCCCTCTATTTGACCTCTCCTCGTAATCGCTCCGGATTCATAAAGCATAGTTTCTGCAAATGTGGTCTTACCGCTTCCGGAATGCCCTAATAAGACCACGTTAC
>CAZSKA010000312.1:0-2316 GCA_964607315.1 uncultured Saprospiraceae bacterium | reverse complement strand
CTTCATGCTTAATCATAAATCGAAGTACATTTTAATCTTCTGTGTACTATTTACCTTTAGCCTTGGCCTTACTTCTTGTAACGAAAAAACGAGTACAAAAGTAATGAAAGATACTTCTGTAGAAACAGAAATGAAGGATAAAACAGAAGTGAAAATTGATAGTATTCTTGCACTAATGACACTCCAAGAAAAAATTGGTCAAACAGCTCAAAGAGGAAAATCTAGTCGAGTAAAAGAAATTCCTTCAGAATTACGTGAAGCTGTAAAAAAAGGTGAAGTTGGTTCTTTTTTGAACATTACAAACATTGCTGATGTAAAGGAATTACAGCGAATAGCTGTGGAAGAAAGTCCAAGAGGTATACCATTAATTTTTGCGCGTGATGTGATCCATGGATATAAAACAATCTTCCCTATTCCTCTTGGTCAGGCTGCAAGT
Organism: uncultured Saprospiraceae bacterium; assembly: GCA_964607315.1. Lineage (GTDB taxonomy): Bacteria > Bacteroidota > Bacteroidia > Chitinophagales > Saprospiraceae > JAHDFB01. Next base: position 1,880 of record CAZSKA010000312.1, on the reverse strand, counting down.
TTCAATCCTGAATTAACTGAAAAAGGCTCTAGAATTGCTGCTATAGAAGCTACTACTAATGGGATCCGATGGACATTTGCACCTATGCTTGATATTTCGCGTGATCCTCGTTGGGGAAGAATCGCGGAGTCTGGTGGTGAAGATCCATATTTAACAAGTCGAATGGCAGAAGCATACATCAAAGGATTTCAAGGCGATGATTTGAGTGATCCTACTAGTATGGCAGCTTGTGCCAAACACTATGTCGGTTATGGTGCTGCAGAAGGTGGACGAGATTACAACACAGCTAATATCAATGACTTTTCCTTGCATAACAACTACCTTAAACCATTTAAGGCAAGTGTAGACGCAGGAGTCGCTACATTCATGTCGGGATTCAATGAGGTAAATGGTGTGCCTGCATCAGGGAACCAATATTTGATGAGAGAAATATTAAGAGAAACATGGGGATTCGACGGATTCGTAGTTAGTGATTGGGAATCGATTACGGAGATGATAGCTCATGGATATGCAAGAGATGAGAAGCATGCGGCTGAGCGAGGAGCAAACGCTTTAGTTGATATGGAGATGACAAGTAGATCATATGAACATCACCTTGAAGACTTGATAAAAGAAGGAAAAGTATCGAAAGCAGATTTAGATGAAATGGTACGAAATATCTTAAGAATCAAATTTAGAATGGGACTTTTTGAGCATCCTTTCACTGAACTTTCAGATGATGTTATTTATGCACCTGAACACCTTGAATCTGCTAAACAAGCTGTGATAGAATCAATGGTGTTATTGAAAAATGATAATGACATCTTACCATTGGGACGTACCAAAACGATTGCATTAGTGGGACCGATGGCAGATGCAGGACATGAACAATTAGGAACTTGGACATTTGATGGAGATAAGTTAAGAACAGAAACTCCGGCGCAATCATTCAGAGGAGATAGAAGTTTAATCGTTAATTTCCAAGAAGGTTTGTCTTTTAGTAGAGATAGAACTAAGAATGGGTTTGACGCTGCTGTTAAAGCAGCTGAAACTGCAGATGTAATTATTTTCTGTGGTGGTGAAGAAGCGATTCTTTCAGGAGAAGCGCATAGTAGAGCAGACATCAGTTTACCTGGTGCTCAGGAAGAATTGATTATGGAATTAAGCAAAACAGGCAAGCCAATCATTTTAGTTGTAATGGCAGGTAGACCTATAACTTTTGAGAACATCATAGACAAGGTGGATGCTATTATCATGGCTTGGCACCCTGGAACTATGGGAGGTCCAGCCCTAAAAGAAGTCATCTTAGGTGATGCATCTCCTTCTGGTAGACTTCCTGTGACATGGCCAAAAATGAATGGTCAAATGCCTATTTATTACAATCATAAAAACACAGGTCGTCCTGTTATTCCTGAGAAATTCGTAGCCATGTACGACATTCCGATTGAGGCATGGCAGAGTTCATTAGGGAATACATCCCATTATTTGGATGCGGGATATTTACCAGCTTTCCCGTTTGGTCATGGTTTAACTTATGGAGATTTCGAATATTCTAACGTTAGTATTTCGAATGACTCCCCTATTTTAGGTGAAGAAATAAAGGTAAAATTGATTGTTAAAAACGTAGGAAATAAAAAGGCAAAAGAAACTGTACAACTATATTTTCGCGATATGGTTGGAAGCTTGACGAGACCTGTAAAGGAATTATTACGTTTCGAAAAAGTAGAATTAGCTCCAGGTGAAAGTACTTCGGTAACGTTTACATTTACCACAGATGACCTTGCTTTTTATGGACCCGACAAGAAATGGGTTACTGAAGCAGGAAAATTTAAATTATGGGTGGCAAAACATGCCTTAGATTTCACAAATGAGCTTAACTTTACCATAAAATAGTATAAAAT
>CAZSKA010000311.1:0-2360 GCA_964607315.1 uncultured Saprospiraceae bacterium | reverse complement strand
GTCTTCTCCACTGCACACGTTATCTATAACACCTTCCCATGGTAACAAAGGATTGCCTGTGAAGTCATAGCCGTTTCCAAAAAATAAAAACAAATCTCCACCTGTTGCGAGAATCTCTATTGAATCAGCATCACTGAACCCAAGAGCACAAATGTTATCTATATCTGAAGGAAAGCAACCTGATAGATTATTATCAGCGAGAGTGATATTTCTGAGGTTTTCCATATTTGCAATTCCTTCTGGAATAGGACCCGATAATTGATTATTCCCTAAATTTAATATTTCAAGGTCAAGTTGAGTAATACCTTCTGGTATCTCTCCCGTCAAATTATTATTAAATAATATAACGTTCCATATAACGGGTGCATCTACTAATGATGGCGGGATAGGGCCTGAAAGATTATTGTCATATAAAAACAAACGTCCTAAGTGTGGTAATTCATCCAACACATCTGGAATACTACCTGTGAGTTGATTCATGGACAAATCAAAAGTACTTAGTCGATTAAGCTTACGTATACTCGACGGTATCTCGCCACTTAATTGGTTACGGGATAAATTTATAAAAGCTAGATTCAAATTTCCAATCTCACTTGGGATAGGACCAGTAATGGAATTTTCCGATAAATTGAGGAATACTAAACTATCCAAATTTTCTATAGAAGATGGAATTTCACCAGATAAATTATTCCCATTTAATGATAATCTTCCCAGCGATGTTAAACTCCCAATGTCTTCAGGAATGGAACCAGTCAATTCATTGAACCTAAGCAATAGATCTTTTAAATTAGTCAATTCTGTTATAGATGGGTCGATAGCTCCTTTTAGATTATTGTTACTGAATCACGCAGTTAGGCTGCACGATAGAAATGTTATTTGCTTGAATAAAAGTAAATAATTATGATAGAAATGTTCACTGGACTTAGCATTTATGACTTTCAGTCCAAATTCGGAGATGACAAAAGCTGTACAGATGCCTTAGTAGAGATGAAATGGGGACAAGGGTATAAATGTAGATACTGTAGCTATACGAATTATTGTACAACAAAGAGATATGGGGAAAGGAGATGTTGTTCATGTAAAAAACCAGAATCTGCTACAGCACAGACATTGTTTCATAAGCTTAAGTTTCCAATACATAAAGCGTTCATGATGATGTACTTAATTAGTACTACAAAGAAAGGGATCTCTGCTGCTGAATTACATCGCAAGATGGGAGTTCATCGGAGAACGGCACATTTATTTAAGCGAAAAGTAATGGCAGTAATGTCATCATTCTGCACTTATAAAATGGATGGGGATGTAGAAGTAGATGAGACTTTTGTGGGCGGAAAAGAAAAAGGTAAAAAAGGAAGGTCAAAAGGTTCTAAAAAGCTTGTGGCTGTTGGGATACAGAAGAAAGGTAAAGGTATCTCACGAGCATATCTTAGAGAGATACGAGATGCTGGAGTAAAGCAACTTGAACCTTTTTTCTTGGATCATATATCTAAAGATGCAGAGATAACTACAGATAATTGGAGATCATACACAAGCTTAAAAAAAAAGTCGTGGAATATAACACAGATTAAATCTGAGAATGGTAAAAACTTCGATCCTATACATAGATTTATTATGAATTTTAAAGCATGGCTAAGAGGCATATTCGGAAGTGTAAGAGACTTACAGCCTTATATGGACGAGTATGTATTTAAGTTTAACAGAAATAAAATGGGAGGACGTATTTTCAATACAGTCTTAAAAAGAATGGTCAATTATCCTCCACGTACTTACAAAGATATTTTTAGTGTAACTTAAATGCGTTATTCAGTATTGTTATTTAACATTATTGCAGTAACTCTACCGTTCTCACAGCTGATTCCTGCCCATCTACCACCACATGGATTACACGAACCGTTACCTACAATACCTTCTTGCCACCCTCTATTAACCGTCCAATTATCTCCTCCCATAGTTTGATATATGCTTCTTAATACTTTATAGTCGGGATGTTCTATAAAGACATCTTCTACTTCGATTACAAAGTCTTCAACATTATCTAGATGATCTGTAACAGTGAGATTGTATGTACCTGGAACACTTACGATAATAGATGACGTTGTATCTCCGGTACTCCATAGGAAATCAACATTCTGTTGACTTAATGAGACATCTGGTAAGTCCTCACCGTTTTGTTTCACTAATGTTACTTGGCCATTAAAAAAATCAAAACCTGCTCCTTCCCAAAAACCTCTAAAATTAAATATCCAGCTTCCATTCACTAATTCTATTTCCTCGATACTCCACTGGTTATGAAATTGATCTGTACCAATGGACTGAAGAACCCCATTCTCAAATTTCCACATCACATCTCTTGCTGGCTC
>CAZSKA010000310.1:0-2380 GCA_964607315.1 uncultured Saprospiraceae bacterium | reverse complement strand
ATTATCTTATTGCATTTTTGACCATTATCTTCTTCTCCTGATATATATTTATCTAGGATATTTCCATCTGAATCTAACCTCCATAACTGTAATGATATAGGTCCATCTTCTGGATTTACGTCTACTCCAATTATTAGCTCTTTATTGCTGTTATACAATATAGAATATCCTTTTAAATCAGTGTCTTCTTCTTCAATAACATTTTCACTTAGCAACTCACCTTCATTATTAAAAACTAGGAGTCTTAGATAAAAAATCTGAGGCATTGTGCCTCTGGATTCCGTTATCATACTTAAAATACTACCATTTTCTTTAATTATCGATTCTACTAAAATACTATTATTAGTATTTGGATAAGTGGGTTTAATTTTTGAAAACCATTTCAATGAATCACCAATTATATTATAATTAGTAACCCACGCGGAATCGTTTACAGATAAAAGACCTCCACTTCCTCCTATAATAATCTCATTTTCATTTTTCTTTGAAGAACCCTGCAACCAAGGCAAATAATCAAATTCATCATTCTCTAAAAAGATTTCTTCATCAATAAATTCTCCAGTTAATTTATATCTAGTAATATTAATTTTTGCCGGCAATGTTGGTTCAAATGTTGTCCCAAATCCTACTAATAATAAAGTGTCATTTGAAACATGTAGATTGGTATAAATTTTCGCAGCATATCCATCTAATCTCCTATCTATATACTCCTGACTAAACAAAGAAACACTAAGCCCTATTAATAGGCTTAGTGTTAGTGTAATCTTTATGTAGTTGTATCTAGGTAACATTTTATCGTGTGTATTTTGTTGGAGTCTTGTATTGTAAATTTAGGGAATTTTAGAAGAATGCTGATAATATACACCCTTCTATTCCACCCCTGTGTCCCCGCCAGCGGGGAAGATTTTAGATAGTTATTTCATTGTTATGTTGCGAATTCCTTATTGTAAACATCCTATCTTTATCCCAAAATCAACTTTCCTTCATGGACTTAATAAATGCACTTCAAACTATTCAAAAAAATTATGCAGCTCTGACTGAGGAATGCATTCATGATTTGATGGAAGTATTAGAAATCCAAACTATTAAGAAGAATGAAATTCTAGTTAGAAAAGGGCAATATTCTAAGGTGTCATATCTGATATTGGAAGGATCAATTAGAGTGTATTACTTGAAAGACGATAAAGATATATCCGACTGGTTCGCTTTTGAAAATGAGTTTGTGACACCTATTGTTAGTTTTTTTGGTGATAAACCAAGTCCACATTATATACAAGCTATGGAGGACTGCATTGTGGCAAAATCATCTAAAGACAATATTGATAGACTCTGTAAAAAACATCCTTGTCTAGAAACTTTTGTGAAGCATGTGGTGACTGATGTTATGCTTAAACAGCAAAGACGAATCTCAACTATTCTGTTCTATACAGCAGAGGAAAAATATGCTGTGATGAAGGAAGCTTATCAAGAATGTATGAACAGAATCCCGCTTAAGCATGTAGCATCTCATCTTGGAATGACCTTAGAAACTTTAAGTAGAGTCAGAGCAAAAATTTGATTTAAATCAAATGTTTTGAGATATAGAAAACAGAACTTTGTCTCAAAATAGTTAAATGAAAAATATTCTCGTCATTAACGGTCATCCAGATAAAGAAAGTTACAACTTCGCTTTAACAGATGCCTATGTGCAAGGAGCTAAAAAAAGCAATGCTTCTATAAAGGTCATTCATATAAATGATTTGGATTTTAATCCTAATTTACAATTTGGCTACAGAAAAAGAACAGAATTAGAACCTGACTTATTAGATGCACAAGAAAAGCTAAAATGGGCTGATCATATTGTATGGATATATCCAGTATGGTGGGGTTCCGTTCCTGCAATCATGAAAGGTTTTTTAGATAGAGTCTTACTTCCAGGTTTTGCCTTTAAAAAACGCGAAGGTTCTGTATGGTGGGACAAATTTTTCAAAGGTAAAACTGCTAGAATTATCTGTACCATGGACCAACCGACTTGGTATTATTCTCTTATCAATAGAGCGCCTAGTCATGCTGCTATGAAAAAATTGACCATGAATTTCATTGGTGTGAAAAAAGTAAAGATCACAGCAATTGGTCCTGTACGATTATCAACCGATTCCTTTAGACAGAAATGGATAGAAAAGGTGGAAAAGCTAGGAGTTAAGGGTTTTTAGCAATGGGCAATGCTTGCCCTGAGCACTTCGGCTTCGGACTCTGCTGAGCGTCAGTCGAAGTACTCAGTGCAGGCGACAGTCGAAGGTGGCAATGTTTGAACGTGGTGTATATTCCACCCCCTGACCCCCGCCAGCGGCAGGGTCATTCAGTTCTGGTTTTTTAAATATGTAATTTGTTGATTAGCATT
>CAZSKA010000309.1:0-2432 GCA_964607315.1 uncultured Saprospiraceae bacterium | reverse complement strand
TGAAAGATTAAGTAAAAAGAAATGCGACATTATGGAGTTAAATTGGTATTATTTCGACTTCAACGTCGAAATTTTTGCTAACGCTAAAACAGTTGTTCATTCGCCGTAATGCTGTTATGCCTGCGTTTTTCAAACGCGCATTATGCAATAAAAAGTTAATTTGTACTATTCATGATTCAAGGACGAAAAATATGTTTTCTATCATCCTACATCTAGGATGGTTGTTTATCTTTTCCATTAAAAAATTTGCGAACTCCAGCACCTAAGGCTATAAATCCAACCACAATAAGCTTCCAGAATTTTGCAGCAAATACGCCTAATTTTGCTAATATTCCTGCCTTCGCTAAAACCTTTCCCGCTATTAATCCTCCTATTCCATAGGCCGCAACTTTATCCATCTTAGGATTAAAATCTGCATACCTATTTCCTTCTGTAAAATTCACACTGTAGATTACATCATCTATATGCGCATCCACTTCATCAAGATAGTCCATTGTCGAAATAGCATTCAAACTTACATGGCCTTTTCGACCTAGAATACGAATATCGTAATTCAATGTATTCGGTTCTTCGCCAGTGTTAAATTCCTTCGCCCAATGTAGTTTTTTATTGACTTGGTCATAAAATGGTGGTTTTGCCCACCCTTTCAAAGATAATCTAGGATAACCATTTTCACTTCTATATTGATCTTCCAAAATAGAAGCTTCTAGCATACCTTCTAACATCTCATCATAATCGATGTTTTTTGCCTCTTTATCCTTTACATGACCATCCTCAGCATATGTAATATTAATAGAATAGGCAGGATTTACAGCTTGCATAGTATCTGGAATGAGCATCCCTATGGATTTATCCTCTTTTTCACTCGGAGGATTGCCCCATAAGTCAGTTAATATCATTTCACTATCGTCACCATTCAGAAATTTATATCCTTCGGGTACGTTCAAACTTAATTTGCCATTCATTAATGAAACGGTACCTCTTTCAAAAGTTAAAGTTTGTTCTATGCTATCTAGGAAGCTATAATATTTTGACATTAATTCTAGCTGTTGAGCAAAAGAAGAGTCTAACTCAATTTCGCTCGGTTGAGGATCAGGGTCATTAGCAAAAAGTGAAAAAGATAATAATAGAAATAGGAATAGATGTGATAATTTGTAAGCGTGCATTGTAAAGTATTTTAGGTTTTAAGCCATAAATATAATTAATATTCTACTTTCTTAGCTAAAATTTTGAATGTGCTTAAGTTGGTGTAGCTTTTATTTTAAAGGCATTTTAGATTGAAATAGATTTTTTATTGCCTAGTAATTTAAACTAAAAAGGATGGAATTAGTATGAAAATTCCACCCTCTCTAATAAAATAATTAAAGCAACTTTAGTCTATTCTCCTTCTCCTTTTTCTTTATCGAGCTCTTTGACGATTCCCACAAGTTCAACAAATTCTTCCCTATATTTATCTTTCTTGTCTAACTCATCAAGAGCTTCCAGTATGCCATCATAACTTGCTGCTGTATTATATTTCGACTTCCTCAGTAATTGACCAAAAGTAGCAACTTGAATGGCCCATTTTTGATCTTCATTTAGGTCTTTATAATCAACTTTTTTATTAGCTATTACTTGTATGGTTTTCGTAGATATATCTTCATCAGGTTCTTTGTATCTGAACTTTATTAAACCAATTTCTTTATTGTTTTTTGTCAGTGTTTTGTTTTCCTTCTTAGTCTCTTTTTTATATCGAAGTTTGTCAATTTTATTATTCCGTGAAAGTGAAGTTCCTCTAGGGACTATTTCATAAATTACGGTCACAGAATGATTGGCTCCCATTTCTCCAGCATCTTTTTTGTCATCATTAAAATCTTCTGCATTTAATTTTCTGTTTTCATATCCAATCATTCTATAATGTTCTACTAAGAATGGATTGAACTCTATTTGGATTTTGACGTCTTTAGCAATGGTAAATAGGGTGCCCCCAAATTCTTCTTCGAATACTTTTTTGGCTTCTTCTCTATTATCTATGTAGCTATGGTTTCCATTTCCGGCATCTGTAAGAATTTGCATCTTATCATCTTGATAATTTCCTGTCCCAAAAGCAAGAACAGAAAGGAATATTCCTGATTCTCTCTCTTTTTCGATAAGCTTAAGCAATTCATCATTAGAACTTATACCAACATTGAAATCTCCGTCAGTAGCTAGGATTACTCTATTGTTTCCATTTTCCATAAAGTTTTCCTTTGCTACATTATATGCTTGCTTGATTCCCTGACCACCTGCTGTACTTCCTCCTGCTCTTAGGCGATGTAGAGATTCTAAGATGTCATTTTTATTTTCTCCCGAAGTTGATTCTAATACCAATCCAGAAGCAGAAGCGTATACTACTATTGCCACTCTATCCTCTGGTCTTAACTGTGCGACTAATAGCTCAAAAGAAGAGATAA
>CAZSKA010000308.1:0-2458 GCA_964607315.1 uncultured Saprospiraceae bacterium | reverse complement strand
ATCTAATGTGGGTTAAACAAAATTGTTGATTATGAAAGTTTCTATTTTCCTTCTATTATTTTCTATTTCTTATTCTTTTGTCAATGCTCAGTCAACAATGTATCCTCCTGAAAGAAATCAGGATATATATAAAATAATAGAAGATGTAGATGCTGACAATTTGGAAGAATACATCCGTAAATTAGTTTCGTTCGGCACTAGACACACTTTGTCTGATACCATCTCTGAAACTCGTGGAATAGGTGCAGCAAGGAGATGGATTTTTGATGAATTTAAATCGATTTCTGCTGATTGTGGGAATTGTTTTGAAGTGAAATATCATAGTGGAATTGTAGAAGCTGGTGAGTCAAGAAGAATTCCAGAAAGAACCAAAATTGTTAATGTTTTAGCTATTAAAAGAGGTTCTGTATATCCTAATAGATACGTAATTATGTCTGGTGATATTGATAATAGAGTTAGTGATCCTTTGAATGCAACAAGTGATAATCCTGGGGCTAACGACAATGCTAGCGGAATGGCTGGCGTGATAGAAGCTGCTCGTGTTTTATCCGAGTATGATTTTCCTACCAGCATCATTTTTGTGGGATTATCTGGGGAGGAACAAGGTCTTTTTGGAGGAAAGTTTTTGGCCGAAACCGCCAAAAGTGAAGAATGGGATATTGTAGCCGTTTTGAATAATGATATGATTGGTAATATTACAGGAATTGATGGAGTTATTGACAATACTACTTTTAGAGTTTTTTCTGAAGCAACACCACCGAATACTACAGAACAACAGATGATTTGGAATCGATTTTATGGAGGTGAAGTAGATGGTCCTAGTAGACAAATAGCTAGATATGTGCATAATATGACAGAGAATTATATGACTAATTTACATGCTACTATGATCTATAGATTAGACAGATTTGGTAGGGGAGGGCACCATAAACCTTTTAATGACGCTGGCTTTCCTGGAGTCCGAATTATGGAAACTCATGAAAATTATAATAGACAGCATCAAGACTTGAGAACGGAAGATGGTATAGAATATGGAGATGTAATTGAAGGGGTGAATTTTGAATATGCGGCAAAGTTGACAGCTGTAAATGCTATTTGTCTGGCTGGTCTTGCTTGGGCGCCGCCTGCTCCTGAAGGTGTTATGATTGGTGGAGCAGTTAAGCCTTCTACTAGGTTGAAATGGACATTGTCTTCTGATGTAAATGTAGTAGGATATAAGGTCTATTGGAGAGATACCACAAGTCCCACATGGGATAACTATAGATTCGTTGGAAAGGTAGATGATTATACCTTGGAAAATATTGTAATCGATAATTATTTATTCGGAGTTTCTGCTGTAAATGCAAATGGTGATGAAAGCCCTGTTGTATATCCAACAACGCTAATACCACGTGGTCTAAGGAGATAAAATGGCAAGTAAAAAGCAGGTTGTTGCCTTGGATGGTAAGAAAATCACTCTGTCCAATCTCAATAAAATTTTGTACCCTTCATTTCAGATTACTAAAGCTGAAATCATTCAATATTATTTGGGAATTTCTCAGTACTTTATTGATTTTGCTAAACATCGACCAATTTCAATGATTCGTTTTCCTGATGGTATTGATAAAGAAAAATTTTACACTAAGAATCTCCCAGATTTTGCTCCAGATTTTATTAAATCTAACATTTATGCTGACGATAATAATGCCTATCCTTTGCTAGAAACAAGACCAGATTTAGTTTGGATGGCGAATCTTGCGAGTCTTGAATTACATGCGGATAACGTGCGTCTCGAAAAAGGTAAATCATTTGTCGATCATATCATTTTGGACCTTGATCCACCAGAAACATTTACCTATGCCTCCTTAAAGCAATTAGCTTTGGATATCATGGATTATCTGAAAACTTTGGGCATGAGCCCGTTCATAAAAACTAGTGGAAGTAAGGGCGTACATATTTATGTTCCTATCTATGATGTACCATTTTCCGATTCTTTTTATGAGAAGTTAAAGAAGCTTTCTGAACGCATTTTGGAAAAATTTCCTGATCGAACTACCTTACATATAAGGAAAAATAAACGCAATAATAAAGTCTATATAGATGTCCTAAGGAATCGCCTTATTCAAACTTGTGTATTGCCTTTTTCAACACGTGCGATCATTGGTGCTCCAGTATCAATGCCTTTGTTTTTGAATGATTTTAAGAAGACAGAATCTAGTCGTGATTTTCATATAAATAATGCTTCAGCTTATCTTTTGGAAAAGGGAAACCCTTGGGAAAGTTTTCATGATTCAGCATGTGAATTTTTTGGGTCGGGGCCCAAAGTAAAGGAGAGTAGAGCTTTGCCAAGCCTACCTGCAGATTGGTTTGATCAGCCTTCGTTTGAACATCAATTAGCGAGTGAAGTGCATGAATTAAAACAGAATAAAAACACCGAAATTTATGAGAATAAGTGGGATGGAATAAGAGTATTTATATA
>CAZSKA010000307.1:0-2461 GCA_964607315.1 uncultured Saprospiraceae bacterium | reverse complement strand
GTACTATTATAATCAAAAATGATTAATAAGCGGTAAATATCAATTTCATAATCTTCCCTTGATCTAAGTCTTTTATTCTGGCATTACCAGTTCAAAAAAGGAGTGGACTGTGTCAGATAAATTATTGAAGCCGTTATTAGATTATCTTTCCAACAATGACATTTCATCAAAGCTTCGCCCTCCTCCCAATTGTCTAAAGTATCGACTCAAAGATATTTTTACTGCTCAAAAAGGGCGTGTGCCTGAAACGCTTTGTTCCGATTTTAATGACCAAGCTAGACCTTACATCAATATCAAAGCATTTGAACGAGGGATTTACGATTACTATGTTCAGTCCAATGATGGTGTACCAGTACATGATGATGAATTGGTAATTGTATGGGATGGTGCAAGGTCTGGCTTAGTGGGGAAAGGTCAAAATGGAATAGTTGGCTCTACACTCAAAAAGCTGACTTTAAAACCTACATACTCAAAATCTCTGCTTCCTTATTTTTATTTCTTTCTCCAGCAGCAATACTCTTATATTAATCGAATGGGACGGGGTTCGGTAATTAAGCATGTCGATCCGACTACTTTCTGGAATTTGGAAATTCCGATTCCTGATGAGGATTCAGAACGGTTTGAAAAAATCACGAAGATAGTTGGAGCCATTGAAATGGTAGAAGAGCATACTCAGCGGAATTTGAAGTTGGTTCGGGATATGAAGAAGGCTGTTCTATTCAATTCATTTTCTATATGATATTATCCTTGGTTTAAATCAATATCTTCTGAGTCTTCAATGTCAATATATCCTCCTTCTCCTTTTTGAGTTTCTTTTACTTTTTTACTTCCTTTAATCTTAGCAACATTTTTTCTTGATTTCTCTAAATCAATTTCCTTTTTGGCAATAGCATAAAATGCTGCAATTCCAGACACTCCAATGATAACGAACAGGATAAAAAACAAAAATAACGAAAATTGATCGCTACCAATGGAAGCAATAGAAACAAGAGTATCTTTTAGTAGATATACTAATGCCAATGAAAAAACACAGACACCAAAAATAGTTTTGACTGACGGTAAGTATTTTAGTAATGATTCCATTTTGTTATTTTTGATTTAAGTTATTCCCCATTCCTCATCTCTCAATTCTTCATGTTCTATTTGCCGTTTCATTTCACTTATGTAATTATTAGCCCATGTTCTCACACGTTTAATAGGGTGATCTGTGATTTGTTGCAGTAAATGAAGTTTTGATTTTAAATACGGAACAGATGAACCCACCGAACCATAACTGCCAAAATTTGCATGAATTTCATTTAACAGTTTATCATCATCCCCAAATTCATTAATCATATCTAGCGCAAAAGGATGCCACTCAATTCCACCTTCTTCATTCTGACTACTTGTTGGCATAATACCTGATATTAGTCGCGGTGCTTTGGGAGAATGGTTTTTACACCATTTTAATAATTTTGGCAGATTTTCTTTATTGGAGAACAGCATTCCTTCTGTATACATAGATCCTTCACGGACACCTAAATGAAACTTAGCTGTAATGTAAAAATAAGGATTCTCAAGCATAAGTTGTCCTAAGTCATTCCAAACAAGTGAAAAATGATCCGTTATTAAAATTCTTAAAAGATTTTCTATTTCAGAATGATAACTCAATCTTTTTGCATCTGTGATGTGAACGATTACTTCATCTTTTAAATATCTAATAAAGTTTTCATCTCCTTCTTTCAAAAACTCTGAAATGTATTTTCTTACATCTAACATTATCATTCCACCAAGACGATCTATGTTTGATACAAAGCCTTTTGTTGTAATAAGACTTTTAATTGTTTCTTTTGACTTCTCCCATGACTCTTCTCCTATTTTAACATATGATGTAAGTACATCTAACGCTAAATAAATATTATCTTTTCCTTTACTTGCTATTCTTTCACAAATTTTAATAATATCGGATAAGGACATGTAATGCAGTACTTTCCCATATGCTAACATGTGGAAAGGTGATAGAGATTCATTTTTCTCTGAGTAGATATCAATCCATGATATTATTTCTTCGAAAGTAGGTTTACAAAACCTTGCGATATTTAAAAAGTGATGTAAAGGAAAATTATTACTGAGAAGTTTTTTCAAAACCTCATTTTGTATTGCCTTATCTTTAGTACTACCTAAGTATCCAGCTAATACCGATACATCCTTTATTTCTTCACTTCCAGATAAAGATATTTCTACCAATCGATCTAAAAATGAGGAATAGGACTCTTCTCCTTTATCAATCAAAACTCTTCCCAACTCACCTCCAAAGAAGATACTTTGTTGTTGTTGTTGCTGAAACAAAAGATTTAAATCCCAATTATCTATTTCTTCAATATTATTTTTTATTAGATTCTCAATATTAGCTTTTGTAATGTCTGAATAGTTTAATCCTTCGCTTCTTAATTGTTTATAAGATTTTCCTGAGTAAATATCC
>CAZSKA010000306.1:0-2536 GCA_964607315.1 uncultured Saprospiraceae bacterium | reverse complement strand
CTCGCCGTAACTACTGTTATGCCTACGTTTTTTAACTCGAACTAGAAAAATTAAGCATCAAAATTTTATACGACATTTTGAAATTAAATTGGTATAATTAGTGTATTTAGTTAACTTCAGCTAACAATTTACGAAAATGAACAAGATCAAACATTTCTTTAGTTTTTTTCTATGTATTCTATTCTCATCCACTCTGTTTTCACAGGAGCCTATAGAATTAGAAATACATAATATTTCAGATTATGATGCAAATATTAGAGTTTCTCCTGCTATTTCGTTTCTCCAAGAACAGTTTGAAAAAAATGATGAAAAACATTTTGTCTTTAATTACAATACTTTTTACAACGTTGAAATTATTCCTGCTAAATATAGAGCATCCAGCTTCTTAATCATACAAAACCAATCTTTAAATAGTTTTAGATTTTTCTTTGACACGAATTACGACGGGGTGTTTTCTGATGATGAAGAACACGGCTTAGAAAGAAATTCTGAAGTAATTGTTTCTTATGAAATAGAGGATAAAACGTTCAATTTCCGATTCAATTTTGAATCCATTTATGGAAGAGATTTTACTCAAATGGGGATGATAAGTATTTATCCCTATTTTGGATATCATGGAGTTTATCATGAAAATGATTCAACGAGTTATAATATAAATATAGTAAACGATTTACAAGGGACTAACATCAAGGTAAAATCTATAGACATCAATCAAACTGTTAACGAGAGGGCTATGTTAAAAGAGCCTGTTATTATTGCTGGTAGAAATATGAAGTTTATTGATTTTGAACCATTGAAGAGTTTAATTAAAATAGAAGAATTGTCTAACAATTCCTCATCATATTATTATGGGTATAGAGAAGGGTATTATATAGATGATGCGAAGTTTCAATCTTTCATGGGGACTTCATATAAAGACAAAGACTTTACGTTAATGTATTTTTGGGCATCATTCTGTGTTCCATGCATTAAGGAAATTCCATCAACGAAACAACTCTATGCTGATATTAAAGATGATTCGGTAGGTGAAATGTTAATTATACCGGGAGTAGTCAGAGAAAAGGAATACCTTAGTACGGTAAATGCTATTTTGAAGCATGATTTTTCTGAATCATTAGAACCTATGACTTGTGCGAGTTCATTAGATAAATTTATTACAGATGATAATATCTGTGGTTTATTAAAAATGAATTCATTTCCTACTTTTATTCTTATAAATAAAGAAGGTAAAATCCTGTATAGGGATCATAAAAAATTGACTTTAGAAGAAATCAGAGAGAAAGTGAATGCAGAAGAATAGGTCATTTACCTAATCAATACACAATCACCTTTTGTACACTTTGTGCTACTACTAAATAATAGATACCAGCAGGTAAGTCTTCTATGAAATACGGACCTTCTCTTTGGGTCCCAACCCAATCCTTCACAATTCTCCCCTTGATATCAAATAACTGTATGCGTCGATTTAACTCTTCTCTTTCAAACTTAATGAATACAAATTCATTCGTAGGATTAGGATATATTTCGAAAGAAGGAAGTTCATTTTCTGCAGTAGAAACAATACAATTCATATCGGCGTTTTCCATTAACTCTGGTCTGAATTCTTCTAATGTTTGATGCATTAACTCTTTTTGACCTTGAGTGAACATGCTAAGACAATCATCATCACTAAAATCCATGAAGTTGTGAAACATAACACCATTTCCCTGTGTACAGATGTCTGGAGATGGAAAAGTAGGACAACCAAAATTTGGTCCGTCCTGAAGCGGTGTGTCATCTATGCCATCGTCATCACTACAATTAGTGTTCAAAGTGCCCCACACGTGTAATAAGCCTAAGTAATGTCCCATTTCATGCGTCAAGACTTTACCTTGATTTCGATTTATATCTTGATGATCTCCTTCTACACCAAAGAATCTATAATTTACAAGAATCCCATCTTTTGCTGATGGAGATCCATCTCCTGGAATAGGTGTACTTCCAAGAATGCCTGAATCGCCCATATCTGCAACCCATATGTTAATATATCTGCTATTGTCCCAAGCATTTATTCCACCTTCGTCTGTCAAAAAGTATAATTCACTTAATCCTATTTCCGAGACAAAAGTCTCTGTGCGAGTAATTCCTGATGTTTCATTTCCTTGTGGATCTCTATTTGCTAGACAAAATTGTAGATCTGTATTTGCTGCCACATTTTGAAAGACTTGAGGAGTACTGTCAAAGTTATCGTTGTTTTGAGAAAAGTCTTTATTTAATGTCTCTAGTTGCTGGATAATCTGATCGTTAGAAATATTCTGTTCTTCTTCGGAATGAAGTATGTGAATAACTACTGGTAAATACGTAGTGTTCCTATTATCAGACTGTTGGGCTAATAGATTATGAAAAAACGTACAACAAATGATCATCAATATAATCCGCATTAAGATAAAAGTATAAAAAAAAGATGATTGCTTGTGTCACAAAAGCGTTATTCAATCTTTTTACTATTGAACACACTGATACCAAACACACCAAGAAAGCTTGGATACTTTTGAAA
>CAZSKA010000305.1:0-2593 GCA_964607315.1 uncultured Saprospiraceae bacterium | reverse complement strand
GTCTTTATTAATCCAACTTCTCTACTTGCCGGAATATTAAAATACTCCATTATCATATCTCCTGTAATTGGTGGTTGCCAATTTCTTATCTTATCACTTTCTTCTAACTGCCTCAACTTTTTACTTACATACTCATAATTACGGATAAAACGTTCCTTCTTTTCCTTATTCTTCGACGTAATATCTGCCTTACATAAAAGCATCAAATCATCCAACTCCTTACCCGCATCAAATAATAACCTTCTTATTGCAGAATCCGTTATATTCTCCTTAGTCAATGATATCGGTCGATGATGCAAGCCTACAATCTTCTGTACATATTTCATCTTTTGATCTAATGGTAGCTTCAAGCGCTTAAAAATCTTAGGAACTAATCTAGCACTTATAACTTCATGTCCATGAAATGTCCATCCATGTCCTTTCTGAAATCTTTTTGATGTAGCTTTTCCTAAATCATGCATGATCGCTGTCCATCTTAACCATATATCATCTGTGTGCTTAGATATATTATCCAGCACCTCCAGAGTATGTAAGAAATTATCTTTGTGTGTTATATTATTTCGCTTTTCTACTCCTTTTAAAGCTGTAAGTTCTGGAAAAAATTGCTCTAATAACTTAGCTTCCGACAAAAGCAAAAAGCCTACTGATGGCTTTCGACTTAATATTATCTTATTTAATTCTGTAGCAATTCTTTCCTTTGAAATAATAGCTAACCTTCCAGCCATTTGCTGTATACCTTCAAATGTAACCGGATCAATATCGAACTCCAGTTGACTAGCAAATCGAATAGCTCTTAACATTCTTAACGGGTCATCTGAAAACGTCATTTGAGGATTCAATGGGGTTACAATCCTCTTGTTTTGTAGATCTGTTAGTCCATTAAATGGATCAATTATTGTCCCAAAATCCTCCTTGTTTAATGATATTGCTAAAGCATTAATTGTGAAATCTCGCCTATTTTGATCGTCTTCCAATGTTCCACCTTCCACCACCGGCTTCCTGGAATCCGATCGATAAGATTCCTTTCTAGCTCCTACAAATTCAATCTCTAAATCCTTATGTTTAAGCATTGCAGTCCCAAATCTCGCATAAGTAACTATTCTAGGTACTGGTCTTAACTTCTTTGCAAAAGCATTAGCTAATTCTATTCCACTTCCCACACAGACTATATCTAAATCTTTAGATGGTCGACCTAAAAGTCGATCACGAACATATCCGCCCACTACATAGGTAGGTACATTTAGTTCATGAGCTGCTTCCGAAATCAAACTAAATATTTTTCGCTCGTAGGATTTAATCTCAAAAACCACTTCTTATAAAACTTCTTCTAATTTTTTGGAATATCTGTCTCTGATATATTCTAAGGTCTCGTAAATTACCGATGGATTGTCTTCCGTTACCAAAATTCCTCTTATCGGTTTTATATCTCTAAAACCTCTAAAATAATTAGTGTAATGACGTCGCATCTCCACTATTCCTAGTCGCTCCCCTTTCCATTTAATACTAAATTCTAGATGCCTCTTTGCAGCATCTACTCGCTCGTCAATTGTTGGCGGTGGTAAGAGTTCACCTGTTTTGACATAGTGTTTTATTTCTCTAAAAATCCATGGATACCCTATCGATGCTCTACCTATCATTATCCCGTCTACTCCATATCGATTCTTATATTCCACCGCTTTCTGTGGCGAATTAATATCTCCATTTCCTATCACAGGAATATGCATTCTAGGGTTTTCTTTTATTTTTCCTATTAATGTCCAATCTGCCTCTCCCTTATACATCTGTTTACGCGTCCTTCCATGTATTGAAATCGCTTTTATCCCTACATCTTGTAACCTCTCCGCGGCTTCTACTATATATTTGGTGCTATCATCCCAGCCTAATCTCGTCTTAACTGTCACTGGTAAACTCGTACTATCAACCACATCTTTAGTTAATTTCACCATTCTATCAATATCCTGTAAAATCCCTGCTCCAGCCATCTTACAGACAACTTTCTTAACTGGACACCCAAAATTAATATCAAGAACCTCAGGCTTTGCTTCTTCTACCATCTCAGCAGCTCTCATCATTGAAGCATTTTCAGCACCAAAAATCTGCACACCTATCGGCCTTTCATAATCATAAATATCTAACTTCTGGACACTTTTATGCGCATCTCTTATGAGTCCTTCTACTGAAATAAATTCAGTATACATCATATCGCATCCTTGCTCTTTACACAATGCTCTAAAAGGTGGATCACTCACATCCTCCATAGGGGCAAGCAATAATGGGAAATCTCCCAAATCTATGTCTGCAATCTTAGCCATAATGTAAAATTACTCTTTTAACATGAATTTACTTTGATTATTTTTTTTGGGCTTTAAGCCCAAATTTTTTGTCATATAAATCTATCAGATAAAGTAACAAAGTAAAATCACTTATCAAGGTTATGACAAATATAGCCGCAGATACTGCCCCAAAGATAACTATTGGTTGCAAGGATGAAATTGCTAGTATTCCAAAACCGCATGTTAGAATAATCGTTGTAGTTAACATCCCAAAACTCAATTCATTGAGCTCTTGACCCATAACTACCCTTCTGTAAAAG
>CAZSKA010000304.1:0-2640 GCA_964607315.1 uncultured Saprospiraceae bacterium | reverse complement strand
CCCTTCTCACCTCACTCCTCTCTTATCCACCCTCTTTACCTAACACAAAATCCTTACTTGATTCCCTACCCTTTCATGTTTCTAGGATTTTTAAAATCAATTTATATATTCTTACTTCTTTCTATTTTAATTTCTAATTTTACAACTCATTTTACTATATTCCCTTATGAATACTACTAACATTATTCTTGAAATAATTAAAATATCAATTCCCGCTTTAATCGTTTTCTTGACTGCTTATCTCGTCATAAAAAACTACCTCCAAAACCAAATTTCACTCCAACAATTAAAGATTAATTCTGAATATTCCGATAATACCAGAACTATCAAAATCCAAGCTTACGAACGACTCATGCTTCTCTGCGATAGAATGGATATTGTTAACATCACCACTAGAGTGTATAATCCCGACATGTCCGCAGATGAACTAAAAGTAGCTCTACTTATTTCTCTCCAAAAAGAATTTGAACATAATTCTGCCCAACAAGTATATACCAGTGAAGCTCTTTGGAAAATCATTAGCGAAGCTAAAGATGCAAGTGGCAAAGTTATTCGAGCTGCTGCAGCTAACCTGCCTCCTAATGCAAAAGCAACTGACTTACTTAAAAACATTAATTCCAAAATGGAGCAAATTTCTATAAACCCTTCAGAACAAGCGAAAAGTGCGATTCGTAGTGAAGCTTCTGTCCTACTTAGAATATAATACATATGAAAATATCACATTCCAGCTTCCTCATTTTATCCCTCATTTGTACTTGCTTTTTAGCTTGTAAACCTATTTTTCATATTGCTGACATTAATGAAGATAGATATGAAATTGAACCTCATGAGCAACTTAAAGAGGATAGCACCATAAACGCAATAATAAAACCTTATAAAGCCCAACTTCAGGATAAGATGAATCGTGTGATAGGTACCAATGCCAAAGACATGTATAAAGCAAGACCTGAAGGTGAATTAGGTAATTGGGTTGCTGATATCCTTTATAGTGAAGTCTCTAAGATTTATGACGGCAAACTTGATTTTGCTGTCCAAAATCATGGTGGCCTTAGAATTCCTGTGTTAAACGAAGGCCCCATTACAGTTAGAGACATATATGAAATAATGCCTTTTGACAATGAAGTTGTTGTTATTAAAGCCAAAGGTGTTGTAATCCAAAAACTTTTTGAAAGAATAGCTGAAAAAGGTGGTTGGCCAGTTAGTAAACAAATTAATATGCTAGGAACAATTGATAATAAATTACATAGCCTAACTATTGATTCTGTGCCCTTTGATCCAAAGAAAACATACACTTTTGCACTTCCTGATTATGTCGCAAATGGTGGGGATAAATGTGATTTCTTAATCAATCAGAAACAAATAAAATTTAACCTTTTAGTCAGAGATGCAATCATTAATCATCTAGATTCTGAAGGAATTGATAATGTACAGTTCGCTCAAAAAGAGGGAAGAATAAAGTTCACTCAAAGATAATCCTATGAAAAGAAGAGCATTCGTAAAAGGCATTGGATATAGCTCATTAGCTTTTCCATTATTAGGGTCCGTCCCTAATTTACTTTCTGACTATGACACGCACCATTTAACTATACTTCACACAAATGATGTTCATAGTCGTATTGAACCCTTTCCTGAAGGACCGGGTAGAAATGCAGGTAAAGGTGGAGCCGCTAGACGTGCTACCTTAATCAAAGACATCAGAGAAGACGTGGAACATGTTCTATTATTAGATGCAGGAGATATTTTTCAAGGAACCCCATATTTTAATTTCTTTGGAGGAGAACTTGAATTCAAACTGATGGATGAAATGTCCTACGATGCAGCTACTATTGGAAATCATGATTTTGATGCCGGTTTTGAAGTGTTAAATGAAAGATGCCAATCTGCAAAATTCAGCATGTTGAATGCAAACTACAACTTGATTAACTCTCCTCTCAATAAGGTCGTAAAACCATATCAAATATTTCTTAAAGGCGATATGAAAATTGGAGTTTTTGGAATAGGTATTAATTTGGATGGGTTGGTACCCAAAAAGTTATACGGTGACATTGAGGTTTTGCCAGCATATGAGGTGGCAGAAAGAACCGCTACGTTGCTTAAAAAAGAAGAAAAATGCGACTTGGTAATTTGTCTTTCTCATCTAGGATTCCAATATGAAATAAACTCTTATTTAAGTGATGTAAATATGGCTAAAAACACCAAAAATATTGACATCATCATTGGAGGTCATACGCACACTTTCTTACGCGATGCTCATAGCATTAAAGATAAAGATGGCGAATCTGTAATTATCAACCAAGTGGGATGGGCAGGCATCATGTTAGGACGTATTGATGTGAGTTTTGAACGTGGTAAAAAAAGAAAATGTTACACCTGTAAAAATGAATTTTTACAGAATTCTGTTGATAATTCCATCATTAAATATAAGTGAAAAAAATATATATGAAAAGCCGCTTTTTCATTGCTTTTTATGCACTTGTTTTATCTATATTTGAGCCGATAACGACTACAAACCAACTGACAAAACAAGTTTAGCATTACCTATATTTTCTAATCTTGTTGTAAATAAAAAAAGTGTAATCCCTCACGATGTATTAGTTATCCACGCAATATAATCTTAAATAAGATTATATTTAATTATAC
>CAZSKA010000303.1:0-2713 GCA_964607315.1 uncultured Saprospiraceae bacterium | reverse complement strand
GTAGAGGTGAATGTCGTTACAGGAGTAATTAACCCATCTGAATCTATTGTATTATCGCTTCCTGCATTAGTATGTGTTGGATTAAATCCATCAGGAAGATTTGTGAATTCTATAAAATAATCACCTAATGGAAAGTTAGAAAAAAGATACAAACCACCATTTGCAGTGACAGTTGTCATATATGGTGTGTCAGTTGCTGGGTCAGCAATGCCATCTCCATTGTCGAGGTATAGTGTTACTGTTACTCCATCTACCCCTGGTTCACCCGTATCTTGTATTCCATTTCCATCTAAGTCATTCCAAACAAAATCGCCATGTATGGGAATTGCAGCTGGATTTAATTCAATACCAACCTTTATAGGTTCTGCTGGAAGTAAATTGTCTCCTGTAGTTGCGTTAGAACCAATCCAAGCAAATGAGTTCCAAGCAATTTCTCCATTAGTTGGCCCATTTACGGGGGCTCTCATTTCCCATTCTATCTCATATGCCTCTCCTTGGTTAAGTGTCGTGGAGCCTAAGTCTAATTTTATACCAGTTACTGTTGTAATATCATTTGGAGGAATAGTTGACCAATTGGGATTACTACAACCAGTAGGAAAAGGTATTGGATCACCTGGTACTGCTAATTCATTCCTACAAGGATTGGTTACTGTAGTATAAAATATAGTTGTTCCTGGTGGAGGTGTAATTGGTCCAAGTAGAGTGGGGCTCCATTCTGAAAATCTTGGATCTGAATCATTTAATACTTCTGTGTCTCCTACATGCGGAAATATATCTATAATCTCTAAATTATTGACAGGATTTGGATTGGGATTTTCTAATATAATTCTGTAATCATTAATCCCACCTGCTACTGTAGTTCCGATGTCTGGATGCGATGAATAGTTGGCATTTAAATTACCCCTTACTTCTTTTCTTGATTCTAGGCCAGCGGAACCTGGTGGGAGAATTATTTCAAAATCATATAGGTCACTGCAATAACTATCAGCATACCCATTATTAAATCCTTCTACATCAGGCGTGTCGCATGCACTATGAGTTGAGCCAGTAGGACTAGCATATAAGTTGTTTCTATGAAATCCTTGACCAATACCTGCTTCTACGATAACTTCAAAGGCAATACCTACTCCTTCATATGTTCCAGTAGGTTCTATAGTAAATTCATTACCATGAGAATCATCCCAAACAAATCTTACAAAATCTCTTCCATCCGGTAATGTGCCTGTTTCTAATACAGGAATTTGATCATCTATATTTGATTCACCATATCTAAAATACCAAGAACCAGGAACATATGTTAGTCCAAAAGGTAGCACATCTGTAATAACTGCACCAATTACATCGTTGGTCTGTAAAGCCGGACTTGCAAAGTCTATATTTACAAGTAATCTTTCACCAATTGCATATGGACTTGATTCATTTTCATTGAGGTCTGTCACCGTCTTATTAGCTGTGATAAAATCCTGTCCTTCTATAACTGTCGATTGAGTACAATCCGTTTCAGTACAAGATATTGTTCCTACTTGACCTGAATATTGTCCGCAATTTTCAATTTCAAATCCTAAAGGTAGTCCAGGATCTAATGTTGATACATATATGAATCGCCTTGCGAATGTATTTGAATATATGTAAGGATTGAATTGTCCGTTTCCAGGTACTGTGCCAAGGTCTATTCTTAGGTCGGTAACTTTTACTCCTAAAGGCAAATTTAGGCCTGTTACATTTCTTGTTTGTCTTGAATCTATATTGAAGTCAGTCCATAGAACCCAAGTACCAGGATTGTCAGACCTTTGATAATATAATTGTCCGTCGTGGTCAACACCTGGGAAGTTTGGTGTTCTAATTTGTGTCAAGGTAATATTGGGATCTAATGAAGTTTGATACATCCAATTGTCAATATCAATTGAGCCTGTATTACCAACTTCAGCAGTTTGGGATAATTCACCAGGAGATAATACCTGATTTACATTCCCTACGTCAGAGGGAATAGCATCACATCCTGAGCCCCCTGCATTACCTCCAGTACTTGTGGCAGACGCTGAGCTACTTACATCACCTCCATTTGAAGAAAAGGCAAATGCTGTATTGTCAGCCATAGTTCCATTAAATGTTCCAAAAGGAAACCTTACTTGAACAGTAATTTGAATTGAAGATCCCGCATTGATGATATCATTATCAAAATTTATTATCGCTTTATTAGTAACTGGATCATGTGTGGCTGATGTTACACCAGCTGGTAATGGGCTACTAAAATTGAGAAATTGCAATGACTGAGGTATGAAATCTGATATGTGAACATCTGCACAAGGAGAAGTTGTACTCTGACATGCAATATCTAGTACAAAGTTAAATGGTTCTCCTGGTTCAGGAGAAGTATTAGAAACGCTTTTGTTGAGTCTTAAATTTTGAGCGTTCAATAAATTACTAATGGACATAACCATTACAAATACAAGCAATGTTTTGATCACCAATTGTGATAGAAAGCTCAATGACAAGGAATAGTTAGGTCTTAATAATTTAGTCTGCTTATGAATTGTTTCAAATGCAGAATTACCAACAGTAAAATTATTATAACTTCTATTTTTTAATAAACACATTCTTGTTTTACATTTTAATAAAGAAAATTTGTTCGAATCAAATATTCTCAAAAAAATTGGGGTAAAAAGTGTTATTTTATTAAAGAACTATAAGCGATTTACTTATTATGTAGTAC
>CAZSKA010000302.1:0-2735 GCA_964607315.1 uncultured Saprospiraceae bacterium | reverse complement strand
GTCATATCCTGGCGCACCAGGATATTTATGTTCAGTGAAAGCATAATAATACTTTCTCTTTAATTCCTCTCCCACTCGCTCTAATGAATGAATAGGAATATCTGACTTCTGAATAAAGTTATATGGCCTTAAATCGTCCAAACCAGCCACATGATCATTATGCTCATGTGTGATAAGTACTGAATCCACTGAAGAGTAATTTGTACGTAACATTTGCTGTCTAAAATCAGGGCCCACATCAACAATCAATGTTTTATCACCTGATGATATCGCAATAGAACACCTTAGCCTTTTGTCTTTGGGGTCACCCGAAACACAAACAGGACAATCACACTGAATTACTGGCACTCCTTGAGATGTGCCTGTACCTAAAAACTCTACCGTGAAAGCGGCCATATTATTCTACTATGGGAAGTTCCGTGTCTTCCTTTGTTAATTTTTTGAAAAATGCCTTTGATTCTTTTGTTAAAATATCTGGACTGAATTCTACACTATCAAGTATATCAATCAGGCAATTAATTCGTGATTCAATATCATAAAACTTATTGATCACAATTACTTTTTTGTGTTCAACCACACAATATCCACTTTTAAAATTACCTTTTTCATAGATAATTTCATACCCTACTTCTTCTAGAAGGGTCTCTATTTTCTTTAATGTATGCCTTGTTAACTTCATTACAAACTGTCTTGTAAACACAATTAAACAAAAGTAATAGATTATTATAATTAAAGATAAAATATTGATTTTTAATTTCTTGTTTACCTTTGTAAGCCAAGCTTTAGAAATAATGAGAAAAATATACCTATCCATTTCCATTCTGTTTTTGTTTCAAATCTGTAATGCACAGACCTTTAAGGCCCATCTAGCAACTGGTATAAATGCAAGTCAAATAGAAGGTGATAGAGATGCAGGCTATAATAAGGTCGATTTCAATGGAGGAGTTGGAGTTGGTTTTAATATTTCCGACAGATGGTTCTTGGGGACAGAATTTTTATACTCTCGTAGAGGAAGTAGAAACGCCTTCATAGTCGACAATTCTGAACCGTCAGGCCAAATAGTTCTCGACTATGTTGATGTACCTATCGTTGCAAGAATTGGTGATTGGTATGTAGAAGAGGGTGAGTATAATAAAGTATGGGCTGAGGCAGGTTTTTCTGTAGGTCGTCTTCTAAATGCTCGTATTGATGGAAGTAATATGCCTGAGCTAGTGAACGAATTCAGAATAAATGATTTATCATATATAGGAGGTGTTGGCTATAATCTTAATAAACACTTTTTCGTCAACTTGAGATATACCAGATCAATTATTCCTATTTTTAGTAATCCTGAAGCAACAGGACTAGAAATAGCTAGATTAACTTCTTATTTCCTTACTTTGCGTATTGGATATACTTTATAAAAATGAACATTAAAACAATTCTCTTTCTCTTTGTATGTGCATTTATTGTAGCATGCAAAACGGAAAAACCTAAGGTCACTGCACCAATCCCGATAAAATTACCTCCTGTACCTGAGGAATTTATCGTAAATGCATTTAATACCATTGACCATATAGATTATCTATTCAGAAATACAAATTTTAGTGTTTCACAAGCTGAACCTGGGGCGATAAAACACACCATTTCCCTTTTGAGTCCAGGCGAGGTTTCTTCAGTAGATCCTGCATGTAAGCCGAATGTAAGAATGACTTATCTTTCACAAGGAAATATCATGTTCGATACGGAAATGTATATTACAGAGAACTGTGTTTTTGTGGAATATTATATCGATAATAAGAAAACTTATCAATCGAGTTTTTCAGAAGAAGGCTTTAATTTTTTGATTAATATAATCAATTCAGCAAGTTCAGGACGTGGGGGTTAAAGCAGCAGCAATTGATCTAGGAAGTAACACTTTTCATCTTGTAATTTTTGAAAAGATAAATGGAGAAATCCAGGAAATCTATAGAAAAAGGCATCATGTTTTTTTAGCAAAAGGTGGAGTAGATAAAATTTGTGAAGAAAGTTTGGGTCGGGCCCAAAGTGCGATTTTTGATTTTAAAACTGCATTAAAGAATCTTCCTGTTTCCATGCTTAGTATCATCGGCACTGCCGCACTTCGAAAAGCATCAAATGGTCATAAACTAAAAACTTTCATCGAAGAACACCTTCAAGAAAAAGTCCAAGTTATTTCAGGAGAAAGAGAAGCGGAACTAATTGCCAAAGGTGTATTATGGGAATTAAAAGAAAAGGCTAATAATGGGATAATCATGGATATAGGAGGCGGCAGTGTAGAGTTTATTCATCTTTCAAAAGGAAGTGTAAGTTGGTTGAAAAGTTTTCCTTTAGGTGTCGGTGTTCTGCATAGTAAATTTCCGCACGAAGAACCTATTTCTCCTAAGACTGTCCATAAAATAAAGAATTTTATACTTGAAGAAGCCAAAGAATTATTAGATTATATTTCAGAAAAATCCATCACACATCTTATAGGTTGTAGTGGGTCATTCGAAATAATTCCCGCTATTAAAGAAGGGAAATATCCGCCGATTAAGTCTTTCGAAAATATAAGCATAGATGATTTCCATTCGATAAAAAATCAATTATTCCGTATGGATATCGAAGAACGAAAACAATTAAACGGTCTTCCTCCAGTGCGAGCAGAATTAATTGTTGTTGCCTTTGTTTTAATGGATTTTTTAATTGAAAAATTAGGGGTAGAATCTATTTCTATAAGTAAGTATGCAGTAAAAGAA
>CAZSKA010000301.1:0-2745 GCA_964607315.1 uncultured Saprospiraceae bacterium | reverse complement strand
GCTATATTATTCATGCCCTGAATTTGAAATTTTACCTAGAAGCTTGTTTTTATATGGTGAAGAAGATAAGTATCTTAAGAACCTTTTTCCTGAAAAAAATGATACAATAAATTTTATTGACCAATGTCAAGAAGAACAATTAGTAGTAATCTATAAAGTACGAACCCTTGAAGATATTACTTTTAGAGAGATTTTTAGAGGTTTACATACCTATCATATAGGCAGTTCTATTATAAAAACAAAGAAATTCAAGCTACACTCATTATATGCATATAAAATCGACAAACTTGTATTTTTTATATGTGACTGCAATAATTCTTGTGAAATCTTATCGTGTTATACGTTAAAGGAGCATGAAGATTTACTAGATGTCATACAAAACTTTTTAACTGTCAATTACGACCATAAAAAGCTATTTTTATGCGGTGATATAAAAGAATTAGATCAAAACCAACTACCTTCCAATGTGGAATTATTTAGCAATGATCACTATGACAGAATGAACTTTTTAAAATTCTAGATATGCGTATTATTTCAGGTAAGTTTGGAGGACGTAGATTTAATCCTCCTGCTAAAAACTGGCCAACAAGACCAACTACCGACATATCTAAAGAAGGGTTATTTAACATACTTCAAAATTCTTTAGATTTTGAAAACACAGTAATGCTTGATTTATTTGGCGGAACAGGTAATCATTGTTACGAATTCATTTCAAGAGGTTGTATCGATGCAACTTATGTAGATAAACATGGTCCAGCTGTCCAGTTTGTAAAAAGAATGTCTAAGGAACTGCAAGTAGAAGATAATCTTAAAATTATAAAATCTGATGTTTTTAAATTCATTAAAAATACAGGAAGAAAATACGATTATATTTTCGCAGGACCTCCTTATCCTTTAAAAAATCTTGATGAAATTCCTGATGTAATTTTTCAGAATAAGTTGCTTTCTCATGACGGGCTATTTGTGTTAGAACATAATCCTGATCATGATTTCAAGGAACATCCTAACTATCTTAAAGAAAGAAATTACGGCCAAACTATATTTGCTTTCTTCAAATAAAAGGGCAGTTAACATTGAGTTAACAATATATATACATTTTTTTAATACAAGGTTAATTATAAGTTTAAATACAAACTAATAACCTGTCGTAGATTTGTGGTATAATAAAACAAATCATAATGACTAAAATTTACACTTTACTTCTTACTTTATTATTTATTGCAAATTTAAATGCTCAAATTACTGTAACTGATTCAGATTTAACTTCTTCTTCAAATGTAACATGGACTAATGACCAAGAATATTTTCTTGATGGTTATGTATTTCTTGAAGCAGGTGGAACTTTAACCATTGAAGCAGGTACTGTAATTAAAGGATTAGCTAGTCCTACAAACCAAGATAATGCATCTGCACTTATTATTACAAAAGGTGCCCAGATTTTTGCTGAAGGAAATTCAGAGAATCCTATCATTTTTACTTCTGAACTTGATGATGTAAATAATCCTAGTGAATTAACAAACCAAAATAAAGGTCTTTGGGGTGGAGTAATCATCCTTGGAAATGGAGTAGTTGGTGTTGATGGTGGAACAGAAAATATAGAAGGAATACCTTCAACTGAAGGAAGAGCTGAATATGGTGGAACTGATAACAATGATAATAGTGGTACTTTAAGATATGTATCTATAAGACATGCAGGAACTGCATTAGAAGCAAATAATGAGATAAACGGATTAACTCTTGGTGGAGTAGGACGTGGAACAACAATAGACTTTATAGAAGTTTATGCAAATCAAGATGATGGAATAGAATGGTTTGGTGGAGCTGTTTCTGTAAAACATGCTGTTGTTTCTTTTTGCGGTGACGATTCTTTTGATTTCGACCAAGCATGGGATGGACTAGGACAATACTGGTTTTCTATACAAGACGAAGCTTCAAATAGAGCTGGCGAATGGGATGGTAGTGAATCTTCAGATTTAACTCCTATAACTTCATTAACATTAAGCAATGCAACATTTATAGGTGGTGGTGATGTATCAGAAAATGAAGATGGTAACGATGCAATGAGAATAAGAGATGCAGCTGCTGCTTCAATTTATAATTCATTATTCATTGATTTTGTAGACAGAGCAATTGTAATGGACAATGACTTTGAAGGGGACACATATGACCGATTAGTTGCAGGTGACATGAGTTTTGGAAATAACGTTTTCTTCGGTTTTGGGGCAGGAAACACTATTGCTGATATCATTAATACGGATGAAGGCGATGATAACACACTTATAGATTTATTAGAAGGAAATAATTCTGTAGTTGCGGATCCAGAAATCGGTGGAATTTCAAGAGAAGCAGATGGAGGACTAGATCCAAGAACTTCTTCTACACTTACTAATTTCCAAGCTACAGTATCTTTAGAAAATGATTTTTTCGACGATGTGGATTACATTGGTGCATTTTCAAATACGAATAACTGGGCAAGAGGTTGGACTGCTCTTGATGAGTATGGTTATTTCGGAGAGTTAGTAACAACAAATGTAAAAGACGTGGAATTAAATGAATTATCTATTCAACCTAATCCAACTCATAATTTCGCTCAAATTAATTTTGATTCAGCTGAAAATACAGAATTAAAACTAACTGTAAGAAATGTTATAGGTCAGATTGTTCTCGTAAACAACCATTCTATATTTTCAGGTAACAATTCATTAGAATTTGATTTAACTCAGCTTAATAATGGGACTTATATAG
>CAZSKA010000300.1:0-2768 GCA_964607315.1 uncultured Saprospiraceae bacterium | reverse complement strand
GGATAAACTTGAATCATAATTAGAAATTATTAATGCTGTCATAATCCTTTATGTATGTATATATTAAGAAAGGAATAAAACATATTTGTTGTATAGGCAAACAAATTTCTAGTTTCAATGTATCTTTAGTGTAAATAACTAAAACAACTAGCTCAAATGACTGACATCAAAATTGCTCAAGCTGCGGAAATAATTCATATTAATAAAATAGGTGAAAAATTAGGCATCGATCTGGATTCACTAGAATTATATGGAAAGTATAAAGCAAAACTTCCTCTTGATTTACTCGATGAGTCTAAGATTAAAAAATCTAAACTTATCCTAGTAACAGCTATGACACCTACTCCAGCAGGAGAAGGAAAGACCACAACATCTATAGGTTTAACTGAAGGCTTAAATAAGATTAATAAAAAAACATGTGTTGTATTAAGAGAACCTTCTTTAGGTCCAGTATTTGGAATTAAAGGTGGAGCGGCAGGTGGAGGTTATTCCCAGGTAATTCCTATGGAAGACATCAACCTTCATTTTACTGGAGATTTTGCGGCTATAGAAAAAGCAAATAATTTACTATCAGCTCTTATCGACAACAATCTACAAAGTAGAACACGTAGTTTGAATATTGATCCTAGAACCATAGTTTGGAAACGGGTTATGGATATGAATGATAGAGCATTAAGAGAAATAACTATTGGACTTGGCGGTACAGCTAATGGAATGCCTAGACAAGATGGATTTAATATTACGCCTGCGTCAGAAGTAATGGCTATATTATGTATGAGTGAAAGTTTTGAAGACTTAAAAAATCGCTTAGGAAATATATTTATAGGTTATACAATGGACCGTCAACCGATTTACGCTAGAGATTTAAAAGCTGAAAACGCGATGGCGATATTACTTAAAGACGCCATAAAACCAAATTTGGTTCAAACGATGGAAGGTAATCCTGCAATTATTCATGGTGGACCTTTTGCAAATATTGCACAAGGTACAAATACCATCATTGCAACAAAAATGGGTCTTTCATTAGCTGATTATGTAGTAACTGAAGCTGGATTTGGTGCTGATCTAGGTGCTGAAAAATTCTTAAATATAAAATGTGTTTCTGGAGGTCTGAAACCGGAAGCAATCGTTCTTGTAGCAACTATCAGAGCATTACGTCACCACGGAGGAGCAAAAAAAGAAGAATACAATGATGCTTCTTTGGAAAGAGTACAAAAAGGTTGGGCAAACCTTGAGAAACATATTGAGAACTGTATGAAATTTGGCATTAAACCAGTTGTTGCCATCAACTCCTTCCCTACAGATAGCGATGAAGAAGTACAATTCATCATCAATCAATGTAAAACTTTGGGCGTTACAGCCCGCGTAGCTGAAGGATGGGCAAAAGGAGGAGAAGGAATGACTGATTTAGCTGAAGCTGTTGTAGAATCTATAGAATCAGGTCAAAATTCTTTCAAACCACTATACGATTGGAAGATTTCAATAAAGGAAAAAATAGAAACAATTGTTCGTGAAATCTACGGAGCAACAGAAATAACTTATTCCAAAATTGCAAAAAGAGATCTAAAGCGAATAGAAAAATTAGAGATTGGACATTTACCTGTATGTATGGCGAAAACTCAAAAGAGTTTTTCTGATAATGCCGCTTTACTCGGTCGTCCTGAAAATTTTGAAGTAACTATTAGAGAATTCGAGTATGCTGTAGGTGCAGGATTCATCATTCCTATATTAGGAAATATGATGAGAATGCCTGGATTGCCGACAATTCCAGCAAGTGAAAACATGTTTATCGATACTGACGGAACAATTTCTGGTCTTAGTTAATTGTTTATTCCGAAGTAGATTGTAATGATTGTAAAAACAGAAGAAGACCTTAAGGGTATGAGAGAGGCGTCGCATGTAGTTGCGGTTGTCTTGAAAAAGATGATGGATCACATTGAGATTGGGATGAGTTCTAAAGAACTTGACGAATATGGGGGAAACTTATTGAAAGAAATGGGTGCTAGATCGGCTCCATTTGTTGAGTATAAGTTTCCAGGTTATACTTGTATTTCTACAAACAACGAAGCTTGTCATGGAATTCCAACAAAGGAGAAAGTATTCAAAAACGGAGATTTAATTAATATTGATGTATCTGCGAATTTGAATGGATATTATGGCGATAATGGCAGTTCATTTATTTTAGGAGAAGATATTCAAAACCTAAATCCATTGGTTACCGCTTCTCATGAAATTCTCACAAAAGCGATTGCTCATATAAAGCCTGGCGTAAAGATTAACACGATTGGTGAATTGATTCAGAACGAAGCTAAAAAACGTGGTTTCACTGTAATTCGTAACATATGTGGTCATGGAATTGGCAAAAAATTACATGAAGAACCAAGTGAAATTGCTTGTTGGAAGGACAGACTAAATCGTAATCGATTCAAAAAAGATTCCGCCATTGCTTTGGAAACTTTTATCAGTACGAAAGCGAAATATGTGTATGAAGCAGACGACAACTGGACTCTTCAGACAAAAGATGGAAGTTTTGTTGCTCAACATGAACATACATTGATTGTAAAGGATGGGCTTCCTGAAATTTTGACTTGGGAAAATGGGATTTAAATTCCAGCAAAAGAGATAAATGGCGTGCAGTAAATTCTGTTGAAACCTAGGATGAATAGGCATTATAGAATTACGTAGGACGAAAGAAAACACGCTTTACTTTTTATTTTGGGCTTTAAGGTACTATCTTAAAAAACAAATTAATTCTAGAATAATTTTAT
>CAZSKA010000299.1:0-2817 GCA_964607315.1 uncultured Saprospiraceae bacterium | reverse complement strand
TTACATAATAATGTATAGATGTAAAATAGGTATGGTTTTTGCATCTATTAAAAAAAACAATAATATGAAGAATAACATTTTACTCATTTTGCTTCTATTATCGACGTGTTCGTTAGTCAACGCGCAGTTAGTTAATAATGGCGGTACAATTACGATTGAATCTAATGCTACATTAATAGTAGAAGGAGATGTAACTCATAATTCAGGTACTATTACAAATAATGGTACATTAGACTTTTCAGGAAATATGACGAACAGTGGTACTTATACGTCAGGTGCTGGAAGTAAATTAATTGCCTCAGGAACATCTTCTAGTAACTTAGATATGAATGGAGCAACTGTTGCAATTTTAGAAAATGCTAAAACTGCAGGAGATGTAAATTTATTAAGTGTTGTTGAAGTAGCAGAACAAGTTGACTTTAGTGGGACAAGTGATATTGTTTTAGGAGATTTTAATTTAGTTCTAGAAGAAAACGCTACTACTAATGGAGCTACAACTGGTCATTTTGTGACTGATGGAATAGGAACATTAGAAAAAGAAGTAAGTGTTGCAGGTACATATACTGCAGATGTAGGTGATGGAACAAATTATACGCCTATACAATATGTACATAGTGGTACTTATAATAATAGTACAATAAATACAGCTGTTGTTGATATGAAACATCCAGATGTTACAGGAGCAGTTGCAAGTGCAGATGACTTTTTAAATAGATATTGGGAAACTACAACAAATGTTTCAAATCCGAGTTTAGCGATGACAGGAACATATGTTGCAGGTGATGTTACCGGTACTGCAGGAGACATGGTTGGTGCGAGATGGGAAAATTCAGAGTGGGAATTTGCAGGAGGTACACAAAATGGATTAACTGTAGGTGCTACTACTACTGAAACAAATTCAGAACTTACTGGATTAAATTTCTTTGGAAAGGCAAATGTAAGAGTTTTCCTAGATGGACCGTATGATGATGCGACTCAAACAATGTCAACTTCATTAAATGATTTAGACATAATACCAGTTAATACTCCATATTCTGATGGGTTATCAGTAGATCCTTCATTTTGGAATGATAGTGCAAATGACGATATAGTTGATTGGATATTTATTGAATCAAGAGATGCAAGTGGAGCAATTGTAGGTGGTACATCTGCTTTTTTAGAAAGTGATGGAGACATAGTAAGCATAGATGGAGTAAGTTTTCCATTAGTTAAAGATTCAGGTGAGAATGGCTATATAGTTGTTAAGCATAGAAATCATGCACCTATATCAACTGCAAATGTTGTAAGTTATACAGATGAGAGTTTGAATGACTTAGCTGATTCTGGAGTTGGAGCATTTGGAAATAATACAAGAAGGATTTATGCAGGAACTAGTACAGCAACAATGTGGGCTGGAGATTCTGGAAATAATGAGTTAATAAGATTTATTGGAGCAGATAATGATGCAGATCCTATCAGGAATGCAATATTGGCTGAGCCGGGTAATTTCTTTAACTTCTTAACATTTACAATACAAGATACTTATTCAGATCTAGATAATAATTTAGATGGAGATATAAGATTTTTAGGTTCAAATAATGATACTGATCTAATCAGAAATTCAGTGTTAGATAATCCTGGGAACTTCTTTAATTTCTTAACATTTACAATAACTAATTCGTTACCTTAAAAAAAAAATAATGAAACTATTTTACACGATACTATCATTTATTACAGTTTTGAGTTTAAATGCTCAAGCACCTACAGGCTTCAATGTGACT
Organism: uncultured Saprospiraceae bacterium; assembly: GCA_964607315.1. Lineage (GTDB taxonomy): Bacteria > Bacteroidota > Bacteroidia > Chitinophagales > Saprospiraceae > JAHDFB01. The sequence continues at coordinate 1,057 of CAZSKA010000299.1, read as the reverse complement.
GATGTTGCTAATGAACCAAATTCTTTCGATGTTTCAGTAGAATTTGATGCAACTGCTGCAGGTCCTGTAGAAGCACTAAATGGAAATATAGGAATTTTTGTACCAGACCAATATACAGGCGCAACAATCACAGTTGTGAATGGAGGTTCATGGGTTTTAAATCAGACTATTGATGCTACTGCCGTTAATGGAATTTGTGGAACAACAGGAAATCTTAGAGTGATGGTGTTTGCAAATACTGGAAATGCTGATAATTTAGGAGATGTTACTGCAGGTGTAGCTGAAGATTTATTTGGAATACAATTAACTGGTTCTACGACTCCAATGACTGATGATATTCAATTATTTGATCCAGCTGGTGGTGATGCATTGTCTGCATGTCTAGCTGCGGCTGGTATAGATAATGTATTATCAATAGATCCAGATGGAGCAGCTGGTGCAGCCCCAACGACAGGGTTCTCAGCAATAGGTGCAGGTACTTTAGGTGGTGCATTTGCTTTACCAGTAGAAATTTCTTCTTTTGATGTTATCAAGAGAAATGAATCAAGTGCTGAATTATTATGGAATACTGAATCTGAGCAAAATGCTTCTCACTTCGAGATAGAAAGAGCATATGACGGTATAAATTTTGAATACCTAGGTACAGTACAGGCAACAGGAGAGTCTAGCTCAACTGTTTCTTATGACTTTTTAGATAGAACAATACAGTTATCAGGTAATAAGACAATTGTTTATTACAGACTTAAAGCTGTTGACAATGATGCGTCATTTGAATATTCAGAAATTAAGAATGTTGATTTTGCTGGTGATGATGTAGAGGTTGTAGTTCACCCTAATCCAACTGCTGATTATGTAACAATAAGTGTAGGATTAGAAATTACAGGTGTAACAATATTCGATATCGATGGTAAAATCTTAAGAGATAATCTACCATATGATGGAAAGGTTGACTTAACATCTTTAAATACTGGAATGTATAATATAATAGTACATACACAAGGAGGAGACTTTTTGAAACCAGTAATTAAGATAGACTAAGAAATATATAGATTTATGT
>CAZSKA010000298.1:0-2855 GCA_964607315.1 uncultured Saprospiraceae bacterium | reverse complement strand
TAATTAAATAATGCGGGTTTAATTCTAAGTAATCAAAATTAGCAAAAACTTAACTTGATAAAGAAAACTTGATCTTTAATACTACAAATATTACAATAAGTAGAAAAGGAAGATAAGATTTATGCTTAAAAAAGTATTAGTTATACATTTGCAATTAAACAGGAGAGAATGGAATATAGTCAAGAAATAAAGCAGTTAAAGGAAGCACTTAGTTTCACACCAAACAATATAGCATTACGTTTATTACTCACACAAAAGTTATTATCAGATAACTTCTTAGACGAAACAGTTAATGAATCGCAGGAGATATTGCGAATGGATAAATCCAATCTAGCAGCGAAAGAACTTTTAGCAGAGGCATTCTATAAGAAAGAAAAATATAGTGCAGTCATCATGATAGTGGAAGAAATTCAAGATGATTTTAGTTTACCGTTTAAGTTGAGATTATTTTATGCAAAAGCACTTGTAAAAGATGGAAACATAGCAGCAGCTCAGGATCAATACCAAATAATACTTACGATGTCACCGGGTTTTGCAGACGCAGAATTAGATGAGGCTTTACGATTAAAAGTGGGTGATATCTTTGATGAATATGAGATGGATGAAATGGGTTTCATTCAAAAAAGTGAAGTAACATTCAAGGATGTAGGAGGTTTGGAAAACATCAAGAGAGAGATTAATTTAAAGATCATAAAGCCTTTAGAAAATCCAGAGATTTACAAAAAATTTGGAAAGAAAATAGGTGGAGGTATTTTGCTTTATGGCCCTCCGGGTTGTGGAAAGACATTTCTAGCAAAGGCTACAGCAGGAGAGATAAATGCTAACTTTATTAATGTTACGATTAGTGATATTTTAGACATGTATGTGGGAAAGAGTGAGCAAAATTTAGCTGAGACTTTTGAGATTGCTAGGGATCACAGACCAACGGTAATCTTTTTTGACGAGGTAGATGCGCTTGGTGCGAATAGACATGAGATGAGGAATACATCAGGAAGACATGTGATCAATACATTTTTAGCAGAAATGGATGGCTTAGAAAGTGACAATGAAGGCTTATTAATAATCGGTGCAACGAATACACCTTGGGCATTGGATAATGCATTTCGTAGACCAGGTAGATTTGATCGAATCATTTTTGTTCCGCCACCAGATGAGGAGGCACGAGAGAGGATTTTTGAATTGGCATTGAAGGATAAACCTGCAGAGAATGTTGACACAAAGAAACTTGCATCCTTAACTAAAAAATATTCAGGTGCGGATATTATTGCTGTAATTGATATAGCGACTGAATCCAAATTAGAGATTGCGCTAGAGACGGGTGAAATTCAGCCTATAAATACGAAAGATTTAGTACAAGCAATAAAACTACATCGCCCAACGACGACAGACTGGTTTAATACGGCAAAGAACTATGCATTATATTCCAATCAAAGTGGAATGTATGATGATATTTTAAAGTATCTATAATGGTTGAAAGGATAGAGTTATTAATGGCCCAGCGCCGTTATAAGATGGCATATGACTTGGTAAAAGATGGATTATCATCTCAACCAGAAAATCTTCATTTACAATCGATATTGGCAACTTGTGCATTAAATCTAAAGAAGTTAGATGAGGCATTGGCAATTACGGGAGATTTAATATCGAAGGAACCTACTAATGGTTATCATTATTATTTAAGAGCGCATGTCTATTTACAAAAAGACGACTCAAAAGAGGCGCTTCATTTGATGGATGAGGCTATACGAGTTGATTCTTATAATTCGGTTTACTTTGAATTGAAGGCGCGTATTTTATTTATGAAAAAACGCTATGAAGAAGCAGAAGAAGCGGTATTAGTAGCATTATCAATAGATGGACAGAATGTAGATGCGGCGAATTTATTAGCCAGAATTTTCAATGCGCAAGGTAAGCGAGCGGAGTCAGAGCAATTGATGGATAAGGTATTGGATAGAGATCCTGAGAATGTGGAATCTCATACGAATTATGGGATGCAATATTTAGAGAAGGGAAAGGTATCAAAGGCAATAGAGCATTTTCAACAAGCATTATTTAAGTCTCCTACAGACGCTTATGCTCAGCATGGAATGAAGTTAGCAATGAAAGCAAAGTTTCCATTATATCGTTGGTTGTTGCAATTTCAATTATTCATGTCTAAGCAGAGTTCGCAGATTAATTTTGCTCTGATTTTTGGGATTATAATAATAATGAGATCCATCAGGTATTTGAGTGATACAATAGGAGGAATTGCAGTACCAATAGGTTATTCTATAGTTGGAATTCTTGTATTACTGGTTCTTTCATCTTGGATTTTGGATTCTATAATGACATTTGTGCTTTATACACAGAAGCTTGGACGACTTGCTTTAAATGAGATGGAAGAAAAGCTAGCTAAGTTCACAGGTATCCAACTTTTGTTGATTGGGATAGGACTTATATTAGGATTGGTTGTCAATTTTATGTACTTACATATAGCAGGTTTAGGAATGTTAGGATTATTAACATCAAGAAGTATCGTAGGAATGTCAGGAGAAAAGGGTAAGAAGATTGCTTATTTATTTTATGGAATAGGAGGAACGTTATTTGTGTTGGCGACATTTTTAGGTTTGACGGGGAATAATCTATCTGAGATGCTCAGCGCAGGTTCTATATTGTCATGTGTATTATATACATGGGTTGGTAATTCTTGGGGTCGTTAGATAAAAGGATCTAATGAGAAAGCTTTTAATCACATTATAAATTTTCTTAATACGAAAAGCAAATTAGACTTTTCGTAAGTAATACCAATTTAACTCCATAAGGTCGCATTTCTTTTTACTTAATCTTTCAATTTCTTCCTTAAAAAGCCTCGCCGT
>CAZSKA010000297.1:0-2882 GCA_964607315.1 uncultured Saprospiraceae bacterium | reverse complement strand
ATGTTGTATAATAACAACTTGATAAATGATCGTTCGATAAATCCTGCATTTGCTTCCACTTATGGCTTTGGGGGAAAATTTGGTTTTAATTTCGGTCAATATCATGCAATTACAATTGACGGTATATATACATTAGTTTCTCAAACCAATGGTTTAGTTGATGATGGAGTTCCTTTTACGGAAAGAAGAGTAAGTTTTAATGCGGTCGATTTGTTTGGAATGTATAGATATAATAGAAATTTAAATTACATTGAATTAGGTGTAAAATATAGTATATATCAAAGGTTCTTACAGTCTATTGATGGGTTTTCAAGCGATGCAGATGAATTATATGATGATAATATGATTAGTCCTACGTTAGGATTTGGTTATTATGTATTAAATTCGGATTCATTTACTGCTAATTTAGGATTTAGACTTTCATATGGTATAAATGATATATTAAGTGAACAAGGTGTACAAACAGCAGCCTTTACTAGCCCAATTGAATATGACAATTACGCTCCTACTAATCCTGCATTCTTAGAAGTAGTATTAGAATTAAATTTTGGTTTAGGTCAATATGCGAAATCAGTTTGTGGTAAACGAGCAAGTTTCATGAGTTTGTAGAAAAGATATTTTTAAATAAAAAAGAGGCTTTCTTAATTTAATAAGGAAGCCTCTTTTTTTTAACTCTATATCCTATATTAATATGAAGTTAGCTAAATGAATTAATGATTTTTTCGAAATGTTCTGCATCTAAAGAAGCTCCTCCGACTAATCCACCATCAACATCATTCTGACTAAATATTTCCTTAGCATTAGCAGATTTTACAGAACCTCCATATAGAATAGGGATTTGATTGGCGATTTCTTCACCATATTTTTTTGCTAGATGTTCTCTTAAATTTTTATGCATATCTTGGGCTTGTTCTGGACTAGCTGTTTCACCAGTACCAATAGCCCAAATTGGTTCATAAGCAATAACAATATCAGCAATTTCTGATGAACTTAAATGAAAAAGAGATTCTTCTAATTGATTACAAACGAATTTATTTTGTTTACAAGCTTTACGAATATCAAGAGGTTCTCCACAACAGAATATAACTTTTAAGTTTTGAGAGAATGCTGTATTAACATTAATAGCTAATTCTTCATTTGATTCCTTAAAATACTGTCTTCTTTCAGAGTGCCCAAGGATAACATATGGACATAAAATAGAAGCAAGCATTTCAGCACTAATTTCTCCTGTGTATGCTCCTTTTTCCTGGAAGTGACAATTTTGGGCTGCTACAGATATGCTGGGTATATTTTCTAAGATTTCTATTGAATCTTTTAAGAATACATATGGGATTCCTAGAACGACTTCAACATCTGATGGAATATCAGCTTTTGATAACGAACGGACTAATTCCATTCCAGCGTCGTATGAATTATTCATTTTCCAATTTCCTGCAGCAATTTTTCTTCTTGTCATGATTTTCGATTTTAATTACACAAATATGGTTTAATAATCTTTTTTTATAAACATTTAGACTTATTTTACTGTGTTAATACTATATCAAAACGAACGAAGTGAAGTATAATAAATTAGGTAAAACGGACTGGGATGTATCTGTTATTTGTTTAGGTACAATGACATATGGCGAACAAAACACTCAAGATGAAGCTTTTGAGCAATTAGATTATGCAATTGATAATGGAGTTAATTTTATTGATACAGCCGAGATGTATAGTGTTCCTGGTAGAAAAGAAACTACTGGTAGCACTGAGAAAATAATTGGAGCTTGGATAAAAGAAAGAAAGAATAGAGATAGATACTATTTGGCGACAAAGGTTACTGGTCCATCGGCAGGTTTGTCCTATATTAGTGATAATCTTGGATTTAGTAAGTCTCGAATTCTAGAAGCAATTGATAAGTCATTAAAGAGTTTAAATACAGATTACATTGATTTGTATCAATTGCATTGGCCAGAAAGAAATTCAAACTTCTTTAGCACAAGAGGTTATGTTCATGATCAAAATGAAAAATGGGAAGATAACTTTGAAGAAGCATTAGATACTCTTAATGAATTAATGAAGGAAGGTAAAATCAGAGAATGGGGACTTTCCAATGAAGCTCCTTGGGGAGTTATGAGAACAAGAGAAATTGCATATAGAAAAGGATATAAATACCCAGCGACTGTTCAAAATCCATATTGTTTATTAAATAGGCTGTATGAAATAGGTCTTGCTGAGATGGGAGTAAGAGAAAATATGGGATTGCTTGCTTATTCACCACTTGGGTTTGGTAGGTTAACAGATAAATATCATGAGGGAAAAGATGGGCCCAAAGATCGACTTAATAAATTCCCAAATCATATGACACGATATAATAAAGATAATTCTTTAAGAGCGTCTAAAATGTATTATGATTTAGCGAAAGCACATGATATGAGTTTAGCTCAAATGTCTTTATGTTTTATAAATCAGCAACCATTTGTTACTAGTAATATTATAGGAGCAACTAAAATGCATCAATTAAAAGAAAATATAGAAACTGGAAGTATGGTCTTATCAGATGAAATTCTAAAGGGAATAGAAAATATTCATGAAAGCATACCTAATCCAGCTCCATAAACTATATTTGCGATACAAATGAAGGATGGTAAAATCATACTTGACAAGGGAAAGTTTAATCTCACATTAGAGCGTCTTTCCCACCAGCTTATTGAGAATCATGAGAATTTCGATAACACATGTTTAATTGGTATACAGGAAAAGGGTGTTTTACTAGCAGAGCGTCTATCTAAGATAATTAAAAAAAATAATAAGAAAGCTAAATTCGAATACGGAAAGCTTGATATTACTTTTTATAGAGATGATTTCAGAAGGCGCAATACTCCTTTAAGTCCCAGTAATAC
>CAZSKA010000296.1:0-2920 GCA_964607315.1 uncultured Saprospiraceae bacterium | reverse complement strand
TATACGAATTGAATCAAATATTGGCCTAGATCTTTTTGGAATGGATTCCATTCAAGAACGTCTTATAATGTTAAAAAACACATTCACAAATGCTCCTTTGTTGATGATCAGATGTAATCAATCCAATGACATTGACAGTAGTATAAGTATGATGTTGACATTGTTTAATAGGGAAAAGACAGAGATTCTTACTGGTTCTAGTAAAGATGCAGTAGAATTATTAGAAAGTCTTATTCTGAATATGATAGAATTAGAAAGGAAAAAAGACTTTCCATTTACTCCTATTCGAATCAACAATTCACTCAGGTCTGCCAGTTAATTCTTATAACTAATATCTTTTAGGAAAGGCAGTTTATTTCTAAAAGAATGCATTTTGCTGAAATCAGCTTCAGCAATAAATAAACCTTGTATTTCAATACTAACTTCATTATGTGTATTGACTTTGTTTCCGTAGAAATCTATTAGTTGAGAATGGCCAATATAGTTTAAGTTATTACCATCAAGCCCTACTCTATTCACTCCTAATACATAACATTGATTTTCTATTGCCCGTGCTTTTAATAATGTATCCCAATGACTTGTTCTTGCTTCAGGCCAGGAGGCAGAATATATTATCAAATCAATATCTCCTTTATTTCGTGAGATTTCAGGAAATCTTAAATCATAACAAATTAATGGTAAAACAGAGGTTCCACCTTTTGTCTTTATAGTATTTCTTTCTTCACCTGCCTTGAAATATTTGGCTTCACCTCCAGGAGCAAACAAGTGAACCTTATCATAATGAGAGGCATGATTTCCTGCAACATAAAAAGCTCTATTGAAATAGTCATCTCCTTCTTTCCAAATCATGGAAAATACAATATCAAAAGTGTGATGAATAGAAAGTTGTTGAATTTTATTTAAAACTGCTTCTTGATCTCTATCACCTAAATCTGTAGGGTCAAGAACAAAGCCAGTATCAAACATTTCAGGAAGAACCAACAAATCAAACGAGTTTTGGGATGATTCTACAGTTTCTATAACGAATGATATATTTTCATTGCTATTCTTCCAAGTAATATCATATTGTATCCAGGCGATTCTCATTTTTCAAATGTACAAAATCCCTTTGGGTTTAACCCAAATAAAAAAACCTCATCAATTATAAAATTGATGAGGCATATATTTTAAACGCTAGAATTGTAAGCTTACTCAGCTGCAGCATCAGCTGGTGCATCAGTGCCATCTTCAGCTTGAGATTGAGCAGATCTTAGAGCTCTAGGAATTTCTACCATTACAACTGGAGTTGCTCCAGGGTTCATTATCTGTATATTGTCATTTACTTCTATGTCTCTTACTCTTGCACTTTGTCCAAGATTAAGATCAGAAATATCAACGTATAATTCATCTACTAAATGTTCAGGAAGAGTTTTTACAAGTATACTTCTTACTTGCTGAATTAACTTTCCTCCAACTTTTACACCTTCCGACGCTCCTTTAGTTCTAAGAGGTAAATTTACTTTTACAGGAACACCATCAGTTAGCTGAAGAAAATCTACATGTTCAATGTTATCAGTTACAGGGTGAAACTGAATATCTTTAAGAATTCCTCTAAAATTCTTTCCATCAACATTAATTTCTGCAATTTTAAAATCAGGCGTATAAACTAGTGGTTTAATTGCTTGACGTCCAACAGAGAAATGTGTATTTCCATCTTGTCCATAAAGAACACATGGAATATTACCTTCCTGTCTGATTGCTTTTGATGATTTTGATCCTGTAGATCTACTTTGTCCTGCTATATTTACGGTCTCCATAATACCTTTTTATTAGTCGATTCCCGACCTTTTTCAAAATGGACTGCAAAGATAGATTTATTATTTGGATATTCCGAAAATATTAGCAAAAATTATTCTACAAATAAAGCTGCAATTGACTTGTACTCATGTGTATTACGGATTGCTCTTGCAAATAGCTTAGCACAAGATAAAACACTAATCTTTGCAGATTTCTGTTTTAGCGGAATAGTATCAGTCACTATGAGTTCAGCAAGTTTAGAATTCTTCACATTATCGTAAGCTTTACCTGAAAGAACTGGATGGGTACAAAGAGCTCTAACACTTTTCGCACCTTTTTCAATTAACTTGTCAGCTGCTTTGCATAAAGTTCCTGCAGTATCTACTATATCATCTACTAAAATAACATCTTTACCTTTCACTTCACCAATTACTGTAATGTTAGCCACCTCATTAGCAATTCTTCGTTCTTTATCACAGATTACAAGATCTTTTTGAAAATACTTAGCATAGTTTCTTGCGCGTTTTACACCTCCTACATCAGGTGAAGCAAAAATTGTATTATCAAGATTCATTTTCTTCAAATGAGGTATGAATATAGCTTCACTCTTTAAATGATCAACTGGAATATTAAAAAAGCCTTGAATTTGATCAGCATGAAAATCCATTGTCATAATCCGATTTGCCCCTGCTGCCTCTATCACATCAGCCATCAACTTTGCAGAAATCGGCACTCTTGGCTTATCTTTCCTATCTTGTCTCGCATAACCAAAGTATGGAATCACTGCTGTAATATATCCAGCAGAAGCTCGCTTTGCTGAATCGATCATCAATAACATTTCTAACAAATTATCTGCCGGAGCAAAAGTTGATTGTATGAAAAAAACATAGCTTCCTCTTACTGATTCATTGACAATAACTTGCATTTCGCCATCGCTGAATTTCTTTACATCAAGAGAACCAAGCTCGTAACCATAATGATCACTTATCTGACTAGCTAATACTTTCGAATGAGTCCCGGAAAATAATTTAACTTCCAACATGTTTAATCCCCCCTGAGAACTCATTTAAATTCTACATATCTAACTAGCTCTCCTCTCGCGACATCTCAACCTTCTCCCTCCCCATCCTTCCCTCCCTCACCC
>CAZSKA010000295.1:0-2936 GCA_964607315.1 uncultured Saprospiraceae bacterium | reverse complement strand
CTTCTAAATTAGAGTATATTAAGTGGAGAAAAAAAACCTGTTCCTAATAAGGATATTTTCTTATATTTTTATTTGGGCTTTAAGCCCAAAATTTAATAAGTCATAAACTATATTTTAATACTTTTATTTCAAACTTATAAAACCTAACTTTTTAATTATGCGATTACTTCCAGTATTCTTTGTGCTTTTTTTTGTCTTAAGTATTTCATGTAATAATCCTGCAAACAAAGTAGAAGAAACACCTCTTAAAAGCAGTGAAAAAATAGACTATGACTCGAAATTAAAATCACTCGGAATTGAATTAGGACCAGTTTCTCCTCCAGTAGCTAATTTCGTACATGTAGTACAATCAGGCAATCTTTTATTTCTAGCAGGTAAAGGCCCCAAGAAAGCTGATGGTGAATACATAAAAGGAAAGGTAGGACAAGATCTTACTGTAGAAGAAGGTTATGAAGCTGCTCGAGTTGTTGCAGGTTTACAACTTGCTGTTTTAAAAGATCATCTTGGAGATCTGAATAGAGTTAAGCGTGTTGTAAAAGTATTAGGAATGGTAAATTCAACAGATGATTTTGGGAATCATCCAGAAGTAATCAATGGTTTTAGTGATGTGATGGTGGAAGTTTTTGGAGAAAAAGGGAAACATGCAAGAGCAGCTGTCGGCATGGGCTCACTTCCTCGAAATATTTGTGTAGAAATAGAAATGATTGTCGAAATAGAACCTTAGTATTTATTTCGTTTCCTGTAATCTGAACTGAGATGCCTTTTCCTTCCTGACTTCTAAAAGAATTAAAACACCTATTGGCATTAGTAATATCCATTGTGGAGCAAATATCCCTAGGATTAAGCTTATAATGATAAATGGTAATCCGCATAATAAATATAGAAATGCCAGATCCTTTAGTTGCTGTATGCTTCTTCCATTCTCATTAGAAAAGGCATGTCGTAAAATAATGTATGAGGTGAAAAATAAAAGAATTGTCACAATATGCCAAGCAGAAGTAATCTCACCTTTTTCTTGTAAGGCTAAATTACTATTCATCAACGGGTTTACTAGGTCAACTTGACCTGCAATCAAATGAAGAACAGCTGTAAAGAGATTTATACATCCTGCGATTTTCAGATATAGCTTTTTCATAATTAAAATTTTATAAACTGGTTTAATTCAACTTTCAACTCTTTCAAGTAATCTTTTCTTTGTTTTTTATAGCGTATCATTTCGTGATATCCGATAAGGTATTTATAAAAAACCTCTGATTTAATTTTAGCTTCTTTATCAGTATATCCTAGGTCAACAATTAATTTTTGGGTAAACAAAATTCGTTGCATATCTAATTCATCAATCTTCTTAGACAATGCTTTATTTGATTTTGCATATTTTTTGATGTAGAAGAAAAAGTCTAGATTATTATCTTTCTTAAATGATAATTCCACTAATTTCACAAACTTCTCTTTCGGTTTGTCAAATGAATTGACCATTGAAATAATATCATTAGCACTATCATTCTCCCAAAAGAGAATAATTTCATCAACAAATGATTTTTTGGTTGAAAAATGCCAATAGAAACTGGATTTATTTACTTTGAGTTTCTTTGCCATTGATTCAATGACAATTCCCGAGATACCTTTTTCAGAAAAAAGTTTATATCCTAATTTTACCCAATCTTCCTTTGTTGCAATTATCTTCGGCATTTTTATAGACGCTATCGTTTAATAAAGCAAATATACATTTTTCTTTTTATTAAACGCAATCGTCTTGAAATATTATTTATTGAGCTTTAGCTAGAAGTATTATTATTAAAGAACAATGCAAAAGCAAAGGAATAAAGCTTCGAAATACCTAATTAAAATTGGAATAAATCTTTGGGCGTAAGCCTAAAAAAAACAAAAGACATCACCTGTTTCCAGATAGAGACAAAGACCTTATAAAAAAACTTAAACCCAAGAAAAACACATTTACGTACTGAATTTTCAAAAGTAACATGATGAATGAAATCAACATACCCTATGAGTATAGTTATCTTCTGTAAACCCTTACCCAATCCACATCCATAAAAGCACTATTGGCATAATTATCTGAATTCTGATCTGTAAAGAAGTCTCCACCCACAGCAGTATTTAGAACGATCTTTTGATTCTTATTTAAAAAGCGATCTATATTATTATTTGCATCTGCATTATAGGTGTGCATTAACTCTCCATCAAATAAAATCTGAATGGAAGTCGCTGACCAAATCATCTCATAATTATGATAGTCTGCGCTCAAATCTTCACCAATGACATGTACTCTTTCATTCCCTGTATTAATGTTTACATTAGCCTCTTCTCCATAAAAAAGATTCGATTGAAAACGATCGAGTTCACCTCCCCTAGCCTCTAGAATATCAATTTCACCTTGAGTTGGCCAAGGGTCACCAAACGACCAAAAAGCTGGCCACATCCCATGACCTGCAGGCAACTTCAATCTCGCCATCATACGAATTTCTCTATTCCCCTCTGTTTCGCTAATGCCAAAGGTTTCTTTAGACTCTATTCTTCCTGAAATATATTCAAAATTCTTTGGTGTAGGATCATAAGGTGTTGTAGGCCCTGTCACATCTTGTCTGAGCGTACTTATTGTTAATATTCCTGCTTTAGGTCCTACTTGTTGAGGAGTATAGAGTTGTATTTCATTATTAAACGCTCCACCATCCCATAAATCCCATTGGCCCAAATCGAAGGTAAAGTCTTCATCAAATATCAATTCCCATCCGTCGTTATCACCAGGATCTTCACCCTGTGGATCTTCCATCATTACAGGATCTCCTCCAGTATCTATTATTTCTTCCTCACAAGCAATAAATAGTATGGACATAACACTCAAAACAAAGAGATAACTCACAGATGTAATATTATTAATTTTCATAATTGACTAGTTTATATATTGCTCTTCATAAAAC
>CAZSKA010000294.1:0-2939 GCA_964607315.1 uncultured Saprospiraceae bacterium | reverse complement strand
CTCAGTAGGAGTAACGGTAGTAACATGGACAGTAGTAGATGCTTCAGGAAATGAAACTACATGTGAACAACTAGTAACAATTACAGATGATGAAAATCCTTCTATTACTTGCCCAGATCCTATAACAGTATTTGTAGATCCTGGCACATGTGAAGCTAGTAATGTGTTGTTAGGTGAAGCTATAGTAAGTGATAATTGTACTATGAATATAACTGCGACAAACAATGCTCCATCAACATTTGTATTAGGTGACAATTTTGTTACTTGGACAGCAGATGATGGAAATGGCAACGTTGTTACATGTTTGCAGCTTGTAACGGTTATTGATAATGAAGCTCCAGTCATAATATGTCCAACTGATATAATAGTAAATAACAGTTTAAATAGTTGTGAAACAATAGTAACTTATAACATTCCTACAGCAATGGATAATTGTAGTATTGAAGCATTTAATTTCTTCAACAATGGAGAGCCAAACGATTTTGGAGTAGGTGAGGATTATCTTGAATTATTATCAAATGGGACTTGGAATGACCTACCAAACACTTTTCTAAGAAGAGGGATAGTAGAATTTACTAGCATAGAAAATACAAGTTTTTCAGGTTTTACAAAAATCGGTGATTTTGCAGGACATAGCTATTATTGGGCGAATATTAATGCTACATGGTTAACTAGTCGTGCAAATGCACAAGCTATAGGTGGTGATTTATCTTCCATTAATTCTCAAGAAGAAGATGATTTTCTCAATGCAGAAAATGTAACTGGATGGGTAGGTGGTTTCCATGATGATACTGATCCAAATTTCATTGAACCAGGAAATGCAAGCCAAAATTTTGGCGGTTGGAAATGGGTTGACGGAACAAATCTAGGCTCAGGACAGATCGAAATTGAATTAGTCTCAGGTCTAGAATCAGGATCTTCATTCCCAGTAGGAATATCAACCATAGTATATCAAGCAATGGATGAAAGTGGGAATGCTTCAACTTGTAGTTTTAATGTAACTGTGGTTGATAATCAGGCACCTACAGTTATATGTAATGATATAACAATAGATTTAGTAGACAGAGAAATTTATACTTTAAGCTCAACAGATATTGATGCAATAGCACTAGGTACAACAGATAACTGTCCAGGTGTTACTTATGAAATTACAGACGGACAAGTAACATATGATTGTGATGACCGAGATGCACAGTTTGTAGTTACTCTTACAGCGACCAATGCAGCTGGAAATGAGAGTTCTTGTGATGCAATAGTAACAATTAGTGATCCCAACGGAGTATGTAATGATCCCCCAGTTGCTGTATGTATGGATATTACAGTTTCAACCGATGAGACTTGTTCTGCAAGTATCACTGCGGCTGATGTTAATGGGGGTGCAATTGACCCGAATATGGATGAATTAACTTTTACTCTTGATTCTGAAGGACCCTTTATGGTTGGAATTCATGAAGTACAACTGACTGTTTCTGATGGCGAATTTGTAGATGTATGTACTGCAACTGTAACGGTTGTTGATGACACTGATCCGATAGCAGTTTGTCAAAACATCACAATCGAACTAGATGAAAGCGGAGTCGCAAGTATAGTAGCAGAGGACATCGATGATGGCTCAAGCGATGCTTGTGGCGTGAGTCTAAGTATTGCAGAAGGTTCTGGTAACTTTGGCTGTAATGATGTTGGAGATAACACAGTTATACTAATAGTCACAGATGCAAACGGAAATGTGAACACTTGTGAAGCAGTGGTAACAGTTGAAGATAATGTTGCTCCAGTTGCATTATGTCAAGACATTACGGTTGAATTAGATGCAAATGGAATGGCAAGTATAACTTCAGCAGATATTGATAATGGAAGTAGTGATGCATGTGGTATTGTAAGTTTAGCATTAGATATTACGAGTTTCACATGTTCAGATGTAGGAATAAATACAGTATTACTTACAGTCACAGATGTAAATGGAAATGTATCTAATTGTTCATCAACAGTAACAGTTGAAGATAATTTAGCACCTATAGCTATTTGCCAAGATATTACCATTGAGTTGGATGAGAATGGTCTTGCAAATATAGTTGCTTCAGATATAGATGGCGGTTCAAGTGATGCATGTGGATTTAATCTTAGTATAATAGATTCCAACTTTAGCTGTAGTGATGTAGGAACTAATATTGTTACCTTAACTGTAACGGATGTGAATGGTAATGTGAGTACATGTAATTCAAATGTAACAGTAGAAGATAATATTTTACCTACTTTTTCAGAATGTCCACAGGATCAGATAATAAATAACGTTACAGGAGATTGTTCAGCTTTAGTTACTTGGACGATACCTTCAGTTAATGATAACTGTGAGGTAACTAATCCAGTATTCTCTGCTCCAGGAGTAAACATATTCACTTTTGGTCAAGATGCGATTGGACAATTCCCAGCAGGTATAACTACAGTTATAATGGAAGTGACTGATGAGAACGGTAATTCTGTCAATTGTACATTTGACATAACAGTTAATGATGTAGAACCGCCAGTTATTACCAATTGTCCCTCTGATATAACAGTTATTGCAGATCCAGGAATGTGTAGTTCGAATGTTTTCTACGGTATTATTACTGCCAGTGATAACTGCCCAGGTGTAACTTTAGATCCTGTAAGTGGCCATATGGTTGATGGTGATGTATTTGAGGTAGGTATCACTGAAGTTTTATTTATAGCGACAGATGCAATGGGTTTAACTACAGAATGTAGTTTCACTGTTACTGTGTTAGATGATGAAAATCCAACAATCACATGTCCAACAGCAGTAACAAAAACTGCAGATTCAGGCTTATGTGAAGCAACAAGTGTGGATTTAGGAACACCAACATTTGATGATAATTGTATGGGCTCTAGTGTATCAAATGATGCACCATCAGTGTACCCAGTAGGAGTGACAGTAGTAACAT
>CAZSKA010000293.1:0-2944 GCA_964607315.1 uncultured Saprospiraceae bacterium | reverse complement strand
GTATTAGAAGTAAATACATCTGAAATATTTACCACTTCAGAATAAACTTGCTGATTTACAAAATCAACATTATGTACCCAATTCCCAGCTTCTATCCAAGTTGAACCTCCGTTAAGTGAATATTCGAAGAAAAAGTCCTCACTACCTTCAAAGCTAAACACATAGTAATCAAAAGATACTTCAACAAATCCGCTATTCGCAAGATCAATATCATTGGTTCTTGTAAAGGAAGTACTGCTATTATCTCTTAATCTAACTGCAGTGTTTCCACCTTCTAATGGCCAATTTGTTAATTGACAATCACTTCCCCCATCAATAAAAAACCCATAACCTGCATCCCAAGTTTCTTCTTGAACTAAGCTACAATCCTCATCAGTTTCTTCCATACAATCAGCCATATCAGTAATACAATAATCTGTTACAGCACCTGATCCCACAAAGTAGATTTCCATAAATGACACATCAGATCTATTAACATCGATTCTTGCTTGATTTCCATCTCCCATAACTGGGATACTAAAGAAATCAATTAATAATCCTTGTGCATTATATAATTTTATATGTCCACCTGGATCTTCCACATCTAATAAATCCACATAAGTCAGATATTGATCGACTTCAAAATCAAAATCAAAAGTACCACCTTGCACATCATCATCTGGATCGTTACTATCTCCATCTTCAGATATAATTAATATCTGGCCGATTCCAACACCTAGATCATAATCACCTCCTGTTGGATTATCGCTATCAAAAATCATAGCTCTATTATCAGTGGTTCTCGTTGAATGTCCAAATATTGTAACATCAGGAATCTGAGTGTCTACTATAGTACCTGTTGCTAATGGTTCAAAATGATCATTATTACACGTTAACTCGGAAGGATTACATAGGTCATCCTCACATTCAACAATAACAATATTGTCTAACCATAGGAAATCTTGGTTATTACCAGCGTCACATCTAAATCTAAATTGAGTAATAGAATTAAATAAATCTTCAATAATTAGTTCATCTGTTTTAGCTTGATTGTTAACAAAATCAATACCATTTATCCAATGCCCTGCTTCTATCCAAGTTGATCCTCCGTCAAGAGAATATTCGAAGAAGAAGTCTTCAGTATTTTCAAAACTTAACACATAGTAATCAAAGGACACTTCGACAGATCCGCTATTTGAAAGATCAATGTTATTTGTTCTAGTAATAGAAGAATTACTGTTATCTCTTAATCTCACAGCACTATTTCCACTTCCAAGAGGCCATTGCGATAATAAACAATCACTTCCACCATCTAAGAAGAATCCATATCCATTATTCCATGTTTCAGTGTGCACTTCATTACAAACTTCCACCTCTATTTCTTCCATACATTGTGTCATATTATTTGTACAATAATCAGTAATAGCACCTGAACCTACAAAGTAAATTTCCATAAAAGATACATTTGAAGTATAAATATCAACTGTAGCTTGATTTGCATCACCCATCACAGGTATACTGAAATTACCTATTTGCATTCCTAAAGAATCAAATAATTTAATAAAGCCACCTGAATGTTCAACATCCAAGAAATCAATGAATGAAATGTATTGATCTACTTCGAAATCGAATTCAAATATACCTCCATTAACATCATCATCTGGATCACTACTATCTCCATCTTCTGAAATAATCAATATCTGACCAACTCCAGCTCCAAGATCAAAATCACCACCAGTAGGGTTATCACTATCGAAAATCATAGCTCTATTTTCAGAAGTAGTTGTAGAATGCCCAAATATGGTAACTCCAGGTATTTGAGTATCAACAATAGTTCCTGTGGCAAGTGGTTCAAAATGATCAGTTTCACATATGAAATTATCAGGATTACATTCAATTGTTAATACAACAAATGAAGTATCCATGCACCCATTTGGACTTGTGTAAATCACAGTGTATTCTCCAGCCATATCTGATGTGACAGGATCAAAAATTACAACTCTATTATTAGAGGTAAAACCATTAGGACCTGTCCACTGATAACCATTAGCATCTACTGGATGTGCTGCAAGGCCTACTTTATCATCTTCAACAGCAGTTCCTTCGTTAGTGAATAACCAAGGTGTCTGACCGAAGAGTCTAAATTGTGGATTCACTACAACATTATGCTCAACTGTAACAGTTGCATCACATGTACTTACATTACCAGAAGCGTCTGAAACTATTAAGGTAACAATATTATCTCCTTCATCATCACAATTAAAATCTCCATTTTCAATAGCTAACGTTACTCCACATGCATCATATGAACCTCCATCTATATCTGTAGGACTAATACTTGCATTTCCGTAGTCATCTAATATAATTGTAATGTCTTGACAAATTGCAACAGGAGCTTCATCATCTGTAATTGTTACTAGTTGCTCACATGTAGTTTCATTTCCTGACGCATCTACTACTGTCCATGTTACTACTGTTACTCCTACTGAGAACACTGATGGTGCATCATTTGACACACTAGAGCCCATACAATTATCATCAAATGTTGGTGTTCCTAAATCCACACTTGTTGCCTCACATAAGCCTAAATCTGCAGTTTGTGTTACTGCTGTTGGACATGTGATTGTTGGGTTTTCATCATCTGTAATTGTTACTAGTTGTTCACATGTAGCCTCATTTCCTGAAGCATCTACTACTGTCCATGTTACTACTGTCACTCCTACTGGGAATACTGATGGTGCATCATTTGATACACTTGAGCCCATACAATTATCATCAAATGTTGGTGTTCCTAAATCCACACTTGTTGCCTCACATAAGCCTGAATCTGCAGTTTGTGTTACTGCTGTTGGACATGTGATTGTTGGGTTTTCATCATCTGTAATTGTTACTAGTTGCTCACATGTAGCTTCATTTCCTGCAGCATCTACTACTGTCCATGTTACTACTGTCACTCCTACTGGGA
>CAZSKA010000292.1:0-2963 GCA_964607315.1 uncultured Saprospiraceae bacterium | reverse complement strand
GGGTATAAAATTGTAATACATTTTTCTCAAGATCTAATATCTGAGGATCATGATATATTTCAAAGACATGATGATCTAGTAAATTTTAAATCAAGAACTGGTACAAATCTTTATCTAATAGGAGATTATCAAAGTAAAGAAGATGCTGAAGAATTTCTTTTAAACAGAGTTAAGAAAATGTATCCAGGTGCATATATTGTTGGATTTAGAAATGGAAACAGATTAAACTAAAAAAAAATATGAACGCTACTGAATTTTTAATGTCATTACCGGAAAAAGTAAGAAAAGAAGCTTTAGAAGGACATACAACAAGATTTCATTTTATATTAAAAGATACAGATAAAAATGTCACTTTAGCCATACAAGATGGTGAATTATTAGCAGAAGAAGGATTAATTGGAGATGCTAAATGTGTTGTGAAAAGCACTGAGGAAAATCTTATGAAACTTGTCAATAAAGATTTAAATCCAATGATGGCAATTTTAACAGGAAAGCTTAAAATAAGTAACCAAGGAGAAATGGTTAAGTATGCTAAAATATTAGGATTAATGTAGGTGATACTAATCCTATTGGCCAGCATAATTTTTTAGGTAATTAAATCTTTGTGTTAAATTTCCTTTATCTACAATTGTACCACGTTTAATAATGCTATCATCACCATTCTCTAAAGGAGTTAATACATTCTTAATGAACATTTCTCCAAAAGCTATTGAAGCATCTTTAGGTAGTTCATTTGGTAAATTATCAATTGCCATTATATCTATACCTCCAGAGTACGGAGTAATTTCTTGTTTACTTTGTACATCATATCCATAAACAGGATCAGCTATTGTAGAAGGTCTTAATGTTGAAGGTACACTCGCTTCAGGAGCAATATCACAAGTAATATCTGCTATTACCTTTATTGCAAAATTATTTTTCATCTGCTCCGAAGTGAAGAATGCTGGAGCTTCTGGATGCCAATAAATTCCATTAATAAAAATATCTGCTTGATTTATGTAATGATGAAAATCACTTTCATACTTACTAGGATTATCATAAAAATCTTGGATATCTTCAAAAGGCTTTCCATCTTTTCTTTTCGCGTAATAAAATGAGCTTAACTGCGTATATACTGGAAAATCAAACGCTTCAGAAACAAAACTTAATGGAGAAACCTTCTTAATCCCCATATCTTCTAGAACTAATGCTGCACCATTACTAACTCGTCCTGTACCTGTCAAAACAATTTTAGTATTAGGTAAATTTATTTTTGAATACAAATCTTTTGCAGCATTGTAATCGTCTAACTCATTCATTCTAGGTAAACTAAACAGTTTTGTCTGAACGCCATAAGTATATAAGGCATTATGAGCACCTACCATGCCTGCAAATTTTCCAAATGCTATAACTCTGTTTTCATCATCATCCACCAACACTTCATAATCAATAAGAGATGATTTCTGTGAGATTATTTTTTGAATTAACTTGGCATTATATGGTTGTTCTTTTATGGTATGACTGAACATAAAATACGTTTTATCATATTTTATGTTATCAACAGGAACTTCCTTTACGCCAAGAAGAAAATCTTGGTCGGTTATTTCATCTATCATGGGAATAGCCAATGCCTCATATTCCTCATCTTTGAAACATCTATTAGAGGATCTTTGAACTTGGATTTTATACCCTTTACTTATCAAAGATTCAACTTGAAAAGGTGCTAATGGAACCCTAGAGTCCGGTGGATTCTTTTCTTCTCTAATTATTGCTATTTTCACAATTTATATTGAATTTTTCGCATTCTTAAATTTTCAGGAGTTACCTCTAAATATTCATCTTCTTTAATATACTCCATGCTTTCTTCCAACGAAAATACAATTTTTGGAGCAAGTTTTGCTGCATCATCAGCACCTGAAGATCTCATATTCGTAAGCTTCTTGCCTTTTATTACATTGACTCCCAAATCATTATCTCTAGTATGTTCACCTAACACTTGACCTTTGTAAACTTGATCACCTGGTTCTACAAAGAACTTTCCTCTATCTTGAAGTCTATCTAATGCAAATGCCAATGCCTGACCTTCTACCATGGAAACTAATGACCCCTTATTCCTTGTGGGGATTTCACCTTTATATGGTGCGAAAGTTAAGAATCTATGTGTAATTACTGCATTTCCAGAACTTACAGTTAATAAGTTATTTCTTAATCCTATGATTCCTCTTGAAGGAATTTCGAATTCCAAGTGTTGAACATCACCCTTTGGTTCCATTACTTTAAGCATACCTTTACGCTGAGTAACTAACTCTATAACTTTACCACTGTATTCTTCTGGCGTATCAATAACCAAACTTTCTATTGGCTCGCATTTTACACCATCGATTTCTTTTATTAAAACTTGTGGTTTACCAACTTGAAGCTCATAAAGTTCTCTTCTCATTGTTTCTATCAATACACTCAAGTGTAGAATTCCTCTTCCATATACATTAAACTTGTCTTCTGTATCAGTTTCTTCTACTCTTAACGCTAAATTCTTTTCTGTTTCTTTAAATAACCTATCTCTTAGGTGTCGTGAAGTAACAAACTTACCTTCTTTACCGAAGAACGGACTGTTATTAATAGTAAATAACATACTCATAGTAGGTTCATCAACTGCAATACGCGGCAGAACTTCTGGATTTTCAAGGTCAGCAATAGTATCGCCAATTTCGAAATCAGTTAAACCTACAACAGCACATAAATCTCCACTTCGCACTGATTTTACTGCTTTTCTACCAAGTCCTTCAAATAAGAACAACTCTTTAATTCGTATTTTTTTAATTACTCCATCAGCTTGACATAAAGAGTAATCTAAATTAACATTCAGGTCTCCTCTTAACAATCGGCCAATCGCAATTCTACCTTGAAATTTTGAGTAATCTAAAGAAGTAATCTGCATCTGAGGTGTACCTTCATTATAAGGAGCCTCAGGAATATGTTTAACA
>CAZSKA010000291.1:0-3060 GCA_964607315.1 uncultured Saprospiraceae bacterium | reverse complement strand
CAATTATTGATAAGTATTTAGAATTGGCTTATAAATTAGATTCTATTCTTATTGATAACTGTACAGGCTATTCTTCATTAGATGCTCTTTCTAATATAGATACGATAACGGGAGATTTTATTCTCGGAACATTTAGTTATAACCATCTAGATGCTCTTAACAACCTTAAGTATGTAGGAGGTGACTTAAGTTTTACTGGCTTATCTCCTATAATTGATGGACTACCAGAGCTAGAATATGTGGGAGGTGATTTGAGGTTTTGGGGATATCATTTGTGTGCAGGAGATATATTTGTAAATTATCTGTCATTAAGCGGTTTTACAAAACTGAAAGAAGTAAGAGGTGATTTATCTATAGCTGGAAATGATTACACTGAAATAAATGGATTTGATTCATTAACTCTAGTTGAAGGAAATTTCTCCATTGCCCCACCACAAAACCTAAAAGAGTTAAATGCTTTTGAAAATTTAGAATATGTTGGGAAAAGCTTTACACTTCAAGCCATTGCACTTTTTGAATTCAACAAAAACACAAATAGTTTTAAGAAACTAAGAAATGTTGGAATAACTTTCAGTCTTTCAAGTACTGGCTTCTTCCCTATTGAATCAAATTTTGAAAACTTAGAAACTGTTGGTTATTTTAGTCTTGATGGATATATCGATAGCCCATTTCATAATTTTTCTTCCTTAAAAAAAGTAGATGGCTTTTTTGTCATAAATGACGTTAGAAATTGGGAAAATTCAGACTTTGATGCTTTAGAATTCATTGGCGATTCTATGGTTATTACTGGCAATGATGCGCTTATTCGTTTGCCAAAATTTGCTACTCTTGATACAGTGATTGGTGCAATAAGAATAAAGGAAAACCAACTACTGCAGGAAATTGATGACATTAATAATCTAAAATCAGTTCAAAATATAGAAATTGAGAATAATCCTGCTTTGTTTTCTATCGATGGCTTAACTGCTGCTGACATCATTGATACATTAGTGATTTCAGACAACGACAAGTTCGACTTTTGTGCAGTTCCAGTGGTCTGTAATCATCTTGAAAAAAATGGCACTTATATATATGAAGGACCATCGAGTTTTTGCTCTAATGTAGAAGCAATACAGGAGTATTGTTCTGCAAATTTGAATCTTTCAGTTTACACATTTTACGACGCAAATCAAAACCAACATTTTGATAATGACGAAGTGCTCGTTCAAGGTATTGCTCTAGACCTTATTGAAAGCAATTCTACTATTTTCAGTAGTCAAACAAATCCTATTAAAATAGAACCAAGTGTGCAGCAGCAATCTGTTAGTTTTAGCACTTCAAATAATCTTTGGCAATTGACTACAGATTCTACAGTCTATCATGTCAATTCATTACTCATTGAAACAGATAGTCTATTATTTGGCGTTTTCCCTTCTTCTAATGGTGTTGCTGAAACAAATATTATAGCATCAATACCTTCTTGTGAAAGCGAACAAGAAATAGAAGTTTCAGCTGCCATCAATGGTACTGACTTAATAGATGGAACATTATGGTTCGAGCTAGATAATAACATTGATTCCATCACCTTTATTGATATTCCGGATAGTATTGATGGAAATAAATATGGCTGGCATATTAACGATCTTTCTATTTTGAATCCTGTAAATAAACAACTCACCGTCTTTTTACCTTCTGAAATAGATTTACCGATAGGTACTAGCATCAATAACATCTCGTACATCATCACTCAAGATTCATTAAGTTCAGACACAAGTAATTATCAATTTATGCACGGATGTGATTTCTTGCTACAAGACAAAATAGTAAGACCATCAAGAGAAGATAATGTAGTGTTTGAAAATGAGAAATTAACTTACACCATTAGATTTAGCAATTCTAGTTATAATACAGCTTGCGATATACTAGTAATTGATACCTTGTCAGAATCGCTGGATATATCCACTTTTGAATTTATTTCCTCCAGTTATGAAGAATTCTTACAAATAGAAATAATAGACAATTCCATCATTCATTTTAACTTCAATGGAATCAACTTAGATCCATTCGCTGGAGACATCACAGAGAATAATGTTTTTATCAATTTTTCTATTTATCCTAAATCTGATATAATATCTACCACAGAAATAACTAACAGAGCAAGCATTCTTTTTGATTTATCTCAAGAAGCAAGCACGAATACTACCTTAACTCTGTTATTATTCGATCTTGATGGAGATGGTTTTGACGCATGGGAAGATTGCGATGATGACAATCCAGACATCAATCCAGGAAGCGAGGAAATACCATATAATGGCATTGATGATGATTGTAACACAGAAACACTAGATGATGATCTTGACCAAGATGGTTTCCCTCTTGCGGAAGATTGCGACGATGAAAACCCTGACATCAATCCTGGAAGCGAGGAAATACCATATAATGGCATTGATGATGATTGTAACACAGAAACACTAGATGATGATCTTGACCAAGATGGTTTCCCTCTTGCAGAAGATTGCGACGATGAAAACCCTGACATCAATCCTGATGCTGAAGAAATACCTGGTAATGACGTAGATGAAAACTGTGATGGAGAGCTCACTAATACTGAAAATCTAGCTTTTTATAACATCAAGATTTATCCTAATCCTACGGCACATTTTCTAAACATAGAATCTCCAAATCTTATAAATGGCAAGGTGATTTTATACAATCACTTAGGCCAGATCATGTATAACCAACAGGGGTTTTCTCCAATTAACATGGGTGATTTAAGCACTGGAATTTATCACCTTATGATTAAGAATAATGACAACAAAGTGGTATTTACAGAGCGAGTTGTACATTGGAGAGAATAGGTCTATAATCTTTGGGCTTAAGCCCAAAGAAAAAGGATAATGCAGCCTCCTTGCTAAAAGAGGTTTTATGGTTTTATGAGCAATTTTCTTTACTATAATGCCGCTTGAAATACGGCAACCTTCTCGCTTAATTCAGCTGCTTTTGCATCATCGACAATCCCATCTTCGCTAAAATTCTTGCCGAAGAATGGTAAAGTATAAGTCGTTGTAATATTTCCACCTA
>CAZSKA010000290.1:0-3067 GCA_964607315.1 uncultured Saprospiraceae bacterium | reverse complement strand
TGAAAGATTAAGTAAAAAGAAATGCGACATTATGGAGTTAAATTGGTATTACTTAGACTTATAAAACATTTCTTCTTTGTGTTTTCTAACAATGGAATTGTGCTAATCAAATTTAATATTGGTGAAATTAAATGTAGAATTGGCATTATCCTATTGCCCTGTACCTACAAATCAAATCCTATATCCTTCCTATAATTCTTACCTTCGAAAGTAATCTTTTCAGCCTCTTCCATACTTCGATCTATAGCGCGTTGAAATGAATCATCCATACTCGTAATCGCCAATACCCTTCCCCCATTAGTAACTACTTTACCCTCAAGTTCTTTGGTTCCAGCATGAAAATAAATAGATCCACTTTCCGCAGGAATATCCATCTCCTTACCCTTTTCATAAGCTTCTGGATAACCACCAGATACTAACATCACAGTTGCTGCTGATTGATCTGATATCTCTATATTTTGATCCGCTAAACTTCCATCGTGTAAAGAAGCAAAAAGCTCTACTAAATCCGATTCCAACCTCGGTAATACTACCTCTGTTTCAGGATCTCCCAACCTACAATTATACTCTATAACATAAGGCTCATCTCCTACTCGAATTAAACCTATAAACACTATTCCTTTATAAACTATTCCTTCCGATTTTATCCCTTGCACTGTTGGTTCCACAACGCGCTTAATCACTTTGGACATTAGTCCCTCATCTACAAAAGGCGGAGGCGAAACAGCTCCCATTCCTCCAGTATTCAATCCAGTATCACCTTCTCCTATACGCTTATAATCTTTTGCAATAGGTAAAATCTGATAGCTTTCTCCATCTGTCACCACAAATACAGAAAACTCTATCCCGCTTAAAAAATCTTCTATTACAACTACATTTCCTGCTCCCCCAAATTTCCCATTAAGCATATCAGAAAACTCCTGAATTGCCTGCTCTTTATCTTCTAATATCACTACTCCTTTTCCCGCTGCTAATCCATCACATTTCAAAACAATCTGTCCCTCTTGATTCCTAATATGCTGAATCCCTTCTTCTATATTATCAAGCGTAAATTCAGCATATCTTGCAGTAGGAATTTCATACTTCTGCATGAATTTTTTGGCGTATGCCTTACTTCCTTCTAAAATGGCACCTTGTTTTGACGGTCCTATGACTTTTATGTGTGAAAGTGCATCATTACCAACAAAATAATCATAAATCCCATCCACTAATGGTGCCTCAGGACCTACCACTACCATATCAATCTTCTCATTCTCACAGAAAAACCCTATCTGCTCAAAGTCGGATAATGACAAATCTACATTTTTGGCAACCTTGCTCGTCCCAGCATTTCCAGGGCCTACAAATAGATTATCACAATGATTTGATTGAGAAATTTTCCATGCTAATGTATGCTCTCTTCCTCCACTTCCTAGTATAAGAATGTTCATTAAAATATTGATTTTATTAAGAAACAAAGATAGTATTATGAGCAAGTTTAGTCTCTAATGCATGAAAAAATATAAATCTAATCTCGCATTAAAATAATTTATAATGTATAATCGTTTGTCATTTATAGCTTTTGTGAATTTGAAGACATAGTTCATCTTATAAAAAAAGCATATATTTTATTTACATTTGCGCATTCTGATAAGTATATAATGATAGCATACATAAAAGGTAAAATCACTTTTAAATCTCCTACGGAAATTCACGTTGAAAATTCAGCAGGAATGGGATATCTCATTAACATAAGTTTGTTGACGTATTCCCAATTAGAAAGTCTTGATGAGGTGAAGATTTTCACGCAGTTGATTGTCAAAGAAGATTCACATACACTCTATGGTTTTATGACTGAAAAAGAGAAAAACTTATTCAACAAATTACTATCTGTTTCTGGTATAGGTCCTAACACCACGAGAGTTATCTTATCAAGCATGACTCCAGATGAAATAGTTACCTCTATAGCAACAGATGACCACGTGCGTTTTTCAAAAGTAAAAGGGATTGGTCCCAAAACTGCAAAACGTGTAATTCTTGATTTAAAAGACAAATTGACAAAAGAAATAGCATTAAGTGATACAAATATGGTTAGCGTGGACAATAGTGCGCGTGATGAAGCGTTAAGTGCTTTGACGACACTTGGTTTCCCTAAAAACACAGTAGAGAAAGCATTGTCTCAGATCCTTAAAAATTCTGCAGATTCATTAGATAGTGAAGCTTTAATTAAAGCTGTACTAAAAAAAATGTCATAATACCCATTAATGTATAATATGTGCAGAAAAACTTACGTTATTATCGAATGTGCTAAAGATGAGATTAGAAATAATCCGAAGAGAATATATCAAATGAAGAAAGTTACTCTTAAGCAATTACTCTCGCTTATTGCTATTATAGTTTGTTGCTCGCAGATGTATGCTGCAGGCCCAAATCCCCTTTCATTAAACCAAGATTATACTCCTGAAACCACTATCGCTTTGGATACTATTCCTCTATTAGATAGAACTGGAGACTTCGTGACAGGAGGACTTTATAATCCTTTTGACTTGAAAGATCCGAAAGATGTAAAGAAGGAAGTTACTTTTGATCCTGAGACTGGCCTTTACATCATTCGTGAAAAAATAGGTGACGAATATTTCAGAGCACCTACCTACATGACTTTTGATGAATACTTAGAATTTCGAGCTAAAGAAGCTGAAAAAGATTATTTTAATCAACTCGCAGGTATTGACGCCACTAACCGTTCAAAAAGTGGAATAATTGACCCAGTAGCAAGGGTAGATATCAAGAAAAGGCTAATAGACAGACTCTTTGGAGGAAACCAAATAACTATAGAACCTCAAGGAAATGTCGATATCACACTAGGATATGACTTCCAGCGAGTAGATAATCCTAATATTCCTCTCCGTGTTCAACGTTTTGGAGCTCCAGATTTCAATATGAATATCAAAACTGATATTCAAGGAAAGATTGGTGATAAAATGGATCTAGGATTTAATTTCGATTCAAATTCCACCTTTAATTTCGACGATAAAATCAATCTTGTTTACGATAGTGAAAAGTGGACAGAAGATGATATTTTGAAAAA
>CAZSKA010000289.1:0-3102 GCA_964607315.1 uncultured Saprospiraceae bacterium | reverse complement strand
TAATGCTTCATGTACTTTGGTGCTGCCTATCTCCAATCGCTCCGCAACTTTTCGAGCTAACTTTTCTACGCTATCATCTTGGTATAGACCTATCGTTTGTCGCAGTCGGTGTAGTGGTCTGTTGCTTCCGATTTTCTCAATCTTCAAAGTGACTTTCATCTTATCTAATGGATATAAACCAATTCCACCCATTAACGTAAATCTGATTTCGCCAACCTCCGTAAATATGTATTCTGGATTCTCGATGTTAAGCTCTATAGATTGATTTGGCTCTACTTTTTCTTTTTCATTTGAAGGCTTCTCAGTTGAAAAAAGAAAGGTTCTATTCTCTATCAGGTGGTTTAAGATTTCTGGTTCATGTCCTATAACTAAGCTGTTCACATCCTCACCTTCAGGAGTATTCACCTTTGATATTCTGATTCTTGATTTCATCGCCTTGACTAACGGAGCATAAGTTTCTATTGCCTTATTCCCTGCATCATCACCATCCATAAAAAAGATCACTTCTTCTAATTCACCCAGACTCTTGATTGATTCGGTATGTTCTTCGTTCCATCCATTTGTGCCGAACAAGCTTAGCACTTCATAATCTGTATAAGTTAATAATGTGGCTGCATCGATGATCGCTTCTGTGATGATCATGGTTTTCGTCTCTTGACTTGGATAGCCTGGATAAAGTCCTTTTCTGTTTTTTAGATAATAGTGATTGCTTCCTTTTTTGTCTGATATTGATCTTCCATAAAGTGAGGTGTTATTTCCGCTTCTGTCTTTGAGTGGGAAGATAATACAGTTCTGCAACTGCTTGTATTCTGTTTGATAATGATTATAGCCGATTTCTAACTCTGAATTGTAGATGTTACGATCTTTTAGATAATTGATTGCATTCTTTGATCGATGTAGACTTTGGCGAAGCTTGTTAAAGATTTCTGATAGGCTTGGAGTAGATTTGATTTCACCACACAACTCAGCTGCTTTCTTTAAGGCTTCATGTTTAGTACACTTCTCCATCTTCTGGATCATCTCGATAGTGTCTCCACTTCCTGCAGTACAGTTAGATGAGAAGCATGTCCAAGTGTTGGTTTTTGGATAGATCTGTAGACTTGGTGTCTTGTCATTGTGCCAAGGACAGCATAAACGATTGTTGCGGTCGGGTGATAGATTGTATTGATTGAGTACAGTTTGGATGCTTAATTGTGCCTTGATGTCTTTAATCTCCATAGTAAACGTTAAAGTCAAAAAATATTTTTATGGAACTATTAGACACAAATGTAGATTATAATCCCAAATTGACAAAGAACTATTGGCTTTATTTACGTCTTATAATTACTTAAATTTGCATTATCAATGTATTTTAGGACACTTAACAGGCTTATAATGGACAAAATCGCAATAACAATAGCTAATCTTAGAAAAGAAAAAGGATGGTCACAAACGGATTTGGCTGATAGAAGTAGAGTGTCTCGTGAGATGATTGGAAAGTATGAAAGAGGCAAAGCCATTCCCTCCGTGG
Organism: uncultured Saprospiraceae bacterium; assembly: GCA_964607315.1. Classification (GTDB taxonomy): domain Bacteria; phylum Bacteroidota; class Bacteroidia; order Chitinophagales; family Saprospiraceae; genus JAHDFB01. The sequence continues at coordinate 1,592 of CAZSKA010000289.1, read as the reverse complement.
ATGCTGCTAAAAAAATCGCTGACGCTTTCGAAGTGAGTCTGGATTATCTAGTTGGCGAAGGTATTAACTCTGCCTTTGATAAAAAGACTGTTTCCCGATTACAAGAAATTCAGAATATGGATTCTAAATCCAAAGACAACCTTTTTAATATTATTGATGCTGTGATTAGAGATTATAAAACTAGACAGGCTTATGCTGGGTGAGGTTTGATAAATGCATACATAACTCATCATAAGCCTTTAACCACTTCTCGGGATTTTTATAGTTACTAAGTATTTCATTCTTGAAAAATGGAACTCTTTGCTCTTTCCAGTTGCTTTCAAAAAGGCTAAAAACTATAGTCGCTTTAAAAAATTTGCTCGTATTACTTAATAAAGGTTTTAAATCTTTCTCTTCATAGGTTTTGACTAGCTCTTTATAAACTTTCTCTTTGGAATTTGTCCTTTCAATAAAGGGTTTTCCATCCTTTTCAAAAGATTCAATAATCTGTGCACAGAGTTTTGAAACATCCTCTTCTGATGACAATTGATCTGATTTAATTTCTTTACTAGGGTCGTTATTGGAAACTATTGTAATATGACCAAGAGGATCAAATATTTTATCATAGTAATGTGGCACCGACTTGTCTGGTAATTTAATTTGGAACAATATTTTTTCAATTTGATCTATATATCCACAAATCGGAGACACCCATACCTTACCAGATGTAAATACATTAAAGAAAATGAAATAATAATCTTCCTTTTCTCTCTCTACAAAACCTATTGAACCACCTTGTATTTTTGTTCTGTAATAATATCCCTCTTTCTTAAAAAAAGGAGTAAGGTCTCTCTTAATTTGTCTCTTGATATCTGAAACTCCTAGCCACATATGAGTATTTATATAAAATTAAAATGGGGTGAAATCAACTAACTCAATATCACTTGCTGTCAGTGCAGAAATATCAGGATTACCGTGGTCAGATATTTTAATACACTTACTTTGATTTATATCTATAATAGTGTTTTGGGGTAATACAGTTCCTCCAGAAGCTTTAACAGTTAATTGCCCTTCATTTTTAATTATACTAAGACCTTCTTTTTGCCTTTGAGTAAAATTTGTTCCCTTACTTAATTTATTTTCTATATAGATAATATCATCTATTTGATCACCCGTCTTTTTAACCAGTAAAATATCAGCTTTTGTAAATCCATTTGTAGTAAAAAGTTGAACTTCCGTTAAAACAGTATATTCATTTAGATTGACACCTGGAAACAATTGTTGTAATTTATTTGAGATCGCCGCGTTGCTAAACAAATTATCTACAATATTTGAATTAAACTGCCTACCTTTTATAACAAAGGCTTTGAAAAATTCACTTTTAGCAAGTGCAGCAATATCATCTGTAACATCATCAGCTAATTGACTTAACGTTTCAAATCCAAGTTCAGGATCCTTGTATATTTTTTTATAACTGTCAAATAAAACAGGATTGTCTAGGTCGGTTTTTAGATTTGGGTATTTATCAAAATGTTTACTCAGATTAGTTAAGAAGTCCACATCTATACGAAGATTATCACCATGCTTGAATGCGGTTTCCCACGCCTTAACCA
>CAZSKA010000288.1:0-3106 GCA_964607315.1 uncultured Saprospiraceae bacterium | reverse complement strand
GAAATACAAAGTTCAAGCTTTTCAATCTAATTTTGCGCCTTATGACAAATAGAATTAAATTAACACGTACATTTTTCTTCATTTTGGTAATCTGTATTTCCTTTTCGGCTTACGCCCAAAGTGGAGGTCAGCGTGGCTCTGGTGGGGAACGTCCAGGCATCAAATTAAAGGGACAAATAGTAGATGCTGAATCTGGAACAGGTCTAGAGTTTGCAACTGTTTCCATTTTTTCTAAGAAAGATTCTAGTATTTTAGGTGGTGGTCTCAGTTTAACTGATGGATTTTTCGACTTAGACACAAAACCAGGCAACATCTTCCTAGTGGTAGAATTTATTGGCTATGAAAAACGCATCATCGAATCTGTTCCTATCGATAGAAATAAGATAAGAAACGGAGATAGAACAGTAGATTTAGGAATAATAGAGGTAAGAGTATCCGCTGCTCAATTAGATGAAGTTACTATCCGAGCTGAAAAAAGTCAAAATACATTCACTTTAGATAAAAGAGTGTTTAATGTAGGTCAAGACTTAGCGAACCGAGGAGGTACTGCGGAAGATATTCTAGACAATGTACCTTCTGTAACTGTCGATATTGATGGAACTGTAAATTTAAGAGGTAGCTCAGGAGTAAGAATCCTAATTAACGGACAACCTTCTAGTTTTGCCAATGAAGCAAATGGGCTGAAAGGAATCACCTCTGATATGATCGAAAGAGTGGAGGTCATTACTAACCCATCGTCTAGATATGAAGCAGAAGGTATCGCAGGTATAATTAATATTGTATTAGTAAAGCAAAGAGAAGGTGGGTTTAATGGATCATTTAACTCTGGGATTAGCTTTCCCTTAGGAGGAAATATTGGCGCTAATATAAACTACAGAAAGAATAAAATCAATTGGTTTGCAAGCTATGGCTTGAATTATAGAACTACTCCAGGTTCTGGATTTCAGTACCAAGAAATTACACTTCCTACTAAAACATTTATTTCATTGCAAGATAGAGATATCCAAAGAGAAGGACTTAGAAATACGTTTAGAGGTGGAATGGAATATTTCATAACAGATAAATCAAGTATTTCTGGTTCTGTGCAATATAGAATAAGCAATGACGATAATAGGACTACTCTAACTTATCTAGATTTTATTCAACCTGCTGATGATCCTTTTAGTCGCACTTTTAGAGTGGATAATGAAGGTGAAGATGAAAGTGGCTTACAATACAACATTGACTATAATCAAGAATTTTCTTCTAGAGATCATACCTTAAATATTAGATTTCAGTACGAAGATGAATTCGAAGAAGAATCAAGTGATTTAAATCAAACTCAAGTCTTGAATGATGTTGATTTACCTTTATTTTTACAACGTTCAAATAATAGTGAAGGACAAGCGAATTTCACATTTAGTGCAGATTATGTACAACCTATTAACGGAAACAAAAATCATAAATACGAGGTAGGTTATAGAACGAGCATTAGAAATATATCAAATGACTTCATAGTGGAAGATTTCATTGACGATGAATGGATACCATTAGCTGGTTTTACGAATGACTTTGAATATGATGAAGACATTCATGCAGTGTATGCGCAATATGGAAATAAATTTGGAAGATTTGGTTTTCAAGCTGGTTTGAGAGTTGAATATTCAGAAATCAGCACCAAATTATTAAATACAAACGAAGAGAATTTCAGGGATTCACTTAACTTTTTTCCTTCATTGTTTCTAAATTATGAAGTGAATGAATCAAGTGCTCTACAATTAAGTTATTCTAGAAGAATTAGAAGACCTCGCTTTAGAGAATTAAACCCATTTTTCTCATTTAGTGATCCTAGAAACTTTTTCAGTGGAAACCCTAACTTAACACCTGAATACACAGATTCATATGAACTAAATTATCTGAGATACTGGGAAAATGCTACTTTATCTGGTGGTGTATTCTACAGAAGAACAACAGATTTAATCTTTAGAATTAGAGAAATTATATCTGAAGAAGAATTTTTAACAGCTCCACAAAATCTAGGAGTTGGTAATGACTTTGGATTAGAACTTAATGGAAATGTAAGTGTAAAAAAATGGTTGAGACTTAATGGTAATATTAATTTTTTCAGGTCTATATCAGATTCAGGAACAGATGACCCTTCTTTAGATGCTGATGCTTTAGTATTTACAAGTCGGGTAACTTCTCAATTTAATTTTTGGGACAGTGACGTACAGCTAAGGGCAAATTACAGAGGACCTAGAGTCACTCCACAAGGTAGAAGATTAAGTATTACATCTATAGATTTAGGTTGGAGTAAAGATTTTCTACCAAAGAAAAATCTAACCTTAACTTTGAGTGTAAGAGACTTATTAAATTCTCGTAAATGGCGAAGTGAAACTTTTGGCGAAAACTTTTTCTCAGAAGGAGAATTCCAATGGAGACAGAGAACATGGACATTAGCAGCCAATTATAGAATCAATAAGAAGAAAGAGCGTCAAAGAGGTGGAAGAGAAGGTGGTGGATTCCAAGGTGGTGGAGAATTTTAGGTAAACCATTATATCATCATGTTTTAGGTGAATAATTTTCAGGCGTAATAATGAGGGTTCTAGCTATCCTATCATTTCTAGTTACACTTTTGCTAGTATCTTGTTCAGATACTACACTTACACCTGTCAGCTATAAAGATTTTTCTCTGTTTGTACAAGAAACAAATTACGTTACAGATGCTGAAAAATTCGGTTGGTCATTCATTCAAAAAGATGTTCTTAATTTTGAAATTGATTCTAATTTGACTTGGAGAATTCCAGATGGGAACCAAGTTTTGGATATTAATTTACCAGTTACACAAGTTAGTTATAATGACGCTGTAGCATATTGTAAATGGTCTAACTCTAGATTACCCACATACAAAGAATATTGGTCTATAGTCAATAAAGATTCTAGGACCATTAATCACTCCTCTAGTGAAATGCAACACATACAGCATGTAAATTTAGTAGGTAATGCTTGGGAAATAACCAACACCTTGAAGGGCGAAGAAGTCCGATTGGCAGGTGGATCTTACTTATGCGATACTAAAACCTGTAATGGAACTGACCCCAATAGAACATTATACATTGATAAATAC
>CAZSKA010000287.1:0-3157 GCA_964607315.1 uncultured Saprospiraceae bacterium | reverse complement strand
TTTTCCATATTTGCAAACGAACGTTCATTCGTAAAATATGAAATGGTATAATTTTAAGGTTACCCACATAGAAAGACTCACCGAAGATAGTGTAAGACTCGATCTTGCACCTATAGATAGTGACATAAACTTCCCCTTTAAAGCTGGACAATATATTACCTTTTCTCATCAGCATGAAGGAGAAGAAATTCGACGTTCATACAGCATTTGTACTTCGCCAAGTGAAGATCGTTTGTCCGTAGGGATTAAAGAAGTGGAAGGTGGAAGATTCTCCACATACGCAAATAGAATACTACAAATAGGAGATGCCGTAAAAATAGCAGAACCAACCGGCGGATTCATAAACCCAAGCGAAAGTGAAGATGATAAAGATTATGTATTCTTTGCAGCTGGATCAGGAATAACACCTATCCTTTCTATAGTGAAAACCATTTTGGAGTCATCCAAAAAAAGTACTATAAGTCTTTTCTATGGAAACAAAAACGTACGTTCTATCATGTTCCTTGAAGAACTAGAATCCATTAAAAACCAATTTACTACTCGCTTTTCTATCTATCACATCCTTTCCGGCCAAGTGCAAGACAGTGAATTATTTAATGGACGGATCGATGCTGAGAAAATAGATATGTGGAACATGCTTTTCGATGTAAAAAATACGAGTCATTATTTTCTATGTGGTCCTGAGAAAATGATCTTAGGAATAAAGGAAGAACTGCTTTCTAAAGGAGTGAAAGCTAACACGATTCACTTCGAATTATTCACCTCTGGTGCAGCTGATGAAGCTCGAAAAATACGAAAAGAAGCATCTAATGACGAGAATACTTCGAGTAAAACAATGAAAATCATCCTGGATGGGAAGGAAATGGACATGTTCTTTTCTAAAAATGATGACAATGTACTAGACAAAGCTTTGGAACAAGGTGCAGATCTTCCATTTGCATGCAAAGGTGGCGTATGTGCAACTTGTAAAGCAAAACTAGAAGAAGGTGAAATAGAGATGTATGTCAACTATGGTTTAGAACAAGACGAAATAGAACGAGGTTTTATCCTTACCTGTCAATCGTATCCTAAAACGGATCATATTACCGTAAATTTCGATGAAGTATAATGGCAAAGCTTACTAAAAAGGATCTTATTTTTCAGGCAGCCGCTAGATTATTCAAAGAGTTTGGTTATCAGGCTACATCTATGCGCCAATTAGCCAAAGAAGTAGGATTAGAAGCTTCTAGTTTATACTCTCATATTTCGTCCAAACAAGAATTGTTAGCCCAAATTTGCATGAGTGAGGCTAATAAATATCTCGATCATATGAATAAGGTCATGAAGGAAGAAGTAGAAATTATTTCCATCCTAAAAGCCATGTCTTATTTTCATATAGAAGTTGCAGTAGATGATCCTGTTTCTGCAACCGTATTTAGCGATGAATGGCGATACTTAGAAGAACCAACATTAACGGAATTTCGTACTATTCGTAAGGAATATGAATCGAGGATTATACATATTATCGCAAGAGGTGTAAATGAAGGAATTCTAATTGATGAAGATCCATTTATCCTTTTTCAAGCATTTCTTTCTTCTTTCAAATGGATTTATATCTATCATAAACCAGGAAGAGCATTAGAAAAAGAAAAACTAAAAAATACTATCACAGAAGTTATCATCAGAGGATTGTCAAAATAGAATTCTTTTTTAAGCCCTTATAAACAGGGTTTTACATCCAATAACATTCCTATATCTTGCTATTTTATCTATCAATAAAATTGTCGTTCAGTTTTTATTTTCACAAATCTTGATTTTTTTTTTCTTGTCGAAGCAACTTTCACACTTGCTAATAAATATTAGTTATCGAAATTGAAATTTAATAAACAAAAACTATAACAATGACTAAACAAACTAAATTTAACTTTCTAGCAGTATTATTTCTTTTAGCAACTTTATATGCTTGTAACGAAGAACCAGGAAACAACAATCTTACATTAGCAGAAACAGAAGCTATGGCACTACTTGACAGACTTGAACGAGACGGAGGAACTCCATATTCTGAAGAAACAGCAGTTAATTATCCAGCAGATGCAGCTGTATACATCGCTTCCACATTAGGTGTAAGCTATGAATTAAGGGATGCAGATACTAATCCTGCAGGACCAATTGCAACTTTGCCTTTATTCACAGGTATTGATGGAGATGGTAATACCTTAGATTATATAATTACAGAAGCTTCTACTGAAAGAGTAGCTGAATTGCTTGGTGTACCTTTTACTCCTCGTATGGCGAATACTCTTGATGCAGGGACTCAACAAGTAACTCTGGTTGATGGTGCTATGCAATTTGAAGGAAATGTAGATTTTAGCCCTTCTAGATCTTTAGTATCAGGTAGTAACAATCCTTCACCTTTATCTGCTTTCCCACCAGAGAGTGTTTCTCCTGGAGCTATAGGTGATGCTTTATGGTCTTCTTTTGTTAGACTACCAAGTGGGGTTGTTTTAAATGCGCAACCGATTTCAAATGCTACAGGTATTCACGATAGAATTCCACATGCAGGTATAGGGGAAGATAATTTTAATAATCCGCACCTTGATTTAGTAGGAAGAAGAGTAAGCCTTCAATTGCTTGATGGATGGCAAGGTGGTAGAAGATATTTTTATCATTTAGTTACTGATGCGAGTGCTGATGCACCTGCTGCAATCGAACTTGGTGTTTTTGCACCTAGATTAGCTCAAATTGGAGTATTTGGACAGTTTCCTGAAGGTGCTTATTTACCTTTCTCGCCTAACTCAAATGGTCCAGATATCGTAGGTGACAACAATCAAGCTGATATAGAAATTTCTCAAGGTTTAAATGTTGCAAGTCAATATAACCAGGAAGTTGATCCAGTAAATGTTTTCACTTTTGGACCTAATAACTTAGATTATTCGCCAATGTGGGATGCACACATTTCTATGTGGACTCAAGATGCTCATGATAATGGTGATGTAAGAATAATCAGATCAATCGATGATTTAGCTGGATTAATAAACGGAGGACAGATTACAAATTTTGTAGGAAATGATGTAAGCGTAACAAATGATTTAGTTGCAGGATTAAGCCCTACAGGAGCTTTGATTAATTGTCCAGTAGTTTCTCACCCGCAAGAAAGTGCAATTGGTAACTCATATGG
>CAZSKA010000286.1:0-3348 GCA_964607315.1 uncultured Saprospiraceae bacterium | reverse complement strand
TTTTCGTTACCCATTTCGTAGTTTCTTTTTGAAGTTGGAAAGGACTATCTTCTAATTCGATGTATTTATTTTGATTCTTTAAATGATGATTACCTGATAAGATCTGGTTTCTCATGCACAATAAAACCTTGATAAGCCCTGCTATACCTGCCGCTGCTTCTAAATGGCCAATATTAGTTTTAACACTGCCAATAAGACAATGCTTCTCTTTTGGTAATACAAGGTTTTTATTTTTATATAATTCGTCAAAAGCCAGTTTTATTCCCTCTATCTCTATAGGGTCTCCTAAACTGGTACCTGTCCCATGAGCCTCGATATAACTTACTTTTCCAGGGTCAATACCCGCAGAAGAGTACGCTTTGACTAATAATGATTTTTGAGCTTCTGGGTTTGGAGATGTCAAGGTATTTGCACGACCACCATGATTAACAGCACTTCCCTTGATAACCCCATAAATATGATCTCCATCTCTTTGAGCTTCTTTCAACTTCTTTAAAATTACTATGCCTACACCTTCACTCCTTACATAGCCGTTTGCTCGTTCGTCAAAAGTTTTACAGCGACCATCATCGCTTAACATCCCAGCTCGGCTATATGAAATAGTGCTTTCTGGACTTAATAAAGCATGTACACCTCCTGTTATCGCCAAACTACAGCTTCCGTCCTTAAGATGTTTGACTGCTTCATGCAAGGCAACTAAAGAAGACGAACAAGCCGTATCCAAAACCTGACTCGGACCATGAACGTCTAAATAATAAGATATTCGATTCGCCAATATAGAAGATGCTGAACCTATTGCATGATAAGCCTCTATTGTTTTTTTGCCCGTTCTGTGAAGTAAATGAGCATAATCAGACCCTGATACTCCTAAAAATACTCCTGTATCACTCCCTTTTAAATAATGGGGCGCTATTCCCGCATCTTCCAAAGCATGCCATGAGGCTTCAAGGGTAATCCTTTGTTGGGGATCCATAAGTTCAGCTTCGCGAGGACTGATACCAAAAAATAAAGGATCAAATTTATCTATGTCCTTTATAAATCCACCCCATTTGGATTTAGTTTTATTACTGCCCTCCTGTGATGCTCCATAATAGGCCTTCCAATCCCATCGATCTTTAGGAACCTCCGTAATCATATCTTTGTTATTCGAGATGTTTTCCCAGTAAGTATCAAGATTTGGTGAGTCTGGAAAACGACCACTCATTCCTATAATAGCTATTTCTTCCAATACAGCTGCAACCTCCTGTTTCTTTGCTTGTTCCTGTTCCTTTGCCTGTTCCGTAGAAACTGGATTCGCCCCAGAAGAATTTAACAAATAATCTGTTAAAGAACTGATAGTAGATGTGCCATAAAACCGACTTGGATTGTTGACAATTGCATGCTTCTCAAATAGAAATTCAGATAATTCTTGATATCCTATAGATTCCATCCCCAAAGCATTTAAATCACTTTCCGATGTTAAATCATCAATGTCTAATAAGGATTCTAAAAAATCGATAACGATTTGATTTAAAGTATCCTTGCCATACTCCACAATTGGAATATTCTCTTTCGGTTCACTTTCAACAGATTCCTTTTCTGTTTCGCTCTGAAATTTCTTAAGAACAATGCCATCTGATAACTCTTTTATTGTAGATATACGACCTATAAGCTCACCATCTGATGCTCTGAACAACGAACTAACCAATTTTACATTATTCCCTTCTTCCTCTAATAGGTTTAATTCATATATTAACTCATCATCTGCATTGGCATTTCCGTAATAATAAATATCCCTAGAAATTACACCAGCCAATTGTAACCAATCCTTATCTAAATCATAATGTTCTTGTATATAGTGGCGTTCACATTTATCACTAATCCTTGAATAACTTGCAAAGTATAATAGTCCTACTCCATTAATATCGTCATAAGGGTCAATCTGATAATGAGTTTGATAAAGAACTTCTTTCTTATTTGATTCGTTTGACAACTCTTTTTCCTCCTCAGACAAAATGGACTTTGCCTTTAAGTAATCTTTGGCAAAAGAAGGAAGACTATCGTGTTTTTTAATTTTTTTAGAAGCAAAATCTTTTTGTACCCCGCCTATTTTTAGTTGCTTATTGTCCAATGCCTCCTTACTCGAGAAAACAGACATTAAATTTGCCTTTAATGTTCCCGAAGGACTCTCACAAAAAGTTTCACTAAAGAACATCTTGTCTTTATAATAAGACAGGCTGCTTTCCAATGACACAGTTTCATTCTCCGTAAATTTTGTAAGATTCGTTCCCGACCAGCATACACGAACAAAACTCGCGTATAAACGTGTTCCTCTATTATCAGTAATTTCACCTGATTCTGTCTCCAAAGCTGACGTTATTTGTTCCCAATGAACATCACCAAGCTCTTTTAAGAGCCAATTTTCATTTAAACCACCCCATAACAATCGAGGCAAGTTCAACTTGTACGTTTTTTCAAAATTCATACATATAGGTTTTTAAACAAACCAAGCTTATCCTAATTGACAGCTTCTTTAGTATTTTAAGTAACTTTTTTATAGTATGTAATAAGGAGATTTCAAAAATCTTGGTTTCAAGAAAAACCCAACCTCATCACAAACACAGTGAAAGATATTTTCAATAAAAACGATTTGCTTGTTTCAAAGCAATCCCTGAAATTCAATTTGATATATTATAAGAGAAATACAGCATAGACCCTACCATTACTTGGCAAGAAAATTATTTCTAAATATCATTCTTCATTCTAAAATAGAATCAAGGTAAGAGCCATTTTATATCAAACAACAACAACTATTCAACAATCATTTGTATCATAATCATTGAACTCACTAAACAACTCATGATTAAAAAGATAAATTATTCAAAAAGAAAGGGTGTTAATATCGCAGCTTCTGTTTCGCTTTTCTATACAGAAAATTACATTACACAAAGCAAATCACAAATTGAAAAAGAGTGACTTGCTAGTTAATAACTAATTAATTTTAGGGTGTACATATCATTTTACCAGTTATTGCTCAAAAATTTTATTGGAACAACAGCTGTTATATTCAACTTTAAGGTTTCTAAGCGAACGATTACTTTCATTTTTTTGCTAATCTTTAGAACCTCGCATTCCAAACCTTTTAATGCTCCGAACAAAATTTTTCTTTTTTCACCTATTTTGGGAAAAAGCTGATTAACTTCTATTTCAGAAACCTCTTTCATCCCCATTAAAAACTTAACTTGCATGATTTCTTTTTCAGTAATTTTTGCATATTCAGCTCCAAATCTTATGTATGAACAGACCCCATTTATAGATAATGCTTTATGAAATTCCGTAGATGAATTGATATTTACAAACATGTATGAT
>CAZSKA010000285.1:0-3362 GCA_964607315.1 uncultured Saprospiraceae bacterium | reverse complement strand
ATTATCTTATTGCATTTTTGACCATTATCTTCTTCTCCTGATATATATTTATCTAAGATATTGCCATCTGAATCTAACCTCCATAACTGTAATGATATAGGTCCATTTTCTGGACTTACGTCTACTCCGATTATTGTTTCATTATTGCTATTTAGTAATATACTCCTTGCTGTATATTTATATCCATCTTCATCAATTATCTTCTCTTCTATCAAATTACCAACTTCATCCCATTCAAGTAATCTTATATAAGTATTATTTGCTCCACTTATTGACTCTATCATTATTCCTTTAATATGGTCATTTGGTAAAATTATTGATTCAACTAAAATACTGTTAAAACTTGCCGAATCTGGAATGATTTTTTTTATCCACTCTAGCGAATCTGTTGATAAATCATACTTCGACATAAAGGCTTCTTGATTAACGGCTCCAAGTCCTCCACTCCCACTTATATAAATATCATTATTTAATCTCTTACTAGATCCTTGAAGCCAAGGCAAGTAATCAATATCGTCGTTTATTGTAAATATGGTCTCTCCTATATATGTTCCATCTTTTAAAAATCTTGTAATGTTTATTTTACCTGGAACTGTAGGTTGAAAAATAGCTCCCCATCCTATTAATATCAATGAATCGTTACTACAATATAAATTGGTATAAATTTTCGCAGCATATCCATCTAATCTCCTATCTATATACTCCTGACTAAACAAAGAAACACTAAGCCCTATTAATAGGCTTAGTGTTAGTGTAATCTTTATGTAGTTGTATCTAGGTAACATTTTATCGTGTGTATTTTGTTGGAGTCTTGTATTGTAAATTTAGGGAATTTTAGAAGAATGCTGATAATATACACCCTTCTATTCCACCCCTGTGTCCCCGCCAGCGGGGAAGATTTTAGATAGTTATTTCATTGTTATGTTGCGAAGTATAACATTGCCACATTGTTCTCTTCGGCTAACTCAGGGCAAGAATTGTTATTTGCTAAATTCCCACAACAAAACTCGCCTTCCTTCCATTCTCCAGCCTCACAATATACATCCCTTTCACTAGAAAGGATACATCTATTCCCGTTCCTTTCCTATATATCCCTTTACTGATTAGGCTTCCTTGTAGGCTTATAATTTCATAGCTGATATTGTCCTCTTTTTCTTCCTTAAAATATAAGGTAGATTGTACTGGATTAGGAAATACTACAAGAGGTTCTACATTCGGTGGTGGTGTGAAAAATATATGATTCAATTGACCTTTATCATCTACGCGTATTAATAAGGCTTGCTGTGGAAATGAATCCACAAACTGTCCAAGAGATTGTCCACAGGCGATAAATCCTCCTTCTTCTAGTTCGATGACGTCGTATAGGTAGTTTACAGATATTGCCTGAGGACCATTATCTTCTGTTATATCCACATCTATAAATGACTCCCAAAGTAATTCTCCATCATCATCTATTTTTACCATATGGGCTGGTGCTATTCCATTTTCATTTTCTTCTACACTTATTCCTACAGCTATATAATTTCCGTCTTTTGTCGGTTTAATATTATATAGCTCTGTTCTGAATTCAATATTGCCAACTTTCCTCTCCCATTCTTTTTCTAATGAATTTGATAATTTTGTGATTCTACTGCTGAAATGTGGTAAGCCTTCTGCAATTTCTAACACTCTATCCAAAAATATATAGCCTCCATCTGCTGTCTCTATTATCTTATTGCATTTTTGACCATTATCTTCTTCTCCTGATATATATTTATCTAAGATATTTCCATCTGAATCTAATCTCCATAACTGTAATGATATAGGTCCATTTTCTGGACTTACGTCTACTCCAATTATTGTTTCATTATTGCTATTTTTTAAAATGGAATATCCTTTTATATCAAAATTTTCCTCTTCTATTAAAAAATTACTTTCAACTTCTCCTTCATTATCTATTTTTACTAACCTCAAATAAAATTTCTGTGGCATTTCACCTGATGATTCTATCATTAGGGCTAAAATTTTATTACTATCATCTAATTTAATTTCTGTAACAATACTATTGTTTGTATTCAGATATAGCGGTTTTATTTTTGTAAACCAGTTCAATGAATCACCAACTATATTATAATTAGCAACCCAAGCAGAATCATTTACTGATAAATATCCTCCACTTCCGCTTATATAAATATTATTTTGATCTCTTTTTGTTGACCCTTGTAGCCAAGGTAGATAATCTAATTCATCATTCTCAATAAAAATCTTTTCATCTATAAATTCTCCTCCTATTGTATATCTTGTGATATTTATCTTAGCTGGTAAACTAGGTTGAAATGTTGTTCCTCGACCAATTAATAAAATTGTGTCATTTACTAAATGTAAGTTAGAATATGTTTTCGCAGCATATTCATCTAATCTCCTATCTATAAACTCTTGACTAAACAAAGAAACACTAAGCCCTATTAATATGCTTAGTGTTAGTGTAATCTTTATGTAGTTGTATCTAGGTAACATTTTATCGTGTGTATTTTGTTGGAGTCTTGTATTGTAAATTTAGGGAATTTTAGAAGAATGCTGATAATATACACCCTTCTATTCCACCCCTTTGTCCCCGCCAGCGGAGAAGATTTTAGATAGTTATTTCATTGTTATGTAGCCGAAGTGCTAAAGGCAAGAATTGCAAATCTGGCATTCTGATAAGCTTTGTTCTTTTGGCTTGACCCAACTTGTGCTGAGCGAAGTCGATGTAAAGAACCAAAAGGTCAAGGCTGTAAGCCAGCAATTCTTAAAATCACTGTATTTCAGCTGTTCCGGCAAAACTCGCCGTAAGGTTTTGAATTTCATTTCTCCTGCAATGCTTATAAAGTATTAGAGCTTTTGGATTGGTTTATCATGGCTCATACACTTGCCTCTACGACGCTAAAATTTCGCGATTTCTTAACAGAATCGGGCTTAAGGCCGTTTTTTTCTCTATACATGAAATTATTATCTATTCTAAGAAATACGAAACACATCAAATTATAATCTACACCTTTCTATTCCACCCCTTTGTCTCTGCCAGAGGGGAAGATTTTCAATAGTTATTTCATTGTTATGTTGCGAAGTATAAGGTAAAATACACCACGTTCCCACGTAATGTTGGCATTGCTCACTGCAAATTGCCCATTGCTCCCTTCGGCTACAGCTCAGGGCAAGCATTGCTAATTGCTTAATTGCTAATTGCCCCTTCGACTATCGGTCAGGGCAAGAATTGTTATTTGCTAATTCCCACAACAAAACTCACCTTCCTTCCATTCTCTAGCCTCACAATATACATCCCTTTCATTAGAAAGGATACATCTATTCCCGTTCCTTTCCTATATATCCCTTTACTGATTAGG
>CAZSKA010000284.1:0-3402 GCA_964607315.1 uncultured Saprospiraceae bacterium | reverse complement strand
TGTTATCATTATTTATGATGGCAATAGAGTTAATAGTTGCATTTGTGCAGGCATTCGTATTTACGCTTTTGACAGCGTCATATATAGGTGCAGCAACGGAAGAGGCACATCACTAAATTTGAATTTTAATTAATAAATATTTTATTATGATATTTCTAACAATGGTAGGATCAGCTTCAGCGATCGGAATGGGTTTAGCTGTAATCGGTGCTGGTCTAGGTATTGGCTGGATTGGTGCGAAAGCAATGGAATCAATCGCGAGACAACCTGAAGCAGTAGGTGACATCAGATCAAACATGATCTTAATGGCTGCCTTCATCGAGGGTGCGGCACTTATTGCCTTAATTCTTGCGTTCGTAATTGCAAACGCTGGAGCATAATCCAACAAAAAAGAATCATTCGGCTCTCTCAGCGATTGGCTGACAGGCCGGATGCTTTTCTTTCTCTTTCGGGAGAAAAGTTGATTTTAAAAAGAACAATTTAAATAAAATTTTGGGCCCCCGAGCCCTTAACATACATTCAATATAAATTATATAATATGTATTTTTTAGCACTTGAATTATCACCAATAAAACCTGACGTAGGATTATTACTATGGACGGCGATTGCTTTTATCGTATTCTGGTATATGATGAGCAAATTTGCTTTTGGGCCAATCAAAGATGCTCTTAAGAAAAGAGACATGGACATTAAGTCAGCTCTTGAAAAAGCAGAAGAAGCTAAATCTCAGATAGGAAACCTAGAGGCAGAGCACAAAGCATTAATTTCTAAAACGCAGGAAGAAAGAGCTCTTATATTAAAAGAAGCTAATGACACAAAGAATTCTATCATAGAGGAAGCTAAAACTAAAGCGAAGACAGAAACAGATAGATTACTTGCAAATGCTAAGTTAGAGATTGAAAATCAGAAGAAGAAGGCGATAACAGAAGTTAAGAATCAAGTGGGGAATATGGCGATAGAAATCGCTGAAAAAGTGATTAAGAAAGAATTAGCATCTGATGGAAATCAGGTAAAATTCGTAAATCAATTAGTAGACGATATTAAACTGAACTAATGTCAATTAATAAAATAGCATCTCGATATGCTAAGTCTCTACTTGATTTAGCAAAAGATCAAAACAAGGTGGAAGCCGTGCTTGAAGACGTAAAAATGTTCAAGCAAGCTACCGAGAATAGGGATTTATATTTATTATTAAAAAGCCCTATCGTCAACACACAGAAGAAGTTGACAATCTTGAAAGAGATATTTGGAGGAAAAATGGATGAGTTAACAATGTCATTTGTTAATATCATTACTAAAAAAGGTAGAGAGGCCTATCTTCCAGAAATAAACAATGAATTTATAACTCAATATAGAGCTTTTAATAAAATTTCTAAAGTTGTAGTTACTACAGCTAATCCATTAAGTGAAGCAGATTTTGAGCGTATCAAAAGTAAGCTGAACGAAAGTGGAGAGACTTTGGATAACTTGGAAATTGAAAGAAAAGTAGATCCTACATTGATTGGAGGATTTAAGATTGAGATAGGAGATAAATTATACAATGCTAGTGTATCACACAAGCTTGAACAATTAAAGAAACAATTTGCTGGCAATGCGTATGCTGCCAAAATTTAAATACATAATCTTAGTAAATAGTAAGCAATGGTTAATGTAAAACCGGATGAAATATCTGCAATATTAAAACAACAATTATCAGGATTTAAAACTGAAACTGAGCTTGAAGAGGTAGGAACCGTATTAGAGGTAGGTGATGGAATTGCTCGTGTATATGGTTTAACAAAAGCACAAGCAGGTGAGCTTGTTGAGTTTGAGAACGGCGTGCAAGCGATCGTATTGAACTTAGAGGAAGATAACGTGGGTGTTGTACTTTTGGGATCTAGTGAGAATATCAAAGAAGGATCAACAGTTCGAAGAACAAGCAGAATCGCCTCTATTAAAGTTGGTGAGGGTGTTGTAGGTAGAATTGTAAATCCACTTGGTCAGCCGATTGATGGAAAGGGACCTGTCACAGGAACTACATATGAAATGCCAATAGAGCGTAAAGCTCCAGGTGTTGTTTTCCGTCAGCCAGTAAATGAACCACTTCAAACAGGTATCAAAGCGATAGATTCTATGATTCCTATTGGAAGAGGACAGCGTGAGTTAATCATTGGTGACCGTCAGGTAGGAAAAACAGCGATTGCGATTGATACGATCTTGAATCAAAAAGAATTTTTTGATGCAGGTGAACCAGTATATTGTATTTATGTGGCTTCTGGCCAGAAGGCTTCTACTGTTGCACAAGTTGCAAAAGTATTAGAAGAGAATGGAGCAATGTCTTATACGACAATAGTTGCTGCATCTGCTTCAGATCCTGCACCACTTCAATTCTATGCTCCGTTTTCTGGTGCATGTATAGGAGAGTTTTTCAGAGATACAGGAAGACCAGCATTGATCATTTATGATGATTTATCTAAGCAAGCAGTTGCATACCGTGAGGTATCATTACTACTTAGAAGACCTCCAGGACGTGAGGCATACCCAGGTGATGTATTCTATCTTCACTCTAGATTACTAGAGAGAGCAGCAAAAATCATTGCAGATGATAAGATTGCTCAAGATATGAATGATTTACCGGATTCACTTAAGAAAGCAGGAATCGTAAAAGGTGGTGGATCATTAACTGCACTGCCTATTATCGAAACTCAAGCAGGTGATGTATCTGCATATATTCCTACGAACGTAATCTCCATTACTGATGGACAAATATTCTTAGAGTCAAACTTATTCAACGCAGGTGTAAGACCAGCTATTAACGTGGGTATCTCGGTATCACGTGTGGGTGGATCTGCTCAGATTAAGTCAATGAAGAAAGTATCAGGTACACTTAAGCTTGATCAAGCACAATTCCGTGAGCTAGAAGCGTTCTCGAAATTTGGTAGTGATCTTGATGCTGCAACACAAGCAGTACTTGAAAAAGGAAAGCGTAATGTGGAGATTCTTAAGCAACCTCAGTATTCACCAGTATCTGTGGAGAATCAAGTTGCAATTATTTACTTAGGTTCAAAAGGATTATTGAAAGATGTTCCTGTGAATAAAGTAAAGGAATTCGAATCATTATTCCTTTCTACACTTGGACAAAGACATCCAGAGGCATTAGCTGACTTTAAAGCTGGTAAATTAACGGATGAGGCGACAGGTGCAGTAACAGCATTAGCAGCTGAATTATCAGCTCAATATAAATAAGAATTACCTTCTCGGAGGTTTTGAATAAATAAAAAACTTAGGCATGTCAGGTGCATTAAAGGAAGTAAGAGATAGAATTAGTTCTGTAAAGAACACTCAACAGATTACCAAGGCGATGAAAATGGTATCTGCTTCTAAGCTTAGAAAAGCTCAGCAAGCAATTACTATGATGCGTCC
>CAZSKA010000283.1:0-3412 GCA_964607315.1 uncultured Saprospiraceae bacterium | reverse complement strand
GTATTGCGACAGAATTAGTCTGAAGCAAGATTAAATATATATAGGATGGCATGTGAAAGTTGCGGTACGGATGGCGTATCAAAGGGATGTGGAAACAAGGGCCATTGTTCGAGTGGAAGTTGTAATAAACTGAACACCTTTGATTGGTTAGCGAAAAGAGATATTCCTCAATCAACAGGTGAAAACATAGTAGAAGTGAGCTTTAAAAAAGGAGCTCGAAAAGACTTCTTTTTTATGGATCCCACCTTATCTATCGTTTCACGAGATATGGTAGTGGTAAACTCCGGCAATGGTTATGATGTTGGGCAAATAAGCCTGACTGGAGATCTTGTTTCTCTCCAAATGAAAAAGAAAAAGATCAAGCACGATCGTGTTCAATATAATGTAATTAGAAAAGCGAATGAACGGGATCTTGAAAAACTAAAAGAGGCTCGAGATATCGAAAAACAAACGATGGTTCGAGCTAGAGTTATAGCACGTACACTTAATCTCGACATGAAATTAGGTGATGTAGAATATCAGGGAGATAAGCGAAAAGCTACCTTTTATTATACGGCAGAAGGGAGAATCGATTTCCGTGAGCTAGTTCGTGCTTATGCAAAAGAATTTCGAGTAAAAATAGAAATGCGTCAAATTGGTTCTCGACAAGAATCAGCTAGAATAGGAGGAATTGGCTCTTGCGGTCGTGAACTTTGCTGTTCCACGTGGCTTACTGATTTCAAATCAGTTTCTACTACAGCTGCTCGTTACCAATACATGGCTATTAATCAATCCAAACTTTCAGGGCAATGTGGTCGTTTGAAATGTTGTTTGAATTACGAGCTTGATAATTACATGGATGCTCTTTCTCATTTTCCTGAGAAAGCAGATTATATTCATACATCAGATGGTAAAGCAAGGTTGATGAAAATTGATATTTTCAAAGGCCTTATGTATTACTCTGTAAAATCAGTAAAAGGGAAAATTACCGTTGTTCCTATGGATAAGGAAGACGTGAAGAAGGTGATAGAAATGAACAAGAATGGAGAAAATCCATCTTCTTTGAAGACCTTACAAAACATGTCTTACACGGAAGAAATAGAGGAAGAACCGGACTATGGAGATGTTACTGGTGCAGTAGAATTACCGGATAGAAAGAAGCGAAAAGGAAGAGGAAAAAGAAAAGGGTCAGGGCCCAAAAATAAGAAGGGAAATTCTCCTAGACCAAAGAATTCGGGATCTAAGCCACCAGCGAAAGGTGAAAAGAAACCTGGCGAAAAGAAAACGGGCGATGCGCCTAAGGCAGATTCTGCAAAGAAACCTAGAGGCAAATCACGCAATAATAGAAATAATAGAGGTCGAAGAAAAACTGACGGTGGGAATAAACAAAACGATGGAAAAAACACTTCAGATAATAAATCTTAACGAACAAAAGAAAAAATAATAATGGCATACGATTTATGTGTAATAGGATCTGGTCCTGGAGGATATGTTGCAGCTATAAGAGCTTCACAACTAGGATTGAAAACAGCGATAATTGAAAGATACAGTACCTTGGGAGGCACATGCTTAAATGTTGGATGTATTCCATCTAAAGCATTGCTTGATTCATCAGAACATTATCATAATGCACACGATAATTTTAAAACGCATGGAATAGAGCTCAGCAATCTTAAGGTTGATTTGAAGCAAATGATTACACGTAAGAATGACGTAGTTGATCAGACATGTAAAGGTGTAGAGTTTTTGATGAAGAAAAACAAAATCGATGTTTTTCACGGTCATGGTAGTTTTGTTGACAAGAATAATGTCAAAGTAACCAAAGACGATGGATCAGAAGAGAATGTAGAGGCAAAAAACATCATCATTGCTACAGGTTCTAAACCTATTGCTCCGGGAGCATTTAATTACGATAAAAATCGAGTGATTACTTCAACGGAAGCTTTGAATATAGAGAAATTACCAAAAAGTATGGTAGTAATAGGAGGTGGAGTTATCGGACTTGAGTTAGGAAGTGTGTATGCTCGATTAGGAACCAAAGTAGATGTAGTAGAATTCAATGATAAGTTGTTAGGCGGAATGGACAAGGATTGTGCAAAGGAACTTCAGCGTTCAATGAAGAAAAAACTAGGAGTTACTTTTCACCTTAAGCATAAAGTTGTTGACGTAAAAGGAACAAAAACTAAAGCAAAAGTTACCGTGGAGCCTAAAGATGGAGGAGAGCAATTTGTTTTAGATGCCGATTACTGTTTGATCGCAATAGGAAGATATGCATATACGGACAAATTGGGATTAGAGAATGTAGGAGTGAAAACTGATGATAGAGGGAGAGTAGAAATCGATGATCACATGCGTACTAATGTTGAAAATATATTTGCAATCGGTGATGTAGTGAAAGGAGCAATGTTAGCTCATAAAGCAGAAGAGGAAGGTGTTTTCGTTGCAGAGAGTTTAGCAGGTCAGAAACCACATATGAATCACCATTTGATTCCAGGAGTTGTATACACATGGCCAGAAGTATCAGCAGTAGGATATACGGAAGCTGAAGCTAAAGAAGCAGGACACGAGATTAAAGTTGGAAAATTCCCATTCAAAGCATTGGGTAGAGCAAGAGCAAGTATGGATTTAGAAGGAATGGTGAAAATCATTGCCGATAAACATACAGATGAAGTTCTTGGAGCACATATGGTAGGAGCAAGAGCTGCTGACTTAATAATGGAGCTTTGTACTTTAATGGAATTTAGAGGTACAGCTGAAGATTTATCTAGAATATGTCACCCTCACCCTACTTTCACTGAAGCAGTAAAAGAAGCGGCATTAGCGGCGACAGATAATAGAGCTTTACACGTGTAGGTTTTCTTTTAGGCTTACGCCCAAAGAAGAGGAGTTGCTTTGTTTATTGGATTAAGGATTCTTTAGGTACTTTCTGAAAGTTTTGGAATAGTTGTCATTGAACTTAATCAAAGTGATGTGCTTGTATTTGAGTTTAGTTAATTTCTTATCCAATTTACCATTTGGATCGTAATAACGAATCTCTACGGATTTATTATTTATTTTTTCTATTGGACCAATAGTAAATGTTGGGTCTTCAAGGTTTTCACATTCTACAATAACATGAATATCTTTTTCCATAAGATTGGAAAATATAGATTTCCAAGAATTTAAATCTATTTTGGTTCTTTTAAGTTTAGACTTGTTTAGTTGATTTTCTTTTATTAAAATTTTTTCTGATGTACGGTCATAATCATTATAACGAATAGAATCAAAATGATCCATTTTAATAATCACTTCTCCTTCTAAATTAAAATCATCATTCTCTTTTAGGTGAAGAAAAGAAGCAGATCTTTTTAGAATTATACCATAAATGTTTGCTTCCCCTTCAGTTACAGATCTATAGATTTTAATCAAAGATTTCTCAGAGCAATATTTATCC
>CAZSKA010000282.1:0-3438 GCA_964607315.1 uncultured Saprospiraceae bacterium | reverse complement strand
GTTTCTGCAAATGTGGTCTTACCGCTTCCGGAATGCCCTAATAAGACCACGTTACGTATATCACGTGTAGTAAGGTTCATAGTAAACGTTTTGTGAGCCAATGAATAAATAAAGAATATTAATTCGAATTTTGCTCAGGTTAGGATGTAAAATAACGTACTAAAGATAAATAATAATTTTTAATTTTGATAATATCATATAATATAAAATAATTGTCTGTGCAACTATCTTATTTGCTATTGGCTAAAATCACCTATTTTTATTGACTTATATTATTTGAATTAAAGGTTGTCGGTAATAAACTCAAATCAGGTGTTCTAAGGAGGATTTATCCAACAATTTAGAAATTTAATGGTATTAAAATGCTTTGGAAATTAGGAGCGATTGTTTTGTGCGGTTTTAAATTTCTACACTATATACCCTTGACATTTGCTTTTGAATGATTTTTTGAGGAGTGATTTTCATCATACTAGTTAATAGAAATCTACCGATTGGGATATGAGCTAATTTGCCAAATGTCCAAGAATTGTTAACTATATAATCTACTTTTTTCCTTCTGGATTTTTCGAATAGTTTAAAGGCATTCTTTGGATCATCATGAGAACTTATAAAATGCGCAAAGTAATATGCATCTTCTATTCCTTGACCTGCTCCTTGTCCCATATTTGGTGTTGTAGCGTGCGCGGCATCACCTAATAAACAGACCATTTCTTTATGCCAATTTGCTAATCTTTTAAGATCACCTAACTCAGCCATGTGGATGTTTTCTGTCGCTCTGATTAACTGACTTGCGATTGGATTGAAATTTGAAAAAAAAGATGGAAGTTCATCTGTAGATGGAATTTGTGCTTGCTTTTTTAATACAGCAAACCAATACACATTATTTTGACTATCTATTTCTGAAAAGCCGAATCGTACATTCTTTCCCCAGGCTTCCTTTCCCTTGTTTTTTAATTGTTCTGGTAGTTCTAAGTTTGCTATTCCTCTCCAACACATCTGCTCTGCATTTCTTGTTTTTGCATTCGGATAAAAGGAATTTCTAACTTTGGAATTTATGCCATCAGCGCCTAAAAGAATATCTGTAGTTTCCTTCCCATCTTCAAACTGTATTTCAATGTTTCCCTTTGTTTCAGTGTGATTTATGTATTTCTTTCCAAAGTGGATGTTTGCATATTCTTTGGCTTTAGCATAGAGTATTTTTTGCAGTTTAGCTCTATGAATACCAATTGTTTTATTTCCATGTGCATCGGTTGCTATGGAGCTCGGAATTGTTTTGTGTGGTTTGAAGGAAGGATCAGTAATTTCCATTTTATCAATCAGCGCTCCAGCTTTTTCTATTTTGGGCTTTAAGCCCAAAGTATCTAAAACATGTATAGCATTTGGTTGAAGCCATATTCCAGCGCCAACTTCCTCTAGAGATGCTGCTTGTTCATAAATGGTGCTAGGAATGCCTTTTTGCCCTAATGCTATAGCTGTAGTTAAACCGGTTATTCCTCCACCAATTATAGAGATTCGTCGTTTCATATTTAATTTAGAAGATTTTTGTTTCAAAACCATCAATACTTTTCATATTCTTTTCCTCCCAATATCTCTTGATCTTCTCTTTGCCTTGCTTTTCAGCCCATTTAATTAAAATGTCTCGCTCTTCAACGAAATCCATAAATGGAACAGCATATCCGCAGGAAGTTTGAACCATGTTTAATTCCATTTCAATTATTTGTCTAGCACCATTGTTTTTAGGAAACAGAGGAGCATAATTGTTGAACTTTTCATCTCTAGGATGATAGATTCTCGCTTTACCATAAAGTCTTAAAATCAAAGGTTTTTCTTCGAAAGCACAGAACATTATGGTCATTCTATTCTTCTTCAAAAGATGGGCTGCGGTTTCATTTCCACTGCCAGTAAGGTTCAACCAAACAATCTTATTTTCATTTATAACTCTAAATGAATCTGTCCCTTTTGGTGAAATATTGACAGTGCCTTCCGCAGCTGCGGTTCCAACAAAAAATATTTTCTGCTTAGAAATGAATGTAGTCAAATCTGGTGTTAGAGCGTCTAATAGCTTTGCCATATGATTCTATTTCAATCGAACGGCTGTTCCATATGCTAAAATTTCTGATGCACCTTGCATCACCATGGATGTTGTGATTCTAACACCAATAATAGCATCAGCACCTAAATCTTCCGCATCGAAAATCATTCTTTTTAAAGCTTCTTCTCTTGATTCTGCTTGTAGTTTAGTATAAGCGCCAATTTCGCCTCCAACTACATTTTTCAGTCCTGAAAGAATGTCTCGACCAATATTCCTAGCACGAACAGTACTACCTCTAGCTATGCCTAATATTTCTGAAATTTCTTCATTTGGAATGGTTTCTATTGTCGATAAAATCATAAAATATATTTTTAACAAATTTAATGAATTAAGAAGTTAGCAATTGATTTTTTTTACAAATCAATAGATATGTTAGACTAAAATGGAAGCTTGTTTAATAATGAATTATTTAATTTTACCAAACTATGCATAAATTCGCAGTAAATCATATAGCTCTTTCTGTAAAGGATGTCGATAAAGCAATAGAATTCTATAAAGATGTTTTCAACCTGAAAGAAATACCAAATACAGCTTCTTCCTCTAATACTAGATGGCTGGAATTTACAGATGGTAGACAATTACATCTTATTCCACGACCCAATGAAGTGGTAAAGATAAACAAAGCGGTGCATCTCGCATTATCCACTAATGATCTGGATAGTTTTGTGAAACATCTTGAAAAAATAAGAGTAGATTATTCGGATTGGAAGAATACGCCAGAAAAAAATTATATTCGTGAGGACGGAATTAGACAATTTTACTTTCAAGACCAAGACGGATATTGGATTGAAATTAATAATGACGTGTGATTTTAAAATTTAAAAACAATGTAAAATGAAAGCAACAGTAATTAGTATTCCCGTATTAGACCAACAACAAGCTTTAGAGTTCTACACAGAAAAGTTGAAATTCAAGGTAAATAAGGATGTACCAATGGGTGGTGGAAATAGATGGTTGACATTAGTGTCTCCTGAATGGGAAGATGGTCCCGAATTACTTCTTGAACCTTCACCAAATCATTTTGCACCTTCTAAAGTTTATCAGGACGCATTAATGGAAGCTGGTATTCCATATACACAATTTGATGTAGTGGATGTAGATGCTGAGTATGAAAGATTATTGAGTTTAGGAGTAGAATTTAGCGTTCAGCCCAAAAGTATGGGAACTGTTAAATATGCTATTTTTAACGATACCTGTGGAAATAATATTCAGTTGGTTCAAATGTTATAAAGTACATTTTTACTGATGAGATTTAATTCATTCTAATTTTAACTTAATCGAAGTTAATACCCATGAAATCATTACTTTAAGGCAACCATTGACTGATTTTTTAATTCTGTTTATAT
>CAZSKA010000281.1:0-3490 GCA_964607315.1 uncultured Saprospiraceae bacterium | reverse complement strand
AGAAAAATTAAGTATCAAAATCTTATACGACATTTTGAAATTAAATTGGTATAAAACCTTTTAATACAATCTGAACTATAAAATTGCAGAAAATTGATTTCGTATATAAGGTTATGCTTTAAATTTCTGCCTTATAAAATGACTGTTCACTTTTTACATCAATTTCATCATTCTAACCATAAACAAGCTACATTTTCACAAAAGTCTTTTGTCCTAACTTTTCACCATTCTGAAGCTGTATAATATAAAGACCCACACTAAGTTGTGCAGTTTCTATCCTAATATCCTTTTGCTTATCTACCCTACCTGACATCACAACCTGACCATGAGCATTAAGCACTTTATATTGATAATTGACGCTTTCTGTACTTGTCAGATTTATATGATTATTAGTTGGGTTTGGAAATAAAGAAAATAATTGATCTAATTCATTGTTTTGTAGAGAAGTAGGTAAAACAATATTAATCAGGTAATCTTCTGTCTCTGTACTACTGTTAAATCCGCAAGGATCAAGGGGAAATGCAGGAGATCGTCCTGCTCTTACTCTTAATCTTTTAACGCCTAGAAGAGATTCATCATTAGGAATTAATACTTCTCCTTCTGCAGAGACAATATCTGGACCATCCTGAAAAATCATTTCAGAGTCTTCAAAAATTTCATTTTCATTATAATCGAGCCAAGCAGTAAAACCACCATCAATATTTTCTTCACCGTCCTTAACGATAGAATAATTATAGCTTGTTCCAATGGCAAAATTTGCTTGGAAAGCATCTTCAGGATATTCTTCGTAATTATAGTCATTACTACCAGAATTCAAATTTACAAGTTCTCCAAATGTAAAATCATTTATAAAAAAAGCATCAATATCCAATGCGTCATAAGGAATGCAATAATAGTCCTCATCTATAGGATCATTAACAAAAGTAACTATATAATCTTCTGTTTCTCCATTATTATATTCTCCGCATGGTTCTAGATCCCCGAAAGTCCAGACATAAGAAATCCGCATTCTTTTCTTCCCTTCCAATGTTGGATTTTCAGGTATCGTCAAGCTTGTTATTAAATAACGAACATTTACTTCATAGATTAATCTTTCATCTTCACTGAAAACTTCGTCATCATTAAGATCTATCCAAACTGCCCAATCTCCTTCAATTCCTCCAGTTACATCGCCTGATGCCGTAATGGGATATGTTCTTCCAATTTCAAGGTTGGTCGTCTGATCGGTATTTAAAGCATAGGGGTTCCCTTCTGGAAAAAAGGAATTTCTATTTACTATATCACCCAGATTAAAGTTATGTATATGCACCCCTGGGTCAGGATTATATGTTGGTGTGCAATATTGTGAATGAAGTTGAAAAATCAAACAAAGAAAGAATAGAGTAAGTAATGTTTTCATCATTATTATTTTTAAAGCTACTAATTTACTGCCATTTAACTCACATTATGAAATATAAAACCTATTATAAATTCGGGTTAAACTCGCAAAATGAAGATGGTGAAAAAAATCGCCATACAAAAAGGTAAAATTAAAGTTAAACAATTTACTAAAATTCGAATGCATATGAAATAATTAGACTAAACCTACTCATTGCTGATAGGTCTGACGTCAAGTTAAATTTCCTTTATTATGTTTGCGCCGAAATGGTAAAATCAATCACCATGTTTATCTAGTAAAATGTCAATTATGAATATAAGAAACATACGTCTTGAGGTCATGCAAACAATAGAGAAGTCAATGGGTGAATTGATAAACAAGTATCTTAAACCCATAGAAGAAAATTGGCAACCTGCTGATTTACTTCCCGACGCTAGAGATGAAAACTTCACTGATCAAATCATAGAAATTCAGGAACTTGCAAAAGAAATGGACTATGATCTTTTGGCTGTATTAATAGGTGACACGATTACAGAAGAGGCGCTACCTACTTATGAATCATGGTTGATGCAAGTAGAAGGTATTGATAATGTAGAAAAAGGAGGATGGGCAAAATGGGTAAGTGGTTGGACTGCGGAAGAAAATCGACATGGTGATCTATTAAACAAATACCTTTACTTATGTGGACGTGTTGATATGAGACAGTTGGAAATTTCTACTCAGCATCTTATTAATGATGGATTCGACATAGGTACAGATAGAGATCCTTACAGGAATTTCATCTATACGAGTTTCCAGGAGTTAGCAACAAATATCTCTCATAGACGAGTTGCTCGCTTGGTTCAGAAAACTGGTAATGCTCAGTTAGCGAAGATAAACAACACTATTGCAAAAGATGAGGCTAGACATGCGGGTGCGTATATGGATTTTGTAAAACGAATATTTGAATTTGACCCTAGTGAGATGATGCTTGCTTTTGAGGATATGATGCGGAAAAAGATCGTAATGCCCGCTCATTTTATGAGACAATGTGGCGATGAATTAGGCGGAATTTTTGGTCATTTCTCGGATGCTGCTCAAAGACTTGGTGTATATACTTCAGAGGATTATGTAAACATATTGCGTTCATTAATTACATCTTGGGACATAGGAAATATAGGGCATCTTTCTGATGCTGCTGAGCGGGGAAGGGATTACATAATGGCACTTCCAGATCGTTTAACTCGTATTGCGGAACGTCTTACGATTCCTGAAAAGCAATATGAATTTAAGTGGATTAGTAGCTAGGAGAATCAAGTTTGTTTTTTCCTTTTTTGGGCTTGAGCCCAAAAAAAAAAGTTAGTTTAATAGCTTTGACCTATCCACATTCTTTGGATGGAATAGATTCTGTCAATACATGAAGTTTAAGTAACTGGTTTTAACCCGAGAAGTCTGAAGTAAAGCTTCAGTTTTCTATGCATTCTATAATTAATACCAATTTAAGATTGGAATGAGGCAATAGATTTGGAAAGTGAAGAGTCATTCTACAAGCAGAAATTTATTGCATAGCCATAGTTGCGGAATCAATTTCCAAAGAGGTAGAATGGGTTTTCAATCCAAATACATACCATATTTTAGCCTTAATTTGGTTTAATTAGCAGTACTTCTAATACTAGCCTGATTACGATCTCGCTTGATTCTAATATCAAATTCTTGTCCTTTAATTACGTCTTTCGTAATAGTCGATATTTCTTCCTTGATACAAGATTCATTTTGACAAATTCCGTTAAATGTCCAGTCTGTAATTTCGTCACCTTGGATTTTCGAAGTATTAAGCAAAGGACGTACAGTCACTAAGTTATTCTTAATATTCAAATCAAAACCTTCAGCAAATTCTGTAGAAGCATTCGCATCATTTACATTCAATTGATTCGTAAAATCTTCTGAAAATAATTCTTCGGAAACTATTCCAATTACATAATCCAATGTGACTTCATTCAAATCAAATTGACTTGTAAAATCAATATTGAATTCAATTTCACTTAAATCTAAGGTCATTCCTTTATCGGGGAAATTAGATAGGTTTTGATTTTCACATGAAAAGAAAATAGCTAGTAAAGTTATCGCGAGACA
>CAZSKA010000280.1:0-3577 GCA_964607315.1 uncultured Saprospiraceae bacterium | reverse complement strand
AAAAATTAAGTATCAAAATTTTATACGACATTTTGAAATTAAATTGGTATAACAACTATTCTCTATAAATCTTTGCTGTCTACTTTTTGTAGCCTTTGAATAAGCAATCTGAAGGTGAATGTCTACCTTATGTCCTCCCACTTTATAGCCGCTTCAGCTTAGAGTAGTAATAGATTTGCATCGACAAATTTTTCAATCACTCAAAAAAATTTTTATGAAAAATCTATTTGTTTTTATGTTTACACTATGCATTACTATTTCTTGTATGAATAATCCCATTATAGGCGATCCACCAATAGAAAATACTTTGCCAGCTGAATTTTCTGCTTTATTTAATATCTTCGATGGACAAGGAATAGGTGCTGCAACAAATATCAATGATGATATCATGCTGTTTATTTCTTCAGATGGAAGAGAATATGCTTGGTTTGAAGACAATGAAATCAAAAAAGTGGGAAGAGTTGATGATGCGGATGGACTATTTGGGGGTTTAGCTTTTTCTGAAATTGGCGCTATGATTGATTTTGAAGAAGAAAGGTTAATCGCTTTTAATGCTAATGGAAGTACATATCAATGGATTGATATTGACCCTTTGCAGGTACCTGGAGGATCTGAAAACAATTCTCTCTTATCTTTTGATGGTATTTTTAATTTAACGCAATGGAGCGTAGATTTTTCTTGTCCTTTTGAAAATGTAGGTGCAATTTTTGGATTTAGTAAAGAACCTGAAGGTTGCTTGATGGAAGAAGATGATGATTTGTATCTATGGATGGCAAATGATGACGGAGATGAAGTAGTTCGCTACGTAAAAGAAGGTCAAGGTTCATTTGATGAAGAGGTTGATCTTGATGAATGGAGATCAAATGCTGTATGTGGTGGTTCACCTGTAGCATTCCCATTAGATGGATTAGGTGCAGCTTGCGTTTATGATCCGGATGGAGGAATCTATCAAGAATTGTTCTTTAGTTCAAATGGTACACAAATGGTCATTCTTACACCATCAACAGGGAATTACTCTGAGGTACACCAATTAAGATAAAAGTCAAAAAAAACTATTCAATTCAATATAAGAACTGAGTGTTGAAAGGGGAGGTTGTTGGTTGAGGTAAGAGAGTATTTAAATACATCTTTTTACTTTAGAACAACCTTCCTCTTTTTACATTTTCTTGCATGGCACTTAAGATAGAAGAATTTATGATGTCACTTAGTCGAATTAATGAGCAGTGAAAAAAGATTTGGGGTTAAACCCCAAACCTCTTAAATCTAATTCTTTTTCTTATTTTGTTTTTCAAGTCTATCAGCAACATTAAGCATATAATCCACACCGATTGCTTCCATTGGGTTAGATACTCCAGTTTCAACACCGAATTGCATTACCGATGGCCAACTAGCTCCTTTTATACCATCTGATAGAGCTTTCATTCCATCTACATGTTTTTTGTAATCCCATTCAGCAGCTTCTTGAGGAGTTAAACCCGCATTTACTAAAGCTTGGTTTGCGGCAGCTTTGGCTCTACCTTCTTGTTCTACCTTATCTGCAACATATTTAGCTTGTTCCGCTTGTTCTTTAGCTACGGCTTTTTCTTTTTCAGCCCTAATAACTGCTCTTAGCTTATCTGCTTCCTCTTCTGCACGCGTTTGAGCTAACATTTCTTCTCCTTTTGCTTTTGCTGTCAAAGCTTCCTGTTGTGCAGTAATTAAAGCTTGTTTTGCAATTGATTCTTTAGTTGATTGCTCAATTTTAGCTTTTAACTTTTCATCAACTATTGGCTCATAATCTATATGAGGGACAGCCGCAAAAACAGCTTTAATTCCATAAGTCTGAACATCTGATGGAATCGTCATGATTCTTCCGTTTTCATCTCTTCTTAAATCAACGTTTGTGATTTTTACTTTTTCATTCGATAAACTATCAAATACGAATGAAGTATTAGTCTCCAAAACGTATTGTCCATTTAACAATTGATCTCTAAAGTCTTCCTTTAACTTTGATTGGCCGCCGCTATAATGAACTTCAGATTCCATTAATTGGCTTGCAAAACCAAGACATTCCTTGGAGTATGGCTCTAAGGTTCTTGTTTGTAGTTTATCAGGTGATCTATATGACTTGTGAAGATTAATCATAGTTTGCTCTTCTTTGGGAAGTTCCCAACGCACATTTGCATCTGCCTTTGCTTGAGTTGCATCATTGAAACGAATAGGAATGTCTTCTAATACGGTACTCATAACGTCAGGCCATTCAGTTGATCTATGGAAAAATCCACCCCAAGTATATCCTGGTTCGAAAATCACCTTTTCCGTTTTAAGCCATGGGTCTTGTACATAAGTTCGCTCTCCATCTGCATTATAAACAAATGGGTTAATCATTAATAAAATACCAAGTAATATGGTTAAAACTAGAATCCATTTTCTATTGTCTTTTATAAGATCAATCGGGATAGCACGATTAGCTGAAAATTTTTCTAGAATGGGATCTGCAATTAGAACAGATACTGAAATTAAAATAATAATAAAACCTAAAAATGACATGTGAAAGTTTTTTAATGAATTAATAATTTATCAAGTATAGATATTTTCGTGTTTATTAAATAACAAAAGAATAGAATAATTCATTCGAGCGATTCCTTATATAATCGATGTTTTTGGACACAAAGTCGACAAACGAAGTACTTTTGCGGGTTAATTTAAAATTTAACTTACCTCATATAAAAGTATTCTGATTTTAATTTGGCAGCTACCTCTATGCCTTCTAATATTAATTTATCGGAATTTTGAATTGGGGTGAATAATTTGGGTAGGTCATCATATCTTGTAATTTCATTTCCAATAATGAAGTACTTATCGATCGTATGATTAGTTTGTAAAGCAGATGTTTTATCTTGAACAAATGAAGTCAAATCATCTATTTTATAGTCATTTTCTCTGCTTGGATAAACCGTCTCAAGGTATTCAAATTTATAATTTTTGATCAGAGAAATTTCTATTTTGGTTTTGTATATTCCTAGAAAACAAATTAATTGATCTTTAAGGTTGGAATATTCCTGATGATAAAGTAAAGCTATATTCTCTCTCATTATATAGCATTTCTTTGCACCTAAAAGATAGGCGACATCGAAATAACTCCTCATCTGAACATTGTTATCTTCATTAATGGTTGTCAAATAAATTGTATTGCTTATCCAAGGTTTAATATTGAAATTAAGTTTGGTTAATTGATGATCTAATTGTTCTTCAAATGAATTGAGATTAGAGATATGACCTTCATATTTTAAAGCGGGTTTTTCTTCCTCTTCATTAAAAGAGAATGATATGACTTTGTCCTCATTTTTAATGAAGCTTTCTTTTCTATTAATGCGTATGTAATAGCTTTTCTTTTTAAGCATCAGTTGTGTTTTATTAAAATCCTTCTAGCCAACAGCTATTTTTATCAGTATAAACATCTTATATCTTAGCTTTTCAATCCTAAGAAACTCTTCATCAAATGTATAATTTTCTCCATTATCTATCATCGTAAAAATTAAATAAATCGATGCTTTCAAACTCCTTGTAGCAAATGTATTCTAATGCATTCTAATTC
>CAZSKA010000279.1:0-3647 GCA_964607315.1 uncultured Saprospiraceae bacterium | reverse complement strand
TCTATATACATTCTTTTATATAATCTAATATCATATTCAAGGTTGTAATAATGTTGTAATCCAACATGTGACAAAGGATCCCAGTAAATAGAAATTGCAGCAGTAGGATAAAAAGATCCTCTTTTAGGAGCAAGAGTTCCTATGTATGGATTGGATACATCTGATTCTCTACCTATTTTATAATTGAAACCAGGGTTTATAAAATTATTGCCGATAATGGAATAGCTGTGATAATATTTCTTTTCTTCTTGTCCATCGACTTCGGAAATAAATGTAAATAAAAACAGAAAGATAAAAGAATACTTAAGAAAT
The DNA here is from genome assembly GCA_964607315.1 of uncultured Saprospiraceae bacterium. GTDB lineage: Bacteria > Bacteroidota > Bacteroidia > Chitinophagales > Saprospiraceae > JAHDFB01. The sequence goes on along the minus strand of CAZSKA010000279.1, from coordinate 3,335 downwards.
AACATGACTTAAAATTAGGCAAATAAAAAATCCTTTCTCTAATAAATAGAAAAAGGATTTAAAATGTTGCGGAGGAGGAGGGATTCGAACCCCCGGTACGCTTTCACGCACGCCGGTTTTCAAGACCGGTGCATTCAACCAGCTCTGCCACTCCTCCATTCGAGTGATTAAGTAGAACTAATCGGGTCGCAAAATTAGATAATGTTTTCAATTTACAAAATGTTATTATAAAATTATTTTTTCTTTATTGTATACATCAATTAAATCAGCAGTAAGAGCAGTAAATGGAGAAGTAAATAAATTTGGGCGTAAGCCAAAAAAAGAATAAAAATCACCTGAATCAAAATCTATTTTACTTGCGAATTGAATTAGTATTATTACCTTTGTGTCCCGTAATGTAAAAAACAAAAATGGCTAAATATATATTCGTTACGGGCGGAGTTACATCTTCATTAGGAAAAGGAATTATTGCTGCATCTCTAGCAAAATTACTCCAAGCACGAGGATTCAAAGTAACTATTCAAAAATTTGATCCATATATTAATGTTGACCCAGGAACACTGAATCCATATGAGCATGGAGAATGCTATGTTACAGATGATGGAGCTGAAACAGATTTAGATTTAGGCCATTATGAGAGATTCCTAAATACTCCAACTTCTCAAGCTAACAATGTCACAACAGGAAGAATATATCAAGCTGTTATAGAAAAGGAAAGGAAAGGCGAATATTTAGGTAAAACCGTACAAGTTATACCGCATATAACTGATGAAATTAAAAAAAGAATGTCTCTGTTAGGTGGAACTGGTGAGTTTGATATAGTGATAACTGAAATTGGAGGTACAGCAGGAGATATAGAATCTCTACCTTACTTAGAGGCAATAAGACAAATCAGAAGGGAAAAAGGTAAAGAAAATTGTATTGTTATTCATCTTACATTAATTCCTTATTTGACAGCAGCAAAAGAACTTAAGACAAAACCAACACAACATAGTGTAAAGGAACTTCTACAACAAGGTATTCAACCAGATATTTTAGTTTGTAGAACGGAGCATAAATTAACTAAGGAAATAAGAGAGAAATTATCTCTTTTCTGTAATGTAGAACAAAAAGCTGTAATAGAAGCAATGGATGCATCTACAATCTATGATGTTCCATTATTAATGCAAAGAGAGAAATTAGATAAGACCGTCCTAGAAAAACTAGAAATGAATAGTGATGGAGAACCAAATCTTGATAGATGGAAATCCTTCTTGGGTAGATTGAAAAATCCCATTCATGAAGTTCGAATTGGTTTGGTTGGAAAATACAACGAATTACCAGATGCTTATAAATCGATTTACGAATCGTTTATTCATGCAGGTGCCACTAATGAAACCAAAGTAACAATAGTACCTATCCATTCTGAAAAGCTAGAAGCAGATTATCAAGTTATTGAAAGTTCATTGAAAGATTTAGATGGTGTTTTAATAGCGCCTGGATTTGGAGAAAGAGGCATACTAGGGAAATTGAAGGCGATTAGATATATTAGAGAAAATAAAATTCCGTTCTTTGGGATATGTCTTGGTTTACAATGTGCGGTTGTAGAATTTGCCCAAAATGTAGCTAAGGTTCCAGATGCATGGTCAGCAGAATATAAAGGTTCGGCTGAATCTAAAGTTATAGATCTTATGGAAGAGCAGAAATCTATCACTGAAAAAGGTGGGACTATGAGATTAGGAACCTATAAGTGCAAAATTAATAAAGGAAGTTTAGCACACAAGATTTATGGAAATACTGAGATAACTGAAAGACATAGACATAGATACGAAGTAAATAATGCATTTCTTGATCAGTTGAAGAAATCAGGTTTAATAGCAAGTGGAATTAACTCAAAATTTGATCTTGTGGAAATTGTGGAATTAGAAGATCATCCATTTTTTATAGGTGTTCAATTTCATCCAGAGTTAAAGAGTACAGTAGAAAACCCTCATCCTATTTTTATTCACTTTATCAAAGCCGCTATCACAAGAAAAGAAATCATTAAAGATTTGAAAATGCAACTTAATTAATGGAGTCTCGTAAATTAAAATTAGATGAATTAGGTCGTCTAGAGGTAGAAGAATACAAGCTCATTCCGAAAGTACCTATCATTGTAATTTTAGACAACATTAGGTCAGCATTGAATGTTGGTAGTGTTTTTAGAACAAGTGATTGTTTAGCTATAGAAAAGGTAATCTTATGTGGTATAACAGCAAGACCGCCCCATAAAGAAATTTTCAAATCTGCAATAGGTGCTACTGAATCAGTAGAATGGGAATATTACGAAAGCATTAATGAAGTTACAGAAGCATTAAAGGACACAACATTAATAAGTATAGAGCAAACAACTCATTCTAAAACTTTACATGATATAGAAACACTCCATATTAAAGATAAAGTAGCTTTGATCTTAGGAAATGAGGTAAATGGAGTAAGTGACGCCTTTATTCAAAAGAGCGATTATTGTATAGAAATACCACAATTTGGAACCAAGCATTCATTTAATGTATCTGTATGCTCAGGAATTGTATTATGGGAATTTGCGAAATTATTAAGAAAGTAATATGAAAGTTTCTGCTATTTGGGTATATCCTATTAAGGGTTTAGGAGGATGTGAAGTAGATTTTGCTTTTGCAGATGAAAGTGGATTAGAGAATGATAGAAGACTAATGCTTGTCGATAAGAATAATACATTTATAAGTCAACGAACTCATCCAAGATTAGCAACATTGGCTACTACTTTAAATGGAAATTTATTAAAAGTAAGTTCTAAAGCAGATAAGCTTAATGCTCTGGAGATCAACATCAACTCGACAATACACTCGGATGTAATTATTGCTTCTGTGTGGAAATCTAGAGTAGAATCGCTAGCCTTTGATAAAAATATTAACGATTGGTTTTCAAATTACTTAAATGATGAGGTAAAACTTGTTAAACAATCGAATTTTGGAAACCGGCATAGATGGGTTAATGGAAAAAAGATAGGAATGGCTTATGCCGATGGTTATCCATTTTTGGTTTTATCAAAAGAATCTGTTCAGGATCTGTCAGAAAGGATGAATGAAGAAATTGATTATAGACAATTTAGAGCGAATATCATAGTAGAAGATTGTGCAGCTTTTGATGAAGATAAATTAGAAAAATTTACTATTTCTGATGCTTCATTTAAGATGGTGAAACCTTGTAAAAGATGTTCAGTAATCGATATTCATCAAGATACTGGTGAATTTCATCAGAAAGTTGTAAAAACATTGCAAACATATAGAAGAGAAAAGAATTCTATAATATTTGGGATGAACGCAGCGATTGTCAAT
>CAZSKA010000278.1:0-3676 GCA_964607315.1 uncultured Saprospiraceae bacterium | reverse complement strand
GTGTTAAAATAATAGAACAAATTAATATAATTAAATAAAAGTATATAAAATGGCTTTAGAATTAACTGACGCGAATTTCCAAGAAACTGTTCTTGACAGTGATAAATTATCAGTAGTGGATTTTTGGGCAGAATGGTGCGGACCTTGTAGAATGATTACACCTATTATAGAAGAGGTGGCTAATGATTACGAAGGTTCTGTAAACATTGGAAAAGTAAATGTTGATCATAATAGTGATGTTTCTATGAAATATCAAGTAAGATCAATTCCTACTATTTTATTAATAAAAGGAGGAGAAATTGTTGACAAGCATGTTGGAACAATTTCAAAAGCAAGATTAGTAGAGAAGATAGAAGCTCACAAGTAATCTTTCCGAAATAAAAAAACAGGCTTTCAGATTAGATTCTGAGAGCCTTTTTTTATATACTTGAAGTTTTAGGGAAAGGGCTATTGCTCAAAATGAATGGAATGAGTTATTTTGAAAATTTCGATTTAAAATCAATAGAGAATATGGAGCTATTTGCAAAGCAAGTAGTAGAGGGGTTTATTATTGGATTGCATAAATCGCCTTTTCATGGTTTCTCTGTTGAATTTGCTGAGCATAGAATTTATAATCCTGGAGATACGACAAAAAACATAGACTGGAAGGTTTATGCGAGGACAGATAAATTGTTTACAAAGAGGTTTGAAGAAGAAACTAATTTACGATGTCATATTGTAATTGATTCTTCGTCTTCTATGTATTTTCCGAAAGATGATAAAAGTCAACCTATAAATAAACTTCAGTTTTCAGCTTTAGCTGCTGCTTCTCTAATGAATTTACTAAAAAAACAGAGAGATGCATTTGGTCTGACCTTATTCGATAAAGACATAAAGGTTTTGACAAGGGAGAAATCTAGTACTTCTCACTATAGATTACTTCTACAATACCTGGATCAACTTATTCATGATACAACACCTGAAAAAAAGACGAACTTAATAGACACATTGCACCAAGTTGCAGATAGAGTACATAGAAGAAGCCTTATTGTTATTTTCAGTGACATGTTAGATGATCCAGAAAAAAGTGAAGCATTGTTTTCAGCTCTTCAACATCTAAAATACAATAAACATGAGGTTATATTATTCCATACAACAGATCATAAATTAGAACAGGAATTTGAGTTCGAAAATAGACCTTACCAATTTATAGATTTAGAAAGTGGAGAAAACATAAGGTTACAAGCACATGAGGTGAAGGAATTCTACACCGAAAAAATGGAAGCTTACAAAAAAGAGATTCGAACTAAATGTCTACAATACAAGATTGATCTTGTGGAAGCTGATATTCGTAAGGGATTTATTCCAGTTCTCCAATCTTATATGGTGAAGCGTAAAAAGATGATAAAATAATTTCATTTGATTGAATGGTGCTCAATCTTCATCTTCTTCAGACCATAGATTTTCAAAAAGATATTCCTCTTTGAATTCATCAATTTCTCTACGTTCTCTTTTAGTTGGACGTCCAGTTCCTTTCTCTCGAATTTCAGCCTTTCCTTTTCCTATAAACCAGTTTTTATATTTATTCAATTCTTCTAATGGCGTTTGATTCTCATAACATGTCACTGCTATGGGGGCTCCTACCCTTTTTTCCAAGAGTTTTACCACTTTAATGGTGAGCCTAAAACCTTCTTTATGTACCAATAGAGCATCATCAATTGATATTAATGCGGAAGGCTTAAGCTTTTTTCCATTCAACTCTATCCTTCCATTCTTACACATCCTAGTTGCTAATGATCTCGATTTGAAAATCCTTACACTCCACAACCACTTATCAACTCTTACTTTAGTCAGCATTCTGATCCAGTGTTGGTTTTTTCATATTTAAACCTCTAAGGGTTTCTAAAACTTTACTTGCAATAAAGTAATTTCTATATGTTCTATTATCAACCGGAGTTATAATCCATGGAATTTCACTTCTGTTTATTGCATCTTCATAGCATTCTCTATATTTATCCCACAGTTTTCTCTCTTCCCAATCACCAGGATTGTGTTTCCAGTTTTTAGAAGGATCGTCTATTCTTTCTTGTAACTTTTCTCCTTGTCTTTCATGTGAAAGATGCAAGTAAAATTTCAAAATAGTTGTATTGTTATCTTTTACTAGCAAGTTCTCCCATGCATTGATCGCATTGATACGAGCGGTGACTCTGTCTTCATCTATCCATTTATGAACGCGCTGTACCAAAATATCTTCATAATGCGATCTAATAAACACTTGGACTTTACCTTTCTCTGGTGCATGTTTATGAATTCTCCATAAAAAATCATGTGCGAATTCTTCATCGGAAGGTTTTCCAAACCCAACAGCACTGACCATAGATGGCGAACAATATTTGAAAACTTCTCTAGTAGACCCATCCTTGCCACTAGAGTCCATTCCTTGCATTACCACTAAAAGACTATGTTTTTTTTCAGCAGTCATCACTTCAACTAACTCTCCTATTTCTTTTGCAATATCTTTTAACTCCTTCCTAGTCTTTTTCTTATCAAAATCTTTTGGAGGTTTTGTGGAAATGGTACTTAAATCTATCATGTATTTATTTTTGAACTAAATTAATAATTATTTTGAAAGGAAGTGTCTAGTATTTATGAATTTTATAAAGTGATCATGTGTGTTGGATTCTATTTATGCTAGTTTATGACAGAGAACGATAGTCTAACTTGATAAACTCTGATGAAAATACTTACTTTTGCCTTTCGAAAAGAAGTTTAGTGATGAAATATGATGTTATCATTGTTGGCGGAGGACCTACGGGAATAAATAGCGGCATTTATTGTTCAAAGGCAGGCTTAACCTATCTCATTTTAGAAAAAGGTGTACTTGTAAACTCTATTTATAATTTCCCAGTAAACATGATATTCTTTTCCACTTCCAAAAAACTAGAAATTGGAGAAATTCCTTTCATTTCGCATAATGATAAACCGACGCGGCGAGAGGCACTGGAATATTATAGACGAATTATGGAGTCCTTTGACTTGAATATCAAATTCGACACAAAGGTTAATACAGTGTCAGGAATGAAAGGTTCTTTTGAAGTACATACAGATGATGAAACCTATCATGCAAAAAACATCATCATAAGTACTGGATTTTATGATAAACCAAGAATGCTGAATATTCCAGGCGAAAACCTTCCTAAGGTCAAACATTATTATGATGATGTACACTTGTATTTAAAAAAAGACATAGTTGTCATAGGTGCTGCGAATTCAGCCTGCGACGTAGCATTAGAATGTCTACAGAAAGGTGCAAATGTTACTATGATAGTTAGATCTGCAGAATTATATGAACGAGTGAAATACTGGATCTTGCCAAACATTCAGAACAGAATAAAAGAAGGTTCTATTAAAGCCTACTTCAATAGTGAAGTAACGGAAATTTTTGAGAATGAAATAGAGTTTAAAACACCAAACGGGCTTCAAAGAATTAAGAATGATTTTGTACTTGCTATGACTGGATATATTCCTGATTTGGAATGGCTTAATTCTATGGGCTTGAAAATTAATGAAGATAGTACACCTTACGTAAATGAACAATTAGAAAGTTCTGTCAAGGGAATTTATTTAGCGGGGGTAGTAGTAGGTGGTGAAAAAACTAGTAAATTTTTTATTGAGAATACTAGAAATCATCCAGAAT
>CAZSKA010000277.1:0-3735 GCA_964607315.1 uncultured Saprospiraceae bacterium | reverse complement strand
TTATTATATAATAACCATATAGAGCAGAAATTAGATGATGGTGTTGTAACTAAAATAATCAAGGATGCAGTTGAAATAGAAAAAGAATTCGTTAGTGATGCACTTCCGGTGAGTTTAATAGGAATGAATGCAGAATTAATGTGTCAATATATAGAATTTGTTGCGGATAGACTATTAGTACAATTAGGCGAACCTAAGGCATACAATACAGATAATCCATTTGATTGGATGGATTTAATCTCTATTCAAGGTAAGACTAATTTCTTTGAGAAAAGAGTAGGGGATTATAGAAAATCAGGAGTAGGAGTAGATAAAGACAAGCAAGTCTTTACTATGGATGCTGATTTTTAAGACACCCTTTTTAACAATACGATTATAACCTTTACATATAAACTTACAACTCTCCATTATGCAGGTAATTAAAAGAACAGGTAAAAGAGAAGATGTTTCCTTTGACAAAATAACTGCTAGGATTAAAAAAATGTGCTATGGACTTGACAGTCTATACATAGATCCTATAGAAATTGCTAAAAAAGTAATACAAGGTCTTTTTGATGGTGTAACTACATCTGAACTTGATAACCTCGCAGCTGAGACAGCTGCAACAATGGCTACGAATCACCCAGAATATGCTTTATTAGCTGCAAGAATAGCAGTATCAAATTTACATAAGAGTACGAATAAATCTTTCAGTCAAACTATGGAAGCTTTATTTCATTATGTAGATCCGAAAACAGGCGAAAAAGCTGGTCTAATTAGTGAAAGTGCTATTAAAGTAATTAAAGAGAATAGCGACAAATTAGACAGTGCAATTATATACGACAGAGATTTTACATTTGATTTCTTTGGGTTTAAGACTTTGGAAAGATCCTATCTTTTAAGAATGGATGGAAAAGTAGTAGAAAGACCTCAGCATCTATTAATGCGTGCAGCTGTTGGAATTCATGGTGAAGATGTGGATTCTGCAATTGAAACATATAACTTAATGAGTGAAAAGTGGTTTATTCATGCCACTCCAACATTATTCAATGCAGCTACACCAAAACCACAATTAAGCTCGTGCTTTCTATTATCTATGACTGATGACAGTATCAGTGGAATTTTTGAAACATTAAGTAGATGTGCGAAAATCTCTCAATCAGCAGGTGGAATTGGATTAAGTATTCACAATATTAGAGCTACAGGTTCATATATAAAAGGAACAGGCGGAACTTCTAATGGAATAGTTCCTATGCTGAGAGTATTTAATGATACAGCTAGATATGTTGACCAAGGTGGAGGGAAGAGAAAAGGAGCATTTGCAATCTATTTAGAACCTTGGCATGCTGATGTTTTTGAATTTCTTGACTTAAGAAAAAACCATGGTAAAGAGGAAATGAGAGCACGTGATTTATTCTATGCTTTGTGGATTCCTGATTTATTTATGAAGAGAGTACAGGAAGGTGGAAATTGGTCACTTTTTGATCCTAATGAGGCTGATGGTCTTTATGATCTTTATGGAGAGGAATTTGAGAAAGCCTATATCAAGTATGAGCAAGAAGGAAAAGCTAGAAAAAATGTAAAAGCTCAAGAACTTTGGTTTGCAATTTTAGAAGCGCAAATAGAAACAGGTACTCCTTACATACTATATAAGGATGCTGCAAATGAAAAATCAAACCAAAAGAATTTAGGTACAATAAGATCAAGTAACTTATGTACAGAAATTATGGAGTATACATCTCCTGATGAAGTAGCTGTTTGTAATCTAGCTAGTCTATCGTTGCCTAAATTTGTCATAAATGGTGAATTTGATCATCAAAAACTATTTGAAGTAACTAGAATAGTGACAAGGAACCTAAATAAGGTAATTGACATCAATTATTACCCAGTTCCAGAAGCAAGAAACTCAAATATGAGACATAGACCTATAGGAATAGGTGTGCAAGGCTTAGCAGATGCGTTCATGTTATTGAGACATGCTTTTGATTCAGAAGAAGCAAAACAACTTAACAAAGACATATTTGAAACAATATATTTTGGAGCTGTGACTGAATCTGCAAAATTAGCAGAAGAAGAAGGAGCTTACCAAACTTTCAAAGGTTCTCCTGCTAGTGAAGGAATACTTCAATTCGACATGTGGAATGTTGAACCAAGTGATAGATGGGATTGGAATAGCCTTAAAAAGAAAGTTAAGAAAACTGGAATCAGAAATTCTCTATTATTAGCACCTATGCCAACTGCTTCTACGTCGCAGATATTAGGAAACAACGAGTGTTTTGAGCCATATACAAGTAATATTTACTCTAGAAGAACATTATCTGGAGAATATATTGTTGTAAATCGACACTTACTAAAAGATCTTATAAATCTAGGACTTTGGAATGATGATATGAGACAAGCTCTGATGGCAGCAAATGGAAGTGTGCAAGACTTACCAATTCCAGATGATCTTAAAGCACTTTACAAAACAGTTTGGGAATTAAGTATGAAGACTATTATCGATCAGGCAGCTGATAGAGGTGCATTTATATGTCAATCACAATCCCTAAACTTATTTGTTGAAAATCCAGATTTTGGTAAACTATCATCAATGCATTTTTATGCATGGAAGAAAGGATTGAAAACAGGGATGTATTATCTACGCTCAAAAGCTGCTGTTGATCCTATTAAATTTACGCTGAAGTCTGAACATCAAACTAAGTTTAATGATTCTAAAAGTAACGTAGCTGCTATACCAAATCCACCACAAGGAGTAAATACTACTGCTACTCCACAAAAAATGTCAGCCATTGAAGTACAGGAAGGACAGACTTGTACAATGGAGGAAGGATGTATTATGTGTAGTGGTTAATTAAAATAAATCTTTAGCTCAAATCCATAAGGTAGGCTTCAAATCTGAAGTCTACCTTTTTTAATGTACATCAATTTAGAATCAATATCTATCTATCAATTCCTTAACTAAATTAGGAACTCCACTTACAGCGGTACGCTGTATAATTTGAATTTCTCTTGAATCTAATTCGTAATTCATAGTAGGTGAAGGATCGATGTAAAAAGTTTTACTAAGTAAAGGAGCATAAGCTATTAATGATGCAGCAGGATACACTTGCATACTAGTCCCTATAATTATGACTATCTCAGCATCGGATATTATGGATATGGCTTTTTCAATCATAGGAACAGCTTCACCAAACCAAACAATATGAGGTCTATATTGACTTCCTAATGCACATAAATCACCTAAATTCAGATCATCTTCCCATATTTTAACATCCTGCGCATTAATAGTACTCCGAATTTTCCTTAACTCACCATGTAAATGCAAAACATTTTGGGCTCCAGCCCGCTCATGCAAATCATCAACATTCTGAGTAATAATGTGCAAATCAAATTTCGCCTCCAAATCGACCAACGAAATATGAGCTGCATTAGGCTCAACTTCTTTTAATTGTCTTCTCCTTAAATTATAAAAATCTAAAACTAACTTTTTGTTCTTAATCCAACCTTCAGGACTTGCTACTTCCATAATATCGTGCCCTTCCCATAGACCATCAGACCCTCTGAATGTAGAAATACCACTTTCTGCGCTAATTCCAGCCCCAGTCAAAACAACAATTTTTTTCCTTGAATTCATCAAAATAGAGCTTTGTTTTTAAGAATTAATTACTTGTTTTTAACATGATAAAATTAAGAATTTTCATTTTTATTAAAAATAAACTCAAACCAGCTTCAAATAATGTATAATAAATACTATTT
>CAZSKA010000276.1:0-3742 GCA_964607315.1 uncultured Saprospiraceae bacterium | reverse complement strand
AAATTAAGTATCAAAATTTTATACGACATTTTGAAATTAAATTGGTATAATACCATTTAAAATCTGAATTGTCGGATAAATTCTTCTTAAAATACGTGATTTCTTCCTTAGAAAATATCGAAGCATCTAAGGCTATTCCAGGTTGAAAATACCACTTTCGATTTTGTTATTTAATTTTTATTTGTCGAACCAAAAAAGTAGGCATAACCTTAGTTTTGTCGATGCTTTTTGGAGAAGAGAAAGAGAAATTCAATAAAAATATATGTGGCATTTTTGAGCTAAATTCGTATTACCCACATTCTTAATTTCAAATGGTATAAATCATTGTTTTTTCAAGAGAAACATATTGTTGTTTTCAGGTGGTTTTGATATACAAGACCATCCATTTTTCAAGAAAAATTCTAATGCTTTTCCATTATCATCACTCACATAAGTTATCAAAAAGTGTTCTGCAGTATAAGGTAAAATTTCAGTTATTTTTTTCAAGATAGCTTTGCCTATTCCTGTTCCCCTATACACTGGACGAACCGCGAGAGAGGAAATAACAAAAGCATCAGTATTAATATCTGGAAAATCAATTCCTATAACGCCTACTAACTTATCTTCATGAAATACGCTGTAGGTCTGACCTTTAGTCTCTGTCAATCCTAGTTGCTGATCTAAAACAAAAGTCAACCATTCATCATTTTCTTGCATAGGTCCAAGGTGCTTATTAAGCTCTGGATCTTTGAACCATGAAAGGTATTCAGGAAAATGATGTTTTGTAAAAATTACAAACTTTAAATCCATTTATTAAATCGATCTATCATAGGCTTCTTTAATCCATTCTTTTAATTCCGAGTCAACTTCATTTTCATTACTTAGACGAACTCTATGTGTACACATAGTACCGAAAGGCCCAGAATTCTCAAGTCTTTCCGTAACAGGTTTATCTTTTAATTTAAATCCAAGATCAATTCTTGTTTTAGTTGCAGGTTTAATTAAAACAAATTGTTTTTTTCTTATGACACTTACGCTTGTCTTCTTAGGTGTAATAGTCACATCATTACCAAGGCTACTCACATAATTGATTAATTCATTATAAATAGGAAGAAGAATTTCTTTGCCTTTATACTGCGCATCTACAAGATTTTCTCCTGTATTATTTTCTTCTTTAGAAAGGGTAACAATAGTATTTGCAAAGCCATGAGTTACTCCATGTTCAGATTTCAAGAATTTTACTCCTTCAGAATGTTTAGCAAATGCTTTTTGCTTCAATATACTCTTCCACTCTTCTAATGATTTACCTGTTTTTTCAGGCATATTATTTATCATTGTTTGAAGTGCTTTATCCATTATTATATTGTTTTTTTAATGTTTTAACTGAATCAAACTACTCTTAAAAATCACAGATCTTCTACAATAAATATAGCATTTTTATTCAGATCATAAAATCCAAATTCATTTGTATTCCACGGAGTTTTCAGACTCAATTTATTTCTTTCAACAGTTCCTCTCTGTATCAATTCATCGAAAATAGGTTTAATATCATCAACAATTATTCTAATTACTGAGCCTCCTAGCAACGGATCATCATCTGTATCAGCATGCCATTGCAGATGAATACACAAATTTTCTCGCCTCAAAACGGCGTACATATCATCTTTATGTAAAACGGAAAATCCTACTTTTTCTCTATACCATTCCACGTCTCTTTCTATATTTTGACTAGGTAGAACAGGACATATTTCGCTGAACTTAGTCTTCATTGAGATTCCGTTTTAATTTACAACTATACTTTTAACAAGGACTCTATCATTGACTAGAATCTTTAGATAATAAACTCCACTTACAAGTCCACTAACATCCATAGAAATTTGATTTCCTATGTCTTTATTAACTTTACATAATCTACCATTTGTGTCGTATAGATTTACTTCTTCTAAAACATATGGCATTGGTACTTTTATTTGAACATCTGTACTTGTAGGATTAGGAAAAACTTCTATTTCTGCAGCAAGTTGATTATCTTCTGTCGAACTCACATCTTGTTGAATATCAATTTTGTACGATGATCTTCCATAGGTTGCAGCATAGAGTAAATCGCTTTGTTCATCGATATGAAGATCTGTTACAACAACATTCGGTAAGTTACTGCCAAGGGGTTCCCAAATCCCACCTTCATCTTCACTAAAAAACACACCTATATCTGTTGCTACGTATAGAGTTCCATTTCCATCTTTCACTATGTCATTTACTGGAATACTCGGCAGACCTATACCTATATCTTCCCAAGTCCCACCTAAGTTTGTGCTCCTAAAAACATGTGATCCTTCAGCAGCATATCTATAACCTGAGAAAGTAGCATAAATGGTTTGATCGTCAAATCTATCTAGCAAAACTTTTGTAGTCCAATAATTAGGTAAATTATCTGAAATATTATTCCATATAGCTCCTCCATTTTCTGTTACCAATATATTAGAATCATCTGTTCCTACAGCGATAATCTCACTATTTAAAGAAGAAACATCAATCGTAGTTATTGTCCCAAAACTCAAATTCCCACCTCCGGAACCATTCGTCAAATCGGGACTAGCTACCTCCCATGTAGCAGTTCCATTTGTTGTTCTCCATAATCTATTTGTTCCATAATAAAGAGTCTGCGAATCATCAGGGGCAAATACAATAGGCGTATCCCAGTTATTTCGATCACTTGGCTCTATGCCATTAATAACAGCATTAAAGGTTAAACCATTATCTATTGATTTCCCCAAAAATCCTCTTTGCGACAATGCAAATATTGTATTTGTATTATTGGGGTCGACTAAGGTTTGAAAACCATCTCCTCCAAAGATTATACTCCAATCATCTGTACTTCCTGTGGTAGTCCTCATTGTACTATTATCTTGAGAACCTCCATAAATTTTATTGGGATTTTGAGGATCAACGTGAAATCTATAAAACTGGGTTATTGGCAAATTTTGGAATTTTGTAGAAGATGTTCCATTGTCATTACTTTTATAAACACCACCATCATTTCCTAATAATACTTCATTGTTATTTTGAGTATTAAATGCCAAAGCGTGCTGATCAACATGAACATTGGGAAAAGCAGTAAACCAACTATTACCACCGTTAACAGATTTCTGAACTATAAAATCTACATTATACAATATATCTTCGTCTTGTGGATCTATAAAAAGTCCCCTAAACCACCAATGAAATCCCACATTTTGTAGTTGTGAAGAGTTTACCTCAAACCATGAATCACCTCCATTATTGGTTCTAAAAACGCCTTGAATACTACCTCCAGCATTTGCATATCTGGCGTATAACACATCAGGATTAGATGGAGAAATCGCTATACTAATTCTACCTTTTTGATTTGGAAAAATGGGTAAACCCGTTGTAAGTTCTTCCCATGTATCACCTCCATCTTCAGACCGATAAATTCCTGAAGTAGCACCTCCATATACTCGAAACTGTGGCCTTCTTATTCTCTCCCATGCAGCCGCGTATATTATATCACCATTGGATGGATGAATAACCATATCGATAATACCTGTAGAATCACTTACGAATAGGACTTTCTCCCAGCTATCACCATTGTCCAAAGATCTATACATTCCTCTATTGTCATCATTCTCAAATAATGCTCCCATAGTGGAAGCGAATATTATATTATCATCATTTGGGTCAATAAGTACCTTTGATATACTTCCTGCATTTTCTAATGCTTTATTCCCCCATGTCAATACTCCGT
>CAZSKA010000275.1:0-3818 GCA_964607315.1 uncultured Saprospiraceae bacterium | reverse complement strand
TTGAAAGATTAAGTAAAAAGAAATGCGACATTATGGAGTTAAATTGGTATTACTTTATACAATGGCGGAAAATATTTCGGATATTAATTTCTTAAGCTTGATTTAACCCGCCTGATGCAGGTTTAAAAAAAGCAGACATATCGTTATTCCAGCAAGGTTTTTTAGGGAAAAAACTAGGGAATTACGAAGAAAGATTGCATCAATTTAATAGAGCACAATGTATAATATGTAAATTCAATTCTCCACAGCTAGAGGCTCACGTTCACCTTCAAAGTTCATTGTTGACCAATTTTCATGCATTTCATGTAAGGTTTGATCAGTGAAAGATTGGACTTTTTGAAGAATTTCTATTCCACTTCCACCTGTAATCTCTTCCCCTATTAGGAGTTTTGTATAAGTTTTTCTAGGTCCGAATTGTTTAATAAACTGCGCGAACATATTATTCATATTCCAAAGATCCTTATGATCTCTATACTCTAAAACAACTGGAATAATGGGAATATTCATTTCAGCTGCCAATTTTATACTACCTAGCCTATATTGCTTGGTTAGTCTATAAAGATTGGTTGTTCCTTCAGGAAAAATGCCAATATTTTCTTTTCTAAGGAAGGTTTCTTTGATAGCATCAAGGGTTGCTGATCGGCTTGACTGTGAATCGCGTTTAACGAAAATTACACCAGTTTTTTGAGCACCAGCACCGAGAACAGGATAAGATGAAACTTCAGCTTTTGATACGAAAAAAGCATCAATATAAGCAGATATGATAACTGGATCTACTAAAGAGCGGTGATTAATTACATATAAGGCGGGTTTTTCTTTTTTGGGTGTCCCCAAAGTCTCTACTTGAATGCCTAAAATGCGAATAGTGCGGCAAACAAAGTTTCGTCGTAACTTAAAACCAGACTCAAGGGTATGTTTCACAAAAATAATTTTGATAAGGTACGCGCTGTACATAACTACCAAAATAACGATAACTGCTATAAGACGAAGTGTGCCACGTATTGCTTTCAAACTATTCCGTACCTTTTATTCTATAGGTAATAGTTCCGCAATGGCTTTTTCTGGATGACCTTGCGAATCGGAAGTTACTACTTTCACGTAGAGCTAAAGAAATCAGAGAAGGGACTTGAATTGTACTAGCATTTTCATTCAAAGTGGGGTTCACAACTCTACCTAATCTATCAATACAGACATTAACAACTACATCTCCACTCTTATCATTAAGGATAAAAATATCAGGTTTCTCTAATAATTTTCTACTTCCTATACCCTCAGCAAGGATAATAGTCAATTCCTCATCTATATATATTTCTTCTACAGAATCATCCAAAGGATAAGATTCTTCTACTTCCTCCTCTTCTTCATCAACTGGCTCTTCATCAACTGGCTCTTCATCATTATCATTGGACTCATCATTTGTATCATTCTGAGTGTAATCTTCTTCATCTGTCTCTTTATCATCATTACCAGAATTCGAAGTATAATCTTCCTCTGATTCATCAGAATTATTAGACGTGCGAGGCTCTTCATCTTCTTCACTAGTGTCTTCGTTAGAAGTGTAGTCTTCATCTTGCTCTTTTACAGTATCCTCTTCCAGAGGGATTTCCTGTACAGGAGGAGCTTCTACCTTTGGTTTGTAACTTTTACATTTTGATTTAAAGGCACGTTCAGCTATTTCAGATCCATTATCTTTTGCTATATACCAATCTTCACAAGCCTGATCGTCCAGTCCTAAGTCATAAAATAAACTCGCTCGATCCAATAAGTATTCTTCACCAATAGGATCAAAAAGTAAAGCTGTTTTCAGATAAGCTAAACCTTGTTTATAATTTTCTAATGTTTTTTCTATTTTCCCTAAAAGACCTGCTACTTCTGCATCTATGCCGTAGACATCCAAATAAGCGAAGCAATCTTTCTTTGCACCTTTAAAAGCACCAAGTTCATACTTTGTCCTAGCTCTTAATAATAATGCATTTCCTTCAGTAGGGTCTTTAGTTAGAATTTCATTGAAAATTTGAATTGCATCTTCTAGTCTTCCATTATCTAGTAATGTAGAGCCTTTACTTGTCATCTTCTCAAGATCTCCTCTAGAGATTTGACCATCCATATTTCCAAAAGCGAAAAGAGTAACTATAATGAAAAATAACCTCATCTTGATCTTTTTTAAGTTCGACAAATTGTTATACAATTAGTATATTAATTTGACGAAAAGGGCATTCGTTTTTGTTATTAATAAAACTAAATTAATTAATTTTTAACAAAAATCAATCCAAAACGATACGAATGTATAATAAAAAAGATTAATTTATAATTTTTTAATTACAAATGCAGAAGCTCCTCCACCTCCATTACAAAGAGTAGCACAACCAATCTCTCCTTCTTTTTTATCAAGGACATTAACAAGAGTAGTAATAATTCTAGATCCACTAGAACCGAGAGGATGACCAATAGAAACACCTCCACCAAATTGATTTACTTTACTTGCATCTAAACCAAGTTCTTTATTAAATGCTAAAGGAACAACAGCAAATGCTTCATTTACCTCCCAGTAATCAATCTCATTTGTTACAAGACCAGCCAATTTTAAAGCTTTGGGAGCTGCTAAAGTTGGAGCAGTTGTAAACCATTCAGGCGCCATCGATGCATCGGCATAGGATAAAACCTCCGCTATTGGGCGTAAGCCATATTTTCCAACAGCTTCTTCGCTCGCTAAAATTAACGCAGAAGCCCCATCATTCAAAGTAGATGAATTAGCAGCAGTAGCTGTACCATCTTTATTAAAAGCAGGTCTAAGGTTAGGGATTTTTTCAAAGATCACCTTCTTGTACTCCTCGTCTGCAGAAACAAGAATTGGATCTTTTTTGCGTTGAGGTATAGAAACAGGAATAATCTCATCCAAGAAATTCTTGTTATCCGTATTTTCAGCAGCAAGTTTATATGAATTGATTGCATATGCATCTTGCTCTTCTCTTGATATCTTATATTTTGTAGCAGTAGCATCAGCACTATTTCCCATAGCATCATGAGAATAAGCATCTCTAAGACCATCAAATTCTAGTCCATCAACTACATCCGCTCTACCGTATTTTTTCCCCCATCGCATATTTGGTAGGTAAAAAGGAATATTCGACATGGACTCCATACCTCCAGCAACTACTACATCAGCTTGACCAAGTGCAATTGCTTGTGCAGCAAACATCGCAGATTTCATTCCTGAAGAACACACTTTATTTACTGTAGTACAAGGCACATTATCTCCTATGCCAGCACCTAAAGCTGCTTGCTTAGCCGGAGCTTGACCTAAGAAAGCTTGACATACATTACCCATGAAAACTTCATCAACAGACTCTGGTTTTACATTCGCCTTTTCTAGTGCACCTTTTATTGCAAACTTTCCTAAATCAGTTGCCGAAAAATTCAAGAACATACCTCCAAAACTTCCTTGGGGTGTTCTCACTGCTGATATAATATATACTTTCTTAGCCATAATTTTTAAAATTAGTTGTTTATACAAATGTATAAAATCAAAATGGATATTATTGTTCAAAAATAAAATCACTATTTCTCCAACCCTTTTTGAAAATCACTCGTCTTACAAATTATGAGTAATGAAATCATTAATGAATCAGCTGATATTTACTTACTTTAATTAAAAAATTTAGAATTAATATTTATATAATGAAATCAATAAAAATAGTTATCCTTTTCTTTTTTGCAAGTTCTTTATTTCTTACTTCTTGTCTTACAGACCAATGTAATGAAACGAGAAGTTTTGTCCAGTTTGATCCCGTTTTTATGACTGCTGAACAATTCAGAGT
>CAZSKA010000274.1:0-3865 GCA_964607315.1 uncultured Saprospiraceae bacterium | reverse complement strand
ATAATTTAAAATTTAAACACTAAGACTTAAATAAAATTTAAATAAATACATTTTTTTTATAGAATTTATCGCTATACATTTGACATATGTATAAATGGATTATTTTCAAGTGATTGTCCTATTTTAATCTTATAATCACCTTGTTATTTTTTTTAACAACAACTATTTTACTTATGTATTCTAACGTATTAAAATTTTACTTTTTGTTTGCTTTAGTCTTTTCTTTCTTAAGTACCAATGGACAAACATGTGCGGCACCTTCAGATGTTTCTGCACTGTCTTTGAGTGCTAACTCAGCTATAGTTAGTTGGACTGAAAATGGAGATGGAACAGCTTGGGATATTGAAGTAATTCTTGAGGGAGAAACACCAACAGGTACGGCTTCAGCCGGTTATGATGACGTAACTACACTTCCATTTACAATACAAGGGCTTTCGGCAGAAACGAGTTATGATGTTTATGTGAGAACAGACTGTGGGATGGATAATACAACAGATGTTTCTTCTTGGGATGGTCCATTTTCTTTTACGACTTCATGCGCAGCTTTTTCAATTAATTATTTCGAACCTTTTTCAGTCTTAATAGATGACATACCTGTTTGTTGGCAACAATCAAGCACAGGTTTACCAGATGAAGGCGGCCCTACTGATATAGGATTTAGTTCTTGGTCGGAAGATGGGTTTGGCAACATTGGTAATTCTGGTGCAATACGTATTAGACTAAATTCTGACAATGATGAAGATTGGTTAATTTCTCCAGAAATTAGTATTAGTAGTCCTGGAATTCAAGTTGACTTTGATTTTGCTATTACAACTGGAAGCAGCAGTTTTCCTACAAATTTAGGTTCTGATGATGAAGTAAGATTTTTAATAAGTCCGGATGCAGGTGCGACGTGGGTTACTTTACAAACTTGGACACAAGCTGACAATATTGACCCAACAGGAGAAAACTACGTTTTTGATTTAAGTGCATATAATGGAATGGATTTAGTTTTTGCTTTTTGGGGTTACGAAGGAACTGTTGATGACGATGAAAGCAATGATATATTCTTTGACAATTTTCATGTAAGGACTCCTCCTTCATGTATTACACCTGTATCGATAGAAATTAATGCTATAGGAAGTATAAATGCGAATTTAGAATGGTTACCTTCGGAATTAGGAGAAACAAATTGGGATGTTGAATTTGTTGAGCTAGGTGATGTGATTACAGGCTCCCCCACTGCTGGATATGATGACATTACTGAAACATCAGTGACTTTAACTCCCTTAAAACCAGAAACCAGTTATGAAGTTTACCTAAGATCGGACTGTGGAATGGATAACTCAACTGATGTATCAGTTTGGACTGGGCCTTTTGAATTTACTACAACATGTGCTTCTTTTGAGACGCCTTATTTAGAGAATTTTTCAGATACACCTGGTCCTTTTGGTGGATTTCCTATTTGTTGGTTAGAAGCAAATAATGGTGCACTTGCAGATGGTCCAACGGATTTTGGCAGTAGTTCATGGAGTGTTAGAGATCAATTTGCGAATGCTGGTGACAAGTCAATGAGAATTAATTTATTTAATGCAGGCGATATAGATTGGTTAATTTCTCCAACATTTAATTTAGAAGCAGGTCAAGAATTTCAAGTAGAATTCGATTTTGCAGCTGTAGAATTTCTTACTACAAATCAAACATTTCTTGGTTCTGATGATCTATTTATATTTTTAGTTAGTTCTGATAGTGGTGCTTCATGGAGTATCCTTCAGTCATGGACTTCTATGGATGAAATAGATCCTGCTGGTGTTAAAGTAATTCATGATGTGAGTAATCTAGCAGGTAACGAAGTACAGTTTGCATTTTTTGCATCAGAAGGTGTTGTAGATGACCCTGAAGATTATGAAATTTTCATCGATAATTTCTTTGTTAGAAACCCTCCTACTTGCCTTGAAGTAACAGATGTGGAAATAAACAACATAGCACCTACATCAGCTATAGTTAGCTGGTTTGGTGTAGCACCTGCAACATCTTGGGATCTAGAGATTGTTGAAGCAAATTCAGAAAATACAGGAGTTCCTACAACTGGTTATGATGACATAAGTAATCCAGCTGTGATTTTAGGCTTAACTCCAAACACTGAGTACGATATATATGTACGATCAGATTGTGCCATGGATAATTCAACAGATTTATCAGAATGGACTGGGCCTATAAATTTCATTACTCCATGTGATGTAGATGCACCATATGCTGAATTTTTCGATGATTTTCCAGTTTTTTGCTGGAACACATTTGCTGAAGGTGATGAGACAACTGGACCATTAGCTGATGGTCCATCAAATTGGACTAACAATAACGGAGAAGGTGCAGTTGATTTGTCAATACCTGGTTTTTTCGATGAAAATGATTGGATGGTTTCTCCTCCTATTAATTTGAATGGTCTAGGTTATCAAGTGGATTTCGATATATCAATAGTTCAAGCTGCCGATAACTCAGAAATAGGTACATTGGGATCTGATGATCTTGTAATGTTTATGATGAGTACTGACTTTATGGAAACTTGGCAGGTTCTTAATACTTGGACAGCTACTACGTTCCTAGATTCAGTTGTTCAAGATATCAATCATGATTTATATAATTATGCATCCACTTCCCCAGTATTTGCTGTTTGGACATCCGAAGGCGAAATTGAAGACGCTCAACAGACACGTATAATACTTGACAACTTCGAAATCACTTTAGCTCCAGTTCTTCCTATGGCTGCTTCTGCAGTTGAAACTAACTTAAGTTGCAATGGTTCAGAAGATGGAGCTATAGATTTAACTTTATCTGGTGGTCAACTACCATTAACATATTTGTGGTCGAATGGTGAAACTACTCAAGATCTTACCAATATTCCCGCAGGAGAATATTCAGTTACTGTTACAAGTAGTGATGGAACTGAATTAGAACTACAAGTTTCAGTTAGTGAACCTCCTGCTATTGAAGCTACTACTACTGTAGTAAATGAATCGGTGGAAGGAGCTGCAGACGGTATGATTGATCTTACAGTAAGTGGCGGTACAGCAGGTTATACTTTTTTATGGGATAACGGAGCTACTACAGAAGATATAGAAAATCTAGATGATGGAACATATTGTGTAACAATCACTGATGCAGATAATTGTACAGAAAGTATATGTGAAGAAGTACTTTCTGGACCTGTTTCTAATCAAAATATACCTAATTTAACAAGCTTTAGAGTGTATCCGAATCCAGTTGGAAATCAAAAAGTTATTATCGACTTAGAATTCTCTAACACAAAAGATTTAGAAATTAAATTGATAAACGTTTTCGGACAACAAGTTTATACAGCAACACATAATGATGTTTCTGATTTAAAAACAGAAGTTAATGTAGATAAATTAACGTCTGGCATTTATTTCATAAAAGTAACAGATCTTGCTAGTAAGCAAACTATTTTTCATCGTTTAATAAAACAATAAACTACCTATACTTAAGAAATACAAAGTATGAAAACAAATCTCTTTATTCTTCGCAGAAAATAATTCGATGAAGGATATCAATCACATTTACTTCACCTTAAAAAAGTAATGATATGATTGATCTAGAGAAACTAAAAGCAATGAAGTTACACGAACACACATCGGTTACACTAAATAATCAATGTCAGCTAAACATTGTAAGAGTACCAAAAGGATGGGTTTATTATGTATTACCTTATCCATGCAGCTCTCACAGGGAATTTTGTTCAGGAGTAAATAGAAAAGCCGAATCAATCACTTGATTCGGCTTTTTTTCTTTTGCGATTAGAAATTCTTTTCCACCATTTACAATATATTTTCTTCCATCTAATAATCTACCTAAATTAAAATAATCT
>CAZSKA010000273.1:0-3883 GCA_964607315.1 uncultured Saprospiraceae bacterium | reverse complement strand
GCTAATAGGATGTAAAATCCATAATACAATTTCTGATCTAATGCCAATTCTTCTCCAAGTAAGATTAACATGACCGCGCCTGCAAGTCCTACAACTACCCCAAGAATCTTAGCATTAGTAATCTTAGTATGAAAAATCCAAGCTCCTATAATTAAAGTAAATAGTGGTGTTAATGAATTCAATATTCCTGCTATGCTCGACGATAATTCTTGCTGAGCTAATGGAAAAAGGAAACTAGGGAGTCCACTTCCCGTCATTCCAACGATCAGAAAATATGGCCATAATTTCCAATCTATCTGCTTTCTTTTAACTATGGTAATGGGAATAAATGCCATTGCAGCAATAAAAATTCTCAAGGCGCCTACTTGCATTGGAGTGAAATATTCCAGACCTAATTTGATGAGAATAAAGGAACTTCCCCATATCAAACTTAATACACCTAGTATGGCATAATCTCCTCTACCCGGTATTTCTGTATTACCCACCTTAAGATTCATGAATTAGTTTGCCTTGTTATTCGAATTAGATGCTGTTCGAATCTCATCCAATGTATTTCTCACCGCAGAAAAACTCACTGCTTCGTTCTCAAAATGAGCAACTAATTTTTTCTCTTCTTCTGCTGTCGCATTCAATGAATTGATAATATTCATCAAGTGCATTTTCATATGACCTTGTTGTATACCTGTAGTAACCAAAGATCTGACAGCTGCAAAATTTTGGGCTAAGCCAGTAGCAGCAATAATCATCATTAATTCTTCAGCACAAGGATTTCCTAACAACTCAAGAGACCGCTTAGCAATAGGATGCAGACTTGTCAAACCACCTACTGTCCCTACAGCTAATGGTAAATCCATCCAAAATTTGAACGTGCCATCTTCTACTCTACAATGACTTAATGAAGTATATTGTCCATCTTTAGCTGCAAAAGTATGTCCACATGCTTCTATTGCTCGGAAATCATTTCCTGTTGCAAGGACCACAGCATCGATGCCATTAAAAATTCCTTTGTTATGTGTTGTTGCTCTGTAAGAATCGATATGTGCAATCTGAACTGCTTCATAAAACTTATGAGCAAAAGCAGAATCATCCATTCCTCCTGGGAAATTACCTAAATCTTTAATAGGGCATTCTGCGGTAACTCTCACCATACATTGAGGTGTGAAATTGGATAATATCGCCATGATAATTTCCAAATCTTTTTCCGTTCCTATAAATCCAGAATCATTAATCACAAACTGCTGTAAGGATTGTCCAAATTGCTCTAAAACACTATTAATAAAATTCGCTCCCATACTATCGCAAGTCTCAAAACTCACTCTTAATTGATAGTATCCGTCTAGTTTTGCTGTATAATCGATTAATTCTATATCTCTTACTCCACCACCACGCTTATCCATATTCTTCGTGATATCGTTAACTTCCAACATCAAGAATTCTTTGATTTCATCAAGCCGAGACCGGAGTTTAAGTGCGTTACCAGACCACTTAAAATGTAATTGTCCAATCTTACGCGTGCCTAATATCTCAGCTTTGAATCCTCCCCTATCTGCCCAAAATTTTGCAGCGCTACTTGCTGCAGCCACTACAGAACTTTCTTCTATCACCATAGGAACTGCGTAGACTTTATTATTGATCATGAAATTTGGTGCGACACCATAAGGCAACATGAAATTACTGATTGTATTCTCAGAAAAACCGTCAAAAATCTTCTGTTCTTCTTCATTACTATGCCAATAACTCATCAGCTCATTCATCACGTTTTCTGGATCTTTGAAGAAAGTCTTCACAATCCATTTAATTTTTCTTGCCTTATTTAGCTTCGAAAAGCCTGAAATTCGCTTGTTCATAATCTTATTATTAAGAGCGTATACGTAGGAAAGATTCGGACATAAGCAGTCCTTCACTCATCGTTTCTATATAATTATCTAATGATTCTTCATCAATTAATGCATACTTCAAAAATCCACTTGCATGACCAGAAACTGCATTTGTAGTTGATAATTTTCGAAGATAATAACTATCTAAGAAGTCTTTAACACCTCCTGATATAATAATATCTTCTACCCTATATTCATTGGAATTTTTCTCGTATAGTTGGTTAAGTAAGTGAACCATTTCTTCAGCTGTATGCCCTACTCTAGTTGCATTTTCTAATAATTCCTTCCTCTTTTTATCTGCTCTAAAAAGCTCTATTGTAGAAAAATTGGTTCCGCCACTTGCTGCAAATTCTACTGCTTTGAGCGGCAAACGCATAAGCGCATCTAAACTCGCAGGTCCCATACCTTGACCTACCTCTTTAACGATGATTGGCATCGATAAATTTTGTACAGCCTCTTTTATAGTATCAATTGGTGAATGTTTGAAACGATCTCCTTCGGGCTGCAACCATTCTTGAAGTGGATTAACGTGAATAATTAAACCATCAGCACGAAGTTTTTCAACCATATTACTAATACGCTCCCAATCTCCTTTTTCGGCTAAAATTTCTACTTGAGCAACACCTAAATTCGCATATAATGGATAATCTTCCATCAGGTGTTTCACATTGAAATCCTCAAAATATTCATCTGAAAATAGTAAAGAACGACAAGAGCCTAATCCCATTCCAAAACCATATTTTCCACATGCTCTTGCGAGATTAAAATTAATTTTTTTTGCTTTTTCAGTTCCTCCTGTCATCGAACTAACCCAAAGCGGCAATCTTAGATCGTATCCTGCCCATTTAGTAGCTAGAATTTCAGCATCTTCCAAATGCTTTGACAGCATAGGTTCGTAATAAAATCGTTTGTCCATTAACAATTTATCCTGCTGACTAGCAAAGGCAAGAGAGATATGATCTTCTTTTCGAGAACTTGCTGTCTCGTCTATATCTATATATTCCGGTTTATTATTCATAAGTGAATGGGGCTCGGGGGCCCAAAGCCAGTTCATTAAAACCGCATTGTGTAATAGAAGTTCTACTGCATAATGCGGGTATTTATTTATAAATCGAACAAAAGTAAGGTAATTTAGTTTTCTGAGCTTTGTATTCGTATAAATATTAACGTTGAAAAAAACTGTCAATTAAGACATTTAGTTGATTTACACACAAAATCATAAAGAGGAATTATTTAACTTTAGAGCACTAACCATAAATTCTGCATATGAAATTCCTTCACCTGACATTAGTTTTCCTATTTTTTCTTGCTTCCCAAAGTGCTTTGTATTCTCAGATAGATCAATCTTATTTCTATGAAAATAATACTAGCTTAAATCCTCGTTCAATTCAAAAAACAAACGACAATGGATACATTGTCACTGGCACTGAATCATATTCTAAACTTTTCATCCTTAAAATTGACTCTTTATTTAATGTAATTGAATATAAAGTACATGAGGAAAATATTAATATATTAAGTACAGATATAGAAAATATAAATGCCCTTTCTGATACAACATTTTATACTATTTTTAATGAACGAGTAAATCAAGACACCTCGTTCAATCTTTCCATTCTTACACTTGATCATTATGCTAAAATTATAGATAGCCTATCTTTAAAATTTCCTTTTAGATCTTATGTAACTGCATCAGTTCAGTCTTTTGGTAATGATTTTATAGCCTGTCTAACTGGAGATAAAAATATCCTTATTCAATTTGATTCTATATTTCAAGTAAAAAATATATTTTCATATACTCATGAAACACAGGAAAATTTTAATTTTTCAAACTTACATGTTGTAAATGATTCCATCTTATTATTAAGTTCGTACAATAACAATACAATGATATTATCTACAATAGATCAAAATTTAGATGTTATCAAATCCATAGAAATAGAAGACTTTGATAAAAATGATATAAGTAATGATTTATACGTTGAAGGAGATTCATTGTATTACAT
>CAZSKA010000272.1:0-4066 GCA_964607315.1 uncultured Saprospiraceae bacterium | reverse complement strand
TTGAAAGATTAAGTAAAAAGAAATGCGACATTATGGAGTTAAATTGGTATTAAACATTGAATCAATAATAAGACTCAACTTACTTAATGTAAAAATGTAGTGAGTTCTAAAAATTCTAATGTCTTATACCAATTTAAGGTTATGCAATAAATTTCCGCCTTGTAAAATGACTTTTCACTTTCCAAATCTATTACCTCATTCTAATCTTAAATTGGTATTATATTCTAAATAACATAGGGAAAATCTTCTGCCTATTGAAATTCCATTAATGCTTTTCTGATGGTAAAATTATATCCTTTTGCATTTTAGTAAATTGCTGATAAATACCCTTCTAGGTTGAGATTGTTGAGGATTAAAAAAGATTATTCGTTTAGCAATATGTTCCATCTTATCTCTATCGCTTTTAAACTTTGGGCCCCCGAGCCCGCAAAAAAAAAGAGCTAGACAAAATGCCCAGCTCTTTTACTAATGTCAATAAATTTTTCTTACATTTTTAACAGCTTACCTGTTATAACTTCATCACTCGTCCTTATCTCATATAAGTAAACACCTGGAAATAGATGTGACGAAATATTAATATTCATGTTAGTTACTTCGTCTGTTACAATGATTTCCTGTGTCATAATAGAATGGCCTGATTGATCTTTCAATATGAAAATAGCATCACCTATGCTTGCGCCCTTTAGTTCTACATTAAATTCATTAATGAATGGGTTTGGCGAAATATGATGTGAAAATTCTTTTACTTCACTAATAATAGGATCAATTGATTCAGCCTCGAAACTCACTTCTTCAACTTCAAGATCGGTAATATCTCCTAAACGATATCCTATCATATTCACTTTGTAAGTATCTTCTTGGAGATCTAAAACAGTACAAAATTCCTCACAGTCTTCTCCATTCTCAAAATGAGAAACGTCCATTGATTGGTCGAAAAAACGCCATTTTTTGTCAATTTCTACATTTCCTTGATTCTGTAAATAATCTTCTAATAAATTAAAGTCTTCGATAGTCACGGAACCATCTTCATTAATATCTGCTGCTTGCAATTGGTAAGGAGTGAATTCAATGAAACCTTCTAAATAAGCCTGTAATTCCTGAAGATCGCCTTTGTTAACTCTATTAGGTGATTGGTCTTCACTTACCACATGAATGGTATAATCATGATAATGTTCTAGGTAATCAAAAGTGTATGTATCACCAAAATTCTCTAGAATCGTTTCTTGTTGTGGATAAATCATTTCAATAGTTTCACTCCACACCGTATCGATATCTAATAAATATATCCATGTACCAGCGGCATTTTGGAATGAATCAACGTATGTCTCCACCACTTCATAAGTTGTAACAGGAGTTGGAATTCCCGCATGAGAAGTTCCAACAGCCTTTAAAGTAATATTACCGGGATGGCCTCCATAATGTAAAGATAAATGACCTGAAAGGGATGAATAATTGTCACTATCTTCGCAGTCTTCTATTTGAGCTGCATTGTTTTGTACACGTATGTAAGTATTACAGAAATTCTGATTTCCATTTTCATCCGTAACCCATAATTGTAAATCATTTCTTCCTACATCATCGCAAGTGAACGTTATCACATTGTCGGTAGGATCAGAAGAAAATGAGAAGCTTAATTCATCATCACCATCACAAGATGCAAAAGAACCTGCATCAAGATCATTAGCCCACACCTCTATCATTCCTTCGTCATTCGTTCCATCTCCATCAGTATCCATTCCCATCAAAGCAACGGATAAACCATAAAAGCAATAAGGAGTCGGTGTTGTTGCATCTTCTACTGTAATATTGATTTTACATACTTCTGGATATTCACTACAGCCAAAATTCGCAAGGAAATTCACCTCTGTTGTACCAATAGGGTAGAAACCACTTGCATCTGCATCATTTCCATTTGCAAAAGGAGAATCATTGGAAACTTGAACGATATCACTGCATTCACTATCCATTATTTCTATAAGATCAACTTCTACAAATGCACCATCGCATTCATAAGTTTGAACAGTAATGTCTGTAGGGCAAATTAACTCTGGAGTGTCAGTAGCCACCACATCAATTTCTTGAAAAAAGTTGAAGATTCCATGACCAGTGTAAATGTTGAAGTCGCAACAATTAATTAATTCCCATTCTCTAATCACTTTTTTACAAGCACCAGAAATAGAAAATACCTTATCACTGTATGAAACTCCTATTAATGAACAAGGTCCTTCAGTCCATGTAGGAGTCTGATATCCCGTAGGTAAAGCACTAGGCGAAATATCAGGATTACAACCCATCACTTCTAAGCCTGACAATGGCCAAGTGATATTTGCTTCTGTAAAAGAAGAACCTCCTCCAACAGTTATGACCTGAGAACAGCTCACATACTGGTTGTTGTATGGATTCTGCACGGTCCAAGTACGAATAATATCACCTTGATTACAGTGGTCAAGATCATATTCTACAGTTGGATAACCAGCATCTAGCCAGATTCCGTTCACTTTATACTGTGCATTTCCATATATGGATAAGTCGTAAATATCTGCTGCACAATCAATTGTAATGTCATAAGGACATGTCAAACTGAAAGAAGAAGCAGAATTAGCAAAGGAAAAACTTGCAAAAGTTAGTAAAATAAGAGAAAAGCTGAGTCGTATAGGGAGTATAGATTTCGCTTTCATAATTATAGTTTAAAATGAGTAAATATATTCACTGTAAATTTATAATCATTTGTTTACAAATTATAATTTTTTATAATATATAACTTTCATTCCCTTATAGTTTCTTTTTTAAATGTGTAATTCTACTAAAGTCAACTGTTAAGATATTTTACATTTTATAATTAAAAGGAACAACTATTGTTCGTTTGCTATTATAATTTATATCTTGCGTTTATATGTGTTACTAATACCATTTGGATGAAGTTGATATCTTTCATAGTTTTTGGTCTTTTTTTGTGTTTTGGGGCTTACGCCCAAAGCGGAGATGAGGTATTCTGTACGGAGTTAATTAGAAAAAGCGCAGATGATTCTAAAGAAGTCATTCGATTAACTAACAAGTCGGAAATTCGACTGAATGATCTTTTGTCTGGAGATTTATATCAGATAGCATTTGTGAAAGATGAAGCGAAATTTTCATTAGTTATCAAGGCATTATCTGAAAAGTGTTTCAATAATGATAGCCCAGTTACTTTGTTTTTTAGAGATGGAACAAAAATTGAATTGCCCAGTAATAACAAGGATAATTGTAAATCATTTCTTTCAGTTAATTTGGGTCAAGCCCAAAATGCTCATCAGATTAAAGAACATTTCTTAGAACAATATCTTATAGGTATACAAACCCAAACAAAGGAAGAAAAGGTAGTTAAACTCAAAGTAGGAACTCCTCAAAATGAGATGATTCAAGAGTTGTTTGAATGCATTGCCAAGTAATCTTATCATTTTTTACCTTCACTTACATTTTTTAAATTTGTACTACTTGAAATTGACAGTTGTCAAATCAGAATTATATTACTTTTGTTAGAATTAATTTCAATAACAAAAAAATATAATCATGAAGTCTTTAAAAACCATCTTATTTATTTTATTATGTGTTATAGCGGTTCAGGGAACTAAAGCACAAGAGCTTTCCAAATATCCTGGTCTTTTCAGAAGCCAATTTTATCAAGATAATAATCGTATTACAGAAAAAGAGTTTGAAGAACTTTTATATAGTGACCCTACATCAAAAAGTTATCTTAAAAAGGCAGAAGGATTGTCGTTTGTAAGTAGAATATTTGCAGTTGGTGCTATATCTAGTGCTCTTTTATTAACGAATACAGAATTCGGCAGTCAAGTTTCCAGTGTTTCCCAATTTGTTTTTATAGGGACTTCTATTGTCACTTTATCAACCGGTTACTTATCATCTAATCGATTAAGAGATTCCATCCTTCATTATAATAATAAATTTGATGTGGGAATTGGTGTTGGACAAAGTGGGGTAGGTCTATTAGTTCGGTTTTGAGCGGGAAATTTTTAATGATAAATTACAGCAAAACTAATGTGTGTATTTCCAGTGTATTTATCAATGT
>CAZSKA010000271.1:0-4176 GCA_964607315.1 uncultured Saprospiraceae bacterium | reverse complement strand
GGGCTGTTCATATGTTCCACTTAGACAGATGTATTTAACCCGCATTATGCAATAGAAAATCTATTACGACCTGAAATGCCTTTGAAATAAAAGCTTCGCCAATTTTTGCTCAATCACCATAGTGGAGACTATGATTCATTCGCAAAAAGTTGTTATTTCTTTGGCATTACAGGTCTCATTACGAAGTTCTATTGCATAATGCGGGTTTAAGGACATTCTCATTGTTTTGTTTTTCTATCAAGTCTATAAAACAACCACACGAAATCATTGAAAATTCGTTATTTGCTTCTTCTAACAGATTGTTTTCCACATATAATCCTTGATCCTCACTGTAAATATGAATAGCAGGAATCAATCCGTTCGGATTGCTTTCTGTATTTGTTTTCACCCAATACCCGATAAGACTTTGCTCTGTTACTTCGATTCTTTCTCTACAGCTAAAAAAGAAAAAGAGATGAATTGTTAGAATAAATAAATAAAGTCTTCTCATTATATAGTAGATGCGATATTGTTATTCAAGTGGTGTGTGAACATACTAATCTTAAGCATTATTCTGTTCTAAAATAGAATCAAAAAAAGTAACAATGCTTCCTTACATACATCTCTCCTTACTCGCAATCATGCTTCCCTTTTTGGGCGTAAGCCAAAGCCTGAACATTCCTTTAATAGAAGTTGCAGAATCATCTGTTTCCTACTCAGCTGTCGATGAGATCCATTTTACGATTAATCTCTACGATCACGCCAAAGAAATTACTGAAGTTAGAAAGCAAAATAAAGAAACCGCACAAGCGATTTTCCAATACCTTAAAAGTAAAGGCATACCTGAAAATTACATCCAAACCCGACGCATTAGCATTGCACGAAATGTTATACGAAATCGACATCCTATAGAATACGATGGCTATAATGCTTCGCAACAAATTTATGTCTGTTTGAAAAACATAAGTCTTTTTGACGAAATTTTTGACCATATATTACAGATGGATGTGAATTCCATTACAGGCCCAGATTATAAGACAAGTCGTTATGAAGAATTGCTTAATGAGGCGAAGATTAAAGCGCTAAAAAAAGCACGGAAAAGTGCTGAAAATATGGCTGGTGCATTGGGTCAATCTATAGGAAAAGCAAAATTGGTTAAGACTTCAACACAGAATTCTTATTCGAAAGATTTCTACAGTTCTCAGACAGCAGAGTCGCAGCCAATTGGTGTTGATCCATCTATAGCTACTGGCGAGATTCAGATAAAAGCTTCTGTCATCGTTTCTTTTGAGTTGTTATAACTATATTTATGGATATATTTATGGAAATTAAAAAGATAAAATGCTACAGAAGAAAACGTTTTTCCTACTCTTTATATGCTTTACAATTTCTTGGGCTTTCGCCCAAAGTTCGAAGGAGATAAAATCAAATTCTACATTTAACACCTTGGTGTGGTCCGACGAATTTGATGATGATGGAGCGCTAGATGATGATAAATGGTTTCATCAGACGATTATTCCAAATGGTGTGAGCTGGTTCAATAATGAAGTTCAACACTATACAAACAAGTTAGATAATTCTTTTGTAGAAGATGGGGTTTTGAAAATTGTAGCAAAAAGAGAAACTTTCACTGGTCAAGGAATTACAAAGCAATTCACTTCAGCAAGGTTGAATACCAAATTTGCTTTTACTTATGGTAGGGTAGAAATACGAGCGAAGTTACCAACAGGAGTAGGCACATGGCCTGCATTATGGATGTTAGGTAAGAATATAACAGAAAATGGAGCTTACTGGCAAACACAAGGATTTGGTACAACTGGATGGCCTGCATGTGGGGAAATTGATATTATGGAACATTGGGGGCATAATCAAGATTTTGTATCTAGTGCCATGCATACACCATCGAGTTTTGGAAATACAGTGAATAAAGGTGGTGTAGAGAAAGAGGGCGTGTCTGAAGATTTTCACACGTATGCTATGGAATGGACAGCAGATCAAATCGTTTTCAGTATTGATGACGTCGTACATTATACCTATAATCCTCCAGTAAAAGATGATTCGACATGGCCATTTTATCAAGAACAATACATTCTTTTTAATGTAGCAATGCTTCCTAATGTAGAGGCTAATTTTACAGAAAGTGCCATGGAAGTTGACTACATTAGAATTTATCAAGATCAGACGACTGATATAAACGAACTCGAAAAAGAATCTATTACGGTTTATCCTAATCCTACAGATGGACAGCTTTATATAGACCTCGACAAAGAATTTAATACAAAAGTGGAAGTCAAAATTTTTAATTCCAATGGTGGTTTATTTTCTCATACAGAAGAAAATCTAAATGGTCGATTGCTGAGATTAACTCACTTAGAAAATGCAGTAAATGGTTCGTATTATATCTTGTTAGAAATAGATAGCGAATTGTTTAGTTACAAAGTGGTGAAGAGATAAAAACATTTTCACTTTAGTTCATTAAGTAATTGATTATCAATAATTTTTCTTTTTAATGCTGTAATTTTGTTTCGCCAAATCTATATATATTTCACACATTTGGCGAAACAAAAATGCATTTAGCATTGCTAAATCGCTGTAAGAAATAGAGATTTGGCGAAACAAAAGTGTGTTTTGTATTGCCAAATCTCTATAAAAAATGTAGATTTGGCGAAACAAAATGCATGAAAGTTGTAGGGAGAAAGAAGACGATAAAAAGATTCCGGGATAGATTAACTACTAAAAAAGCAGAGTTAATAGCAGTTATAGGAAGGAGAAGAGTGGGTAAAACTTTCTTAATCAAATATGCATTCGAAAAAGAAATGCTTTTTCATTTTTCTGGATTATATCAAGGTAAATTAGAAGAACATCTCGATTTATTTCATCAAAAAATCAAACAACTTTCTCTGACTAAAGAGCAGCTGAAGAAACCAAAATCATGGTTTGAAGCATTCCAACAATTATCTATAGTAATCGACAAGCATCTTAAGAAAAAACCTAAAGTCATTTTTTTAGATGAATTTCCATGGATGGCAACAAATAAGTCGAGATTCCTTACGGCATTTACACATTGGTGGAATGATTATGCCGTAAATAAAAAAGGACTTATAGTAGTAATATGTGGATCCTCTGCTTCTTGGATGATTAATAAAGTCCTTAATAATAAAGGAGGATTACATAATAGAGTAACGGATAAAATAATCTTAGAACCTTTTGATCTTACTGATACAAAAGAACTGCTAAAATATAAGGGTATTCAAATTTCTAATTATGATATAATCCGCTTATATATGGCAGTTGGTGGGATTCCTTTTTACTTAGAGCAAATGAACAAAGGTGAAAGCTATGTTCAATTTATAGATAGAGTTTGTTTTTCAAAAGACGGAATCCTAAGAGGAGAATACGATAATTTATTTGAATCTTTATTTGAACAATCTGAAAAGCATCAGACAATTGTTGAGTTATTAAATAAATTTCCAAAAGGATTATTCAGAGAAGAAATTATATCAAAATCAGGACTTGCAAGTGGAGGAGGAATGACGAATATTCTTGAGGAATTAGAAGTCTCAGGATTTATTAAAAGTAATCTTCCTTATGGTAAAAAGAAAAAAGACAAGTTGTATAAGTTAAAGGATAATTTCACCTTGTTTTATCTGAAATTTGTAAGGAATTCGAAATTGTCAGAAGGAAATGTTTGGGAAAAAATTGTTTCGAAACCTAGTTTTAAAAGTTGGAGTGGTTTAGCATTTGAAAATATATGTATGTATCATATTTCTAAAATAAAAGAGGCTCTTCAGATAGCAGGAATATATACGGAATCTTCAGCATGGCAACATAGAGGAACAGATGAAATGCCAGGTGCACAAATTGATTTATTGTTGGATAGAGCTGATAACATTATGTCTATGTGTGAGATGAAATTCGTTTCTGAACCTTTTGCTATTACAAAAGATTATTCAAAAAAAATCTTGCAAAAGAAATCTGCATTTAATCATTTCACTAAAAATCGTAAAGAAGTGTTTGTCACTTTTGTCACTACTTTTGGCCTAATAGATAATATGTATAGAAAACAAATCGTCCAGAATGAACTAACGATAGATGATTTATTTTAAAGTGAACAATGCGAGTTTATGTTATACCAATTTAACACCATAATGTCGCATTTCTTTTTACTTAATCTTTCAATTTCTTCCTTAAAAAGCC
>CAZSKA010000270.1:0-4264 GCA_964607315.1 uncultured Saprospiraceae bacterium | reverse complement strand
TCTCTTTATCTGTTTCTCTTTATCTGTTTCTCTTTATCTGTTTCTCTTTATCTGTTTCTCTTTATGCTACTAATTTGGAAATAGAATACTATTCCTGATCCCTTTCACATTTGCAGAATCAGATAAATTATTCCTGTCCTGCCTACACCTAAGCAACCTAATCACCTTTCAGGTTACTTCGTTACCGAATAGATGTGTCTTAATTCCGTGTGCTCGGAAGAAAGAAAAGAGTTGCTGATAGAATTCAAGACATTTTATCTGTTTCTCTCAACTACCGACATTTATGATAATACGTTATGACTCTTCTGTTATAGTAATAGACACCCTGGAAATTCTTATTTTTAAAATCCAAATATGACTCTAAATAAGTTTAATAAATTCAGTTTTAAGTCTGAGAACCTAGTCGTTGATTATTTTGAATTCAAATTTGATGCCTTATCTCAATACAGAAAACAAAAAATCGTTGAGTTCTTTTTCAAGTTAGGATTTAATTCTTTTGACGTCGATAAAAAATATCGTGAATCTCGTTCTACTGAGATTCAAAACAATCCTAAGAACCAATATGATATTCAATTTGTGGTAAATGTTAGTATGCACTGGAATGGAGTTTGTATAGCTTTTCCGTTCAAGAGTGCAGCCTTGTTTTATAAGCTCTCAAAGGAAAAAAAGATTGATTGGAACTTATTTCTTGCTGCGAAGATTAATCGATTGGATTTGAATTATCTTCGACCGATTCATCCAGATCAAGAACGACAAGTAGTAGATTTTTTTAAACAAAGCGAAGAAACTATTCGTGCTAAAGGCATTAATGCTCGGATTAATTCTACGAAAAAGGAGTTAAGTTTAAAGATTGCTTCTAAACGTAGTAACCGATCTGCGAAAATTTACGATATTGGACGACAAGGGAAATTTTTGAAATTTGAAATGGAAATTCGAAGAACATTGATTGCAAATTACAAGCCTGATTTTACAAGCAACAATTTTGAACGAATTGAAGATTCCTTAACAAGGGAATTTTTAAATTATTTTTCGAAATTATTACCCTTAGAAAATCACTATATTGATTGGCTACTGGAAAAGGTAAGACCAATAGCTAATAATGCTAGAAGTTCAACTTTAACTACCATCTATTCAGATTATATAGCATATCAAAGACCTATATTATCAACTTTATCAATCAAATATTTTATAATGTTTTTAAAATTTATAAGCTTTACTAAAAACTTAGACTGTGAGATTCAAAAATTAGATAGTATAGATTATAGAGTCATTGTATTCAGAGTTAAGGATTTTACTCATGAATGTGATTTTCTTTTTAAGTCTTCTGATAATTCTTATAAAGTTAAACAGGTCAAACATTTTCTTAGACAATTACAACAAAATATTTTTGTAGAAATTTTCAATGACTCCCATTACATGCAAACTCTTGCTTCGAAGCATCAAACCATCGTTGAGATGGATAGCCTGGCCGGGATTCATCGAGTAACCATTTTTAAACCATCAGAGTCTAAGTATTTATTAGCACGAGTAGTTATGATGGATGATTTGTTTCACTATCTATACCCTTTCAGATTACCTGATTTGTTTCAGGGAAATCTTACTAAACATGAAAGGTTAGTCAGAGTTGAATTCGTTAAAACTTTCAATTCCAAATATATTGAGAAGTACTTTTATATTAGAGAATTCTTTAACACTTATAAAATCTCTAATCAAAAGATCAAAGACATTAAACAAATCTTTATTGATCTTATTCATATTTTCCAACAACATCAACTTATTGAGGAGCAACTTTTACTTTTACCCAATCGAAGTAGGATAAATATTCATGATTTGACTACTGCTAATATTTCAGACGGTATTATTCTTTATGAAAAAATTGATACTAATTCTTTTCTTTTAACGTAATTAATTTTATTTCAACAGAGTTTAATAACGACTTTGATATGGGCTAATAGCGTATAAACCTCCTTTGTTGTTAATCTTTTTTCTAACGAATACTGAATTTACGGGTATTTTATGGACTTTTACCACTTTTTCACTGGAAAAAACAATCCGTCATGGCGGACGCTTTTTTCCAGTGAAACGGACTGCTTTTTCCAGCGAAATGTGTGGTCTTTTATGAGGTTCACTTTCCACCAGAAAGAAATCAAGGGAGAAAAATTTAATAAATTAGTAATAAAAATGAAAAATCAAATACAAAAAATTAATAATCCATTACTTTTCGAAATGGAATCGAAACTTGACCTTATAGTAAAAGGACAAGAAAGCAATTCTAACAAACTGGAGGTTATCGGAAACGATCTTCGAAAAGGTTTTATCGGATTAGCCTTACGAAACGAAGAGCTTTTAAAATCAACGAAAAGACAAAAAAATCTCGAGAAGAATTTAGTAAGGGTTTTGTTAAAGGTGCTAGTTTTTCATTAGCAGCCTATATTCACTGACAACATCTGCTGCATATGCAGCAGACTCGAATGTACCAGCAACAACACCTAAAAATACTGGAGCAGCTCAACCCGCACCTAAACCTAACCCTAAGCCTGGGATGAAACCTTTGGGTGATGCGTTTGTTGGGGGTGCGGAGCTGCCTTACAAAGTGGAGATTTTGCTCTAGGTGTAGCTTGCGCTATTCTGTTAGTCGTGGGGGGTATTGTAATCAATCGACCTTAATAAAGTACGGCACCAGAAATTTTTATTGCATGAGTTGTAAGTGGTAGCGGAGTAACCTGAAAGGGACTATGTTAGCGGCCAGATCTATCATTAAGTATCTTTAAAGCTATCTATAAATCAATTTGTAGATAGCTTTATATTATTTTATCTTTCGTCTTCAGCACATGAAACTACTTCAGCTAATTAGGTTACTTCGCTACCCTTTGGGTTACTTCGCTACCAGCAAACTTCTAATTTTTGAATATCTTTTGCAGAAATTTTTCCTCTGAATCCATAAAATCTTTTTTTAATAGATTTCCGAATATTCAGGTTACCAAAATTTCTTATAGTTTTCACTTTTCGTTTTCACTTTTCTTAGCTATTGGAACTGTTGATAAGGTTAAAAAACTCTGTACTCAAAAACATTAAGGTCTTCAAGCTATTTGGAAAAGATTCTTGAAGAGTTTCACGAAGGAGACTATTTGGGAAAAAATTTATCCCACTATCTGGATATTCTCTTAGAAAGTATTTTAGAATATCTGGTCTCTCTTTATACCAAAATTCTCGAACTTCATTTGGAATAGTCTGATTCACCCATAAATATGGTAAATAATGAAACACAAGAACATCTTTTTCTTGATTATTTATTAATAGCTTTTGTTCGACTCCTTCACTTGGTAGAAAAGGCATAGTAAATACCAAATGATT
The DNA here is from genome assembly GCA_964607315.1 of uncultured Saprospiraceae bacterium. Taxonomy (GTDB): domain Bacteria; phylum Bacteroidota; class Bacteroidia; order Chitinophagales; family Saprospiraceae; genus JAHDFB01. The sequence continues at coordinate 910 of CAZSKA010000270.1, read as the reverse complement.
TAAACTATCCGCTATAATACCAAGGATTCCTAAAAATACAGTTCCAGTCAAATTAATACCTAATACTGCTGGTAGAACGCCTTGCAATACGTCTTCTGTCCAATCTACAGCAGCTGCTATATAGCACCATGGAAAATTGTATGGATTAATCGAAATAAACCAAGATAAAGCAATTCTAAGAATTACGATTTGAGTATAAACCATAAGACCCACAAACACAACTTCACGAATAGTTTCTAAGACTGTTATATCCAAACAAATGTTTAAGTGTACTTGTAAAAATTCTGAGAACCAATCTGGTAAAAAATAACTGTTTCTATAATTTTCAATATAAAAGTTATAAAATCCTTCTTGTTTACTTTCATAAAAATATCTCGGAATTCTTTCTAACTTTGGAGTAGGACCAAAAATCATTTCAAACAATGTCTCTGGTCTTTGAACTGGTGGCCAACTAGTTTGATGAACTGGAAGCTTTGAAAGAAATTGTGAGCGAGAATCTATAGTTGTAGAAAAATCCGGAGCAGTAGGCATTCCAGGATTTTCTGGATATCCAAAGTACCCAGCGATTTTTTGGAAAAAATTACTTACAATCTCATAAAAAGCGTTTCGAACGGGAAAAAATTTTTCGTTTAAACTCATGCGTACTTTTGAATTAATATCATTTGAATAGAACACTTTAAGAGTATAAAAAATAAATTGAATTCAATCAAGACTTTTTCCAGCTATTTTAAAATTTTCTTCTTTTCTATCTCTTCAGGTTACTTCGCTATCAAAAATTGAAACAAGTTTTTTTTTAATAATTTTTACAATTCCTATCCATACAACAACATCGGGAATCGGGAATCGGGAATCGGGATAGTAGGATTTGAACCTACGACACCCTGCTCCCAAAGCAGGTGCTCTACCAAGC
>CAZSKA010000269.1:0-4273 GCA_964607315.1 uncultured Saprospiraceae bacterium | reverse complement strand
CCTATAGTCATCATTACATTCGTATGATATACCAACTGATTATCCTTATCTACTGAACTAAAAAACATTTTCCTATAATTACGTAGCACACAGAACTTTTCTAACACCTCTACATGCGTCCTCTCACTTAAACAAGCATAAGCAATCCTATTTTCTCTGTCCAAAATCATCGACCCAGTGCCTTCCAAAAACTTAGAATCATCCTCAAAATATTCAAACCCATAGCGCTTAACTTTTCTACCGGCTGGACTGATTGCATCTAATAAATCCTCTCTTCTTTCGTTACGTCTTATTTCTGAAAACATAGGATAAGTAACTAGAACATTATCTTCATGTGTAGAAAACCAGTTATTTGGAAATATGGAATCTGGTGTATGAAAAGTTTCTGTATCATCAAATACAGTAACTTCTATATTTTTTGATCTAAGCAAATCTACGAAATCATCGAATTCCTGTAAAGCTAGCTTTTGCGCTGCTAGATTATCTAAGCCGTCTATTTTTGATTGAAATGCATTACTTTCTGCTGTTTCTGGGTTGAACCCAAAATTTATGGGCCGTATCATGATTACTTTGTTCGTTATTTGTCTCATATCTTGATTGCTTCCTGTTTTAGTTTATCTGAAAGTTCTTTTCCTAAATACTTATCTATAATATTATGCCCCAAATATAATAAAGGAGTTAAAATTATTGCCACCAGACCCTTGTATATAAAGTTAACACTTCCTATTGCCAACACCTTTACTAGTCCCCAGTCAGCTCCTATGTAAAAAGCTATGATTAATACGATGAAGCTATCTATCAATTGAGAAACTAAGGTTGAACCCGTAGCTCTTAACCAAAGCATTTTTTCTCCAGTTCTCTTTTTGATCGCATGAAATACACTTACATCCAATATCTGACCAACAAGAAACGCAATAACTGAACCAAAAATAATCCATAAACCCTGACCAAAAACCTTCTGGAAAGCGCTTTGCATATCCTCTACTTTGGGCCCCGACCCTAATAAACCACTTTCATTTTGCCACCATAAATCAGGAGAAACATTTATCGCTAAGAAAATAGCAAGGAAAGCAAAAATGATAAGCCCTACTGTCAAATAACTCAAAAAACGCACACCCTTCTTCCCATAATATTCATTAATAATATCTGTCATCAGAAAAACTACTGGCCAAATAAGCACTCCCGCGGTCATTGTTAAGTTAATACCTGACTCTCCAAAAACAGTCCAATTCATAAGATCAACATCTAAAAGTCTCTCTACAGAAAACAGCTTAGAGCCAATCATTTCGGCAACTAAGGCATTCGTAATAAAGAAGCCTCCCAGAATAAGGAAAAGACGATTTGCTTTGGATGAAAGAATGCTTTGCATGTTATTTGAACTTATAAGCTAAAAATAAGTTTACACTACCTTACATTTGCGCTAAGAATTAATAAAAGATGGCTAAAATTAGCATTAATCTCAAGGAAGGAGAGATAAAGAAAGACGAAAATATCGTAGTGGGTATTGATTTAGGAACAACTAACAGTCTTGTTGCCTATGTGAAGGATGAAACGGCAGTCGCAATAAAAGACAGCAATGGAAAGAATACCTTAGTACCTTCTATTGTTCATTTTAATGCAGATGAAATAATCGTGGGAGATGAAGCTAAGTTAAAACTTGAAACAGATCCGCAAAACACGATTTACTCCGTCAAACGACTTTTAGGAAAATCATATGAAGATGTAGAATCTTTCCAAAATAATTTTGGATACAGAATCATCAATCAAGATGAAGAATCATTGGTTAAAATTGAGGTTGATGGACGCTATCACTCCCCTATTTCATTAAGTGCTGAAATTCTGAAGTATCTTAAAAATCGAATAGAAAAAGCTCTTGGCCAGGATATTCAGAAGGTTGTAATTACTGTTCCTGCGTATTTTAATGATTCCCAGAGACAAGCGACTAGAGATGCAGGTAAACTTGCAGGATTAGAAGTTTTACGCATTGTAAATGAGCCTACTGCAGCTGCCTTAGCATATGGAATTGGTTTAGATTCAGAAGAAAATAAAACTGTTGCGATATATGATTTAGGTGGTGGAACATTCGATGTTTCTATTCTTAATATAGAGGGTGGAATCTTTGATGTAGCTTCTACAAATGGAGACACATTTTTAGGCGGAGATGATTTTGATGGGTTGATAATTGAACATTGGAAAAAACAATATTTTACTGATAAAGAGGACTTTTATTCTGATAAATCTTTCTACCAAAAACTTAGAATTCAGGCTGAAGAAGCTAAAAAGACTTTGAGCGCTGATGAAAAGTTTTCAGGTGTGATAGATCAAATAGACGTTGAAATAAGTAGAGAAACTTTTGAAAGTTTGATTAAGCCACTTATAGAGAAAACCATCACATCTTGTGAATTAGCTTTAAGTGATGCCGGGCTTACGCCCAAAGATATTGACGAGGTCATTATGGTTGGTGGCAGCACCCGTGTTCCATTGGTACGTAGTATGATTTCTACACTTTTTCAGAAAGAAGTAAACCTAAGTGTAAATCCCGATGAAGTTGTTGCACTAGGTGCAGCCGTTCAAGCGAACGTTTTAGCAGGTAGACAGAAAGGTGTTTTGTTACTAGACATAACACCACTTTCTCTTGGTATAGAAACAATGGGAGGACTAATGGATGTCATCATTAGCAGAAACACAAAGATTCCTGCATCACTTGCTAGAGAATACACTACTTCTGTAGACGGACAAAAGAATCTAAAAATTGCAGTTTATCAAGGAGAAAGAGATTTAGTAGAACACAATAGAAAATTAGGTGAATTTATACTTTCTAATATTCCTTCTATGCCTGCAGGAATACCTAAAATTCAGATTCAATTCATACTTGATGCGGATGGTATTTTAGTGGTGAAAGCCAAGGAGTTACGAAGCGGTGTAGAGCAATCTATTACCATAAGATCACAATATGGAATAAGTGAAGAAGAAATGGCAAAAATGCTATTAGATTCCTTGAAAAATGCTAAAAGTGATATGCAAGTCAAAGCTTTAAAGGAAGCTGTGAATGAAGGTCAGAACATAGATGTCAATACAGAACGATTTTTGTCTCAACATGCAAGTTGGTTAACAAAAGAGCAAAAAGAAAAGATATCGAGCTTACTTGAAGATCTAAAAACTACTTTGAAAGGAGAAGATAAGGATGTTATAAATCAAGCAATGACCGCTATTAATGATTACACCACTCCTATTGCACATGAAGCAATGGACAGAGTCATTAAAGGATCCTTAGGTGGTATGAATGTTGATGCTATAAAAGAGGATAAGTAATAGATAATACTTAAAATAACACTAAAGAGAAAATTTAACTTTAGGACAATTATCCTAAAGCATCCTTAATTTCACCTACCCATGGCATTAGTTCATAACACAAGTATTCTTGAAAATCACGACTAGTGTTATTTGTATTTACCCCAAATACTAGCTTAATCTCCGTTCCAAATCCTCCTTCAGCTATTCCAAAAGTAATACCCACTTCTGATTTAGGAATATCAAATTCCATCCCAAAAACTCCTAGTGAAAAAGAAGGTTTTAAATATGGCTTTATTCCCCAATAAGGCTCATCAAGATTCATTTGTATTGTTCCTAATGAAGGTCCAGGCAAACTAACCTCAATATCTCCAGTTGATAAATTTGCTTCTATGCCACTTGATCCAATTTTTGTTTCTTCCCAGCCTCCTAAAGCTCCTATTCCTAAAAGTCCATCAACCCATTTAAATGACCCCTTCATTTCAACTCCTTTATAATAGACATAGGCAGCATCTTTTTTATCCTTATCCATTTCCCTTTGACGAACGAATCTCCATATTTTTTCTTGAAACTCCTTATCATAGGCAAAATATTGATCAATTTCACCAATCAGTCCCACCACAAGTGGCGAATTCATATCTGATTCATCATACCAATATCTGTAATTACCTACCACTTTTGATCTAAAAGTAGGATGCCCATCATGAAAAATGGAAAGATCAGGTGTATTAAATCTCATCCGCCCAGATGAAGATAATTGATTAAAATCCTGTTTTAATTGACCCTCACTGGGGCTTGAAGAATTAGTAGCTTGAATCTGTTCACCACCACCATCAGACGCAAGTGAATAGCTTGGAGCAGGCATAGAGACTCCTCCGTTACCTTCTAATTCTGCATTAGGGATGTACGTATTCTGATTAATTACTTCATTAGACGAGTCTGGACCTGGCATATAATTCCAATTTATTACAATTATATATTT
>CAZSKA010000268.1:0-4297 GCA_964607315.1 uncultured Saprospiraceae bacterium | reverse complement strand
AATCTATAGGTCATTGTCTTATTTGGAAGAGCAATAGTTATATCCTCGGGCTTGCTTTCTATTTCATAATTTTCCGGAATTGGATAATTAATAATCAGTCTAGAATTTTCTAATGTATTATAATTTAAGTTATAAAGCCTGTCTTCTTCTCTATATGGATTTTCTGTTATACCCATATTTAGTAAGGTAGGAATGAAAATCTTTCCATCTATTTCTTGAATTAAATCAGAGTAATCAATATCCATACTTACCTTAAGAGGTTTATTGATGTCTTCAAAATTTTCAATCATCTCATTAGAACATTTTATATTTTCTTCATTTACTTTAGAACTAAAATATTCTGTTTGCTTTTCATAACCGGCAATTTCTCGTCTTTCATTGTAAGCTGAATACTTAACATATTGTGAAGTCATACTGCCCGTTAATTTTATGTCTTCTGTAAGATTTGCTTTTACTAAATGAGTTTCCGCTTCACTGTTAGGACTTTTTATATCAATCTTTCTACCTGACTGAGAAGTAAGTATTACACCATGAAGATTGACAGCTCTATTAGGAAGAAAGCCCATGGGTAAAAGAGGCGCAGTTGCATCTAAATAAATAAAACTTTCTCCTGATCTAATTGCAGCTACTACATAATTTAACTGACCCAATGTAGGGTAAGCTATATTCATATAACCTGCGCTTCTAGTCTTTAAAACAACCGGGTAAACTTCTACTCCAGCTTGTCTAAGTAAATTTATCAACAACAAATTTAACTGACCAGAATTTCCTCTTTTTTCTTTAACCAGTTTAGACAGGCCTCCACCCAAAGCAGAGACTTTTCCATTCCATTTATAATTCAGAGAAACATATTCGTATAAATCTCTGATCTTCTCCGCATCACTCTTACCATCTACTAATGATACGACTTGCTTTAAATCCTTATTGTTAGCGTTTAAAAATTTTCCAAAAAGACTATGTTCATGTAAGTTTACTGCAACATCATCCCAACTTGTATTATAGTTTTTGATATGAGACCCAGGAAAGTTTGTTGAGCGAAGTTCCCATGAAATAGCAGACGCATAATTGTCCATATTATGAACATATGGCTCTTGTTTTATAGGAGGAATGTCTTTTCCTGAAAATATCCAATCATCTGATCTGAATTCAACAGTTTCTCTCGTACTATTAATATAAAGAGAACCTTCACCTACAGATTTCTTTTGATCAATTTTAATTGCTCCTTTAACTATTGGATTATACGAAAAGTACTGAGGGAAATCTGCATTATAATACATGTTATTTACAGGAACATCTCTCTGCATATAATATGGGTCCAAAGTGAAATAAAATGGAGTTTCAAATGTGTAACTCAATTCTATCACAGATCCTACTTGTATATTTGGTAAAGCAAAACTATAAGTGTCATAGTTTTCATTAACTTCAACCTGATAAATATCGTCTTTGGAAAGTTTTACTTTTTCTGGCTTACCATTTACTAGGTTGAATGTAAAGGCATTTATGTCTGAAATCTTCTCCCTATCAGAATAATTACTCTTATAAAGGCTGATTTCATAATTACCATATTCCTTTCCTTCTTCGGTATAAATTTTTATTCGATGTGAAACTTTCTGCTTACAAATAAAGCCTTTTGCTGGGTCGTAAAAAAAACTAATTTTACATCTATTATGTTCAAAAGCAGCAGGTGCATCTGGGTATAGATGATGCTGGGTTTCTTCTAATAATTCCTTACTTACTTTTTTAAATTTGTATTCGTCTTTCTGGCTAAAAACAAGAGATGGAATTAGCAATAGCAATAGTATTAAAGTTCTCATATTATATTTTAAAGTGGTCTAAAAATAATTTTTTCGTTTTCTAAATCTTTTATGGAAGAAACCCAAGAATTAAATTCATCGATTTTTTCACTAGGAAAATATCCGCTGTTAGTAATCAGTTGAATATGGATATTTATATTTTTTTCATCTACCTCTATTTTCTGTAATTCAAAAGTTCCAAATGAGCTTTCTAATATTTGTGGTTCTATTCCTCCTGCCCATTCATATCCATCTGGAATAGTAATGCTTGTTTCAAATGAATTTTTGAAACCATCTTTGAAATACATTGGTATAAACCGATTCTCTTCCTCTATTATGTCCAATTCTAATTTGTGAATATGTAAAGGCAACATGAGATAGTTTCCTGCACTTGTGATAAATTTCTTAGTGTCAATTTTGAAACTTTCATTGAATACATTTGAATTGTAATTTACATCTATTGATCCAAATGTTTCTTTTGAAAATTGTGGATAATAATGCGGGAGAGCTTTACTCCCTATGTATTCATTTGTTTCCTTTGTATACCAGATTTTCTCTGAAATATCACAACCTTGACTTTCCCTTTTATAGTCAATTGACAAGGTTTTATCTTCTGGGTTTAGTAGTAAATTTGTTTGGATTTTACATTGATTTTCCTCATCTGAATACTTATTTGTTTTAATAAGTTTACCGCCATTCTCATTCACACCTACGGCAAGCCTTCCATCAGTAAATGAACTTATAGTCCCAAAAGGATAATTACTACTTGTGCAATCTGCATATATAGTGTCTCCTTCTATTTCTACACCTATTATAGCGTGATTACCTTGTTGAATAGATGCAAAATCTGTATCAAAATTAGATTGTGAGTCACTTCCTGCTTCTATAACAACATAGAATGCATTCACATCTGCTTCTTTTAATAAAGCAAGTGTATAGTTGGATAAAGCTTTGCAATCTCCATATTTCTTTTCATGAACTTCATTTGCTTGAAAGGGTTCTAATCCTCCTTCTCCCAGCTGAATACTTACATATCTTGTATTATTTACAACATAGTTATAGATGTTATCTGCTTTATCGTAGTCTGATTTTGCATCTGCAATCAATTCTTGTACAATAGATTTTGCGTCCTCAGATAAATCTAATTTATCATGTAAATAGGCATTGTATAACCAAGTGCCATAGGATTCCCAATCGTCGAATTTAGTATCTGTTGTATTAAATTTTCCTTCTTTTCTGGCATAATGAAACAGAGGTAAGATCTCTTGTTTTGGAGGCGCATAATTTCCTATTTCAACAATCGGTAAATCACTAACAGAAATTTTAGTAGGGTAGGAGCTTAAGTCTATGTTAGATGTGAAATGATCTACATTTGTATATTTATAAGCTATATCATCTACATTTCCTACAATTTCATAAGATGAGTTAGTAATATATGTTTTCACATAATTATTGAATGGATATGGGCTGAAAGTAGGAATAGTTGCAGCATATTTGCTTTCTACAGTATATGAATACTCTACTGTGAATGGATATTTTGGAAAGGTGTTTTCGTAGCTAAATTTTCGTAAGTCATCAGCCATTTCGTTGCTACTATAGGCTTTAGAATCCTTAATCTCCTTTTTCTTAACTTTTTTTACTTCCCTTCCGGAAGCATCAAAAATACGTATTTCTATATCCTTTACTTTATCAATTCCTTCTTGAAAATAAATACTAACATTCCCTGCGAACTTTGCTCTTGAATTGACAACAGTATACACTTTTTATAGGTGCTTGTTATTAGCTTTGGAGATGATATATCATGAGATTGTAAAGAATTTCTAACAATTAAGTCTGCATTCTCTATTATCTTCTTATCAATATTAAAAATGCTGTAGGATTGGCTTACGCCCAAAGTTATATGGGTGAAATAAAGTATTATGGTGTATAAAAAGCCTTTCATTTTCAAAATTTGAACCAAATATAATAATTGGATACTTGATTGCAAATTGTTAGAATAAAAAAGCCTTCCAGAAAAACTGAAAGGCTCTTTAGTATCCGCTAAATATCGGACGCAGGCAGTGCAGGACTTGAACCTACGTCCGCCAATAGGCGGATACTAGCCCGACGATTATATAAGATTAAATAGGCAAATCAGAGAAATTAGGAATAATCTGTTCACGAATCCATTTTCTATGAAAAGCAGATTTTAATTGCTTTTCTCTTTTTAAAGCATCAATTTTAGAATTAAACCCACATTTTGCAATAGAAAATCTATTACGACCTGAAATGCCTTTGAAATAAAGAGCTTCGCCAACTTTTGCTCAATCATCATAGTAGAGACTATGATTCATTCGCAAAAAGTTGTTATTTCTTTGGCAGTGCAGGTCTCATTACGAAGTTATATTGCATAATGTGGGTTAAGTATTCACAATGAACAACAATCCAAGGTCTAAATTTTATAGACCAACCTTTTTTAGAAAGTTTATTATGTGCTAAAAATCTTTGAATAAGGTTACTAGTGT
>CAZSKA010000267.1:0-4308 GCA_964607315.1 uncultured Saprospiraceae bacterium | reverse complement strand
ACCTAGTAGTATAGTGAATAGTCCAAATATTTTAATTCTAGTATTCATTTCTTTTTTCTTTTGTTAAAGATTCAGGGATAGCACTTGCGTTAATTCTTTCCATTGCCATCTCTAAAATTTTAATTCTTAATTCATAATTTTCTTTCATTAGCTTTAGCATCATCTCTTTATTTACTGCGTCATTATTAAGATAATCGCTTTGAAGTTCCTCAAAACCCTCGTCGAGATCAGTTAATTCTTCCATCACTGAAGGTGCGTTTACTTCGCTAACAAATTTTTGCTCGGTTGATTTTAAAAGAGGTTGATAGTAATTTTGCATCGACTTGTATTGATCGTCATCAATTTCTGTACTAGCAAACTGCATATCTGATTTATCTTCATTAGAAGCTGACATATAATTATATCCAGCTACTCCCAGTAATGCAAATAGCAATACTAATCCTCCTATAATCATCCATAAGCTTTTCATGCTTATCGTTTTTCCTTTTGGGCTCGAGCCCAAATTTTGTTCAATTCGACCCCAAGCGCCTGCAGGAGCTTTGGCTTCACCGAATTGATCTTTGTTTTCTTGCATAAATGATTTCAATTTATCTTCCATCATTACTTAATTTAAACTCTTTAATATTGATATCAATTTTTTCTTTCCCCTGTGATATTGAACCTTGGAGTTTGAGACACTTATTCCTAAGTAATCTGCTATCTCTAGGTGATCTAATCCTTCGAATAAATACAAATTCATAATAGATCGATATCCGTCGGATAGTTCTGACATAGCTCTCTTAATTGTAGATACGCTATATTCCACTTCAGCATCAGGTACTGGTTCTTCATCAATTGCATCGTATTTTTCATCCCATTCATCAACCAACTTTTTGGATCTCAAAAACGTGATACAATTATTAATGACAATTCGTTTAATCCATGCACCAATAGAAGCCTCCATTCTAAATTGCTCTAACTTTCTAAATACATCTGTAAAAGATTTTACTAACATATCTTCAGCATCAGCGGTATTCTTCAGCATTCGTAAACAAATAGTATACATCGCATCGCAGTACTGCGTGTATAAAACATTTTGTGCTTTACGTTTGCCTTTTATGCAATCTTCTATAAGCTGTGGAGTAATCGTTGTCAATTTTGAAATTTGAATGTTTGATTTAAAGACATTGCTTTTTATTATGGGGTTACACTTTACTGAAAATTTTATTCATTTATATCACTTCTAACTTAAACCCATCAGCTTCTAACTCGAATGATTCCCAGGGTTTCGCTGGAATCATAACACCATCAATATCTAGTAATATGAACAAAGTAAAAATATAATTTAGCGTACAAACACTTATTCCACCATAGCTAAAAAATCGGCTTCTGTTAAGATACTAACCGTGCCTATAGCCTCTGCTTTCTTTAATTTAGAACCCGCTTTTTCTCCCACTACAAGGAAATCTAATTTACTACTGACTGCGCTTATATTTTTGGCCCCAGCCAATTCAGCTTTTTGCTGTGCTTCCTTACGTGTCATTTGTTGGAGGGAACCCGTAAATAGGATGGTCTTTCCAGCAAAAGGTGCATCATCTGCAACTTCTATTGGACGATCATCTTCAGTCTGACTCAGATTCACTCCCAGACTCTCCATTTCTTCTAGGATAGAAATATTAGCTGGATTCGAAAAATACGTAATCACCTCTTTTGCCAAAATTGGCCCTATATCTTTTATGGAAGTAAAATCCTCTTCTGTCCATTCCTTAAGATCCAGAACATGTTCTATTTTCTCTGCAATAATCCTACTCGCCTTCCTACCTAAATGATAAATATTCAGTGAATTTAATAATCTATAGATAGGATTTCGCTTAGCCAAATCTATATTCAGCTGTAATTTATCAGCGGACTTACGTCCAAAACCTTCTAATCCAGCTATCTCATCATAATCTAATCGATAGATATCAGCAATTGTACGGAGCCAACCCATTTCATAAAACCTCTCCACATATGACTTTCCAAAACCATCAATATTCATTGCCTCTTTGGACACATGAAAGATCATACGTTGCAAAGCTTGTGCTTCGCATAAGGTATTTAAACATCTCCATTTTGCTTCACCCTCGGCTTTTACTAGTTCACTTTCACATGAAGGACATGCACTAGGAAAATCTATTTCCACTTCTTTTCCACTTCTCAAATCTTCCATCGATTTCACTATATATGGAATCACATCTCCGGCACGTTCTACTAGCACTGTATCTCCTAATCGGATATCTTTGGATTGGATAAATTCTTCATTATGTAAGGAGATAGATGATATAGTTACACCTGCTAATGCTACAGGTGTAATCTTAGCAACAGGTGTTATAAATCCAGTTTTTCCTACTTGATATTCAACCTTCTCTAAAGTACTTGTCGCTTGCTTAGCTTTGAACTTATAAGCTATTGCCCACCTCGGATGATGCTGAGTAGAACCCGCGATTTCTTGCAATCGAAAATCATTCACCTTGACCACCATTCCATCAATCTCATATGGATAATTTTCCCTTTCTACTTCCCACTTTGAACAGTGAGCTGCTACCTTTTCCACCGTATCATAAACCCCAAAAGAATTATTCGGCACCATAAAGCCAAGCTCTTTTAGCATATCAATTGCCTTCGAATGTGATTCCAAGCTCTGCATCACATCATTTTCATTTTCATCTACCGCATAAGATAATTGGAACACAAAAACATCTATTCCTCTTTTTGCTGTTTCATTAGGGTCTTTCATTCGAAGTCCTCCTGTAGCAGCATTCCTTGGGTTAGCGAATAAAACCTGTTGATTTTGTTCTCTACTTTTATTTACCTTTTCAAAAATATCTTTTCTAATTACAGCTTCACCTCTTAGTTCAGCTCTCTTAATTCCATATTTTGAAAATGCCGCTTTGAGCGGAATTGTTTTTATCGTTTTCGCATTAGCTGTCATCTCCTCACCTTGACTTCCATCCCCTCTCGTTGCAGCACGAACCAATCGATCATCCTCATAAACCAAAGCAATACTCCCTCCATCAAATTTGGGTTCAACCCCAAAAAATAAAGAATCCTCACCTGTCAACTTACGAACCGACTTTGTAAAATCTTCCAGATCTTCCGCATTATAACTATTATCTAGAGACAACATCGGCGTGAGATGTTTCACCTTCTTAAACTCATCAGTAATATCTTGGGAAACACGCATTGTTGGTGAATCCGGAGTAATTAAAAGTGGATTTTCCGACTCTATTTTCTGCAACTGCTTAAACAACTGGTCGTATTCAAAATCACTTAATATAGGATTGTTCTGTACATAATACTTCCATTCGTGAAAAACCAATATTTGACGTAAGTCCTCTAGTTCTGCAACTCCTGCAGGCTTAGATAAAAACTGTTTGCTTAAATCAAAAAAAGTCCTTTGTTGAACGTCTGAATACATGTGCTAAGTTTATATAGTTCCTTTGTTTTTCTGCCTCCAAATGCTAACAATCATTCGAATCGGTAATAGGATAGAACCTATCACACACGTCACTCCAAAAAAGAAATATTCCGATCGAATATAACGATACATTGTTTGGGCAGTATCACCATCCAGATGGCTTAAAAAAGATAAAAATCCATCTTCATCTAGCGTGTTTTGCAACTCCATTAGTCCATCTCCCATCAAAATAATCACCATTAATGCTGTACAAGGAATCACTATTTTAAAAGGGATTGACCAGGCAAAAGGCGTATGTCTTAAGAGAAAAATATAACGAGTATATGTAATCGCAAGAGCAATATATACGATGTTATTAACTTTAAATGGAAATTGTGGAGTAGATCGATAAATAGGCAGCATAAAAATTACAACAATAACAGCTGTAATAATCCACCATATAATTTCAATCTTCCAAATTTGCGGATTTCGTAGGTTTGATATTTTATCCATATTCGCTGGCAAAGGTAGGAAACAAAGGGAAGAAAGTTTAGTTAATTGAAAAATCTTATTTTTATATAATATGAGATAAATTTGAATTTATTTTATATTCGCAATATGCTTTTGGAAGTACTTGTAAAACTTTTTCTTTTTGGCGTATGCCTTTTAATTTCTTGGTTGCTTTTCGATTTTCAACCATCTTCAATTGCTATTTGTTTAGGTATTTACCAGCTTTTTTCTTCAATCTTTGATTTAAGAAAAAGAGCACAATTAAAAAAAATACATCATGGAAAGATTGATCAAATAAATATCAATCATTCAAACACTATAGCAGATGAAAAAAGAAAAAGAATTGCATTTAAAAAGCAAATAATAAAGGATAATAATAAAAC
>CAZSKA010000266.1:0-4417 GCA_964607315.1 uncultured Saprospiraceae bacterium | reverse complement strand
TAATATTACAAAAATTACATCTCTTATACCAATTTGATTTCTCTAAATGTCGAATTAAACTTTGATTAAAAAGGAATTCGCAACTATTCAGTTCAAGTGGTCATACATAAGATCTGATGTAAATTATCACCTAATCGTTTAAAATTTGTTTGTCATAACAAAGATGTTCTCAAAAGTATTTTTGACGTATCCTTAGTTAACTTTTAACATCTTTATTTTATCGAGTATTTCCTTCATTTCATGTAATTTTTACCCTGAAAGCCAGAAAAAATCAGTAGACTTGTATACAATTCAAATTTTGAAAACATGAATTTACGCCGTACCCTTCTCATTGTCATTCCCATTATTTTGATTGGGTTAACTATATATTATTTTACAGATATAGTTGCATACATCCTAATTTCTTGGGTATTATCCATGGTAGGTCAGCCAATAATGAAGTTTTTGACTGGGCTTAAGATTAAGAAATTCACCTTAGGTCGGACGGTCTGTGCGATACTGACATTAGTATTGATGTTCATTGTGTTTTTTGGTTTGAGTTTTATCTTTATTCCTTTGATTATAGAGCAAGCAAATAACCTCGCTTCAGTAGAATATGAGATGATTTTTAAAACCTTGGAACAACCGCTTAATAACTTTAAAGATATGTTGGCTGATTGGGGTTTTGTGGGTGAGAGTATGACGTTTAAGGATTTCAGTAGTACGATTAGTGCGTATTTTAATCCGGGGATGTTGACTGATGTGTTTAGTTCTATTTTTGGGATTGCGACTAATTTCATGATTGGTCTTTTCTCCATTGTTTTTATCACATTTTTCTTTTTACGTGAAGCGAATTTGTTTAATAATCTCATCCTTGCTATGGTGCCGAATGGCTATGAAGAGACGACATTGAAAGTGATAGAAGATATAACTTCTATGTTGAGAAAGTACTTTGGAGGTGTTTTGCTACAGATTACGATTATTACGACATTGGTTTCTGTTGCCCTGAGTTTATTAGGTGTTGGGAATGCTTTATTGATAGGATTTTTTGCGGCGCTTATTAATGTGATTCCTTATGTTGGGCCATTAATTGGTGCGATATTCGCGGCGTTCATCGTGATATCTTCTAATGTGAATTCAGATTTTTACGAGGTTTTGATGCCGTTATTGATTAAAGTGGCAGCCGTTTTTGCGGGTATGCAGATGATCGATAATTTCTTCCTTCAACCATTTATTTATTCCAAAAGTGTACAGGCTCATCCGTTGGAAATATTCATTTTGATTCTTGTCGCTGCTAAAATTGGCGGTATTTTAGGGATGATTTTGGCGATTCCTATGTATACGATTTTCAGGGTTATTGCTGGAAAATTTCTAAGTCATTGGAAGATTGTGCGAAAGATTACTCGAACAGAACCAGAAGATATTGTAGTTAATGAAACGTAGAATAGGACTTTTATCTCTTATATTTTTATTTTTTTTTGTTTGGGTCGGGGCCCAAAAACAACTTGTTCAGGGTGTAGTGGTGGATGAGTACAAAGGGAGACCTGCTATGGGATCTCTAGTGTTTGCTTTTGACTCTTTGAACACTTTGGCGCCTGTATATTCTGATGGATCTTTTGAATTAGAGACAAGTTCTGATGTTATAAAAATCCAACGATGGGGATACAAAACTACAGTTTTTACTTCCCCTTTTCCAGATACATTTTATATTAGGAGTACAACTATTGTAATAGATGATAACGAACGAATTTTAAATCGTGATGATTATTACCTATCTCTTCAATCTCAATCTGAAAGTAATAAGCCATATTTAATTCAGACCCAACAAGGGGAGATCAAGGTGACACCGTTAAAAGAAAGTAGGAACTTTTTTAATACAGATCTTGACTGGGCATATTTTCCTAAAAAGAGGATTTTAAAGAATGAGAAAAAAAGATTAGTTAATGTTAAATCTGTCGGTTTAGATTATAAATCAAATCCTAAAAAGGAAGGTGATTTAATATTATCAAACACTATTGATACAATTGTTCCGAATGAAAATGTTAAACAAAAACAGCTTGTTCAGGGTGTAGTGGTGGATGAGAAGAATGAGGCTTTGTTTGGTGCTACAGTTTATTTTCCCCAAGATTCTTACGGATTGATTACCGATGAAAGAGGGAAATTTTCTGTACAAAGTGATGGTGATTATTTCATTGTTTCATATGTTGGGTTTGTAACGGACACGATACAAAAACCATTTCCTGATATTATCAAAATGAAAATTGATAATGAGGTAATATTTTCTGAAGGTGTAATAGTTGTCGCTTCTAAATATCTAACACCACATTCTTTCACTTCATTGGACAGGAAGAAAATAGATAGATTGCCTACTATTACACTTCAAGATATTTACAATGAAGTTCCAGGGATTTATATGCATTCTGGTGCTTTGAATACGAATCGTTTGACTATTCGTGGTATTGGTGCTCGATCACCTTTTTCTACTCAGAAGCTTCGGGCTTTCATTAATGATATTCCTATTACAAATGGTATAGGAGAATCGAATTTGGAAGACATAAATCTGGGAATAATTGATAATATTGATATAGTGAAGGGACCTGCAGCTCCTGAATACGGGTCTGCATTAGGCGGAACTTTGCTTTATAATACGAGTAGAGCACTCAGACAAAAAGATGAAATTAGAGCTTTATTTGAATATGGATCATTTAATACATTTCATGGGAATGTGAATGCAAATTATTCTCTTGGAAAGACAATGTTTAGTTTAAACCAAGATTATATTTCGTCGAATGGATTTAGAGATCATAACCAAGTAAATCGATATAACTTATCTGGATTTAGTTCAACAGAATGGGGTGAAAATGAATTGACAGTTTTCATTAATCACACAAACTTAAGAGGAGAAATACCTTCATCGTTGAATAGTAGTGATTTTAGTGAAAGTCCTTCATCAGCTGCTGCAAATTGGGAAGCTGCAAATGGCGGAGAAGCATATAATCGACAGATGATCGGTGTTAATTATGTCAGTGAATTTCAAGAAAAATTGAGATTAAGTAGGACGGCATTTTATAGTCGATTTTCGAGTGATGAAAGAAGACCATTTAATACAGCAGAGATAAATTCCAATAATTATGGGGGAAGATTATTGATGAGATACGGTTTAAGTGACCAGGTATTCCACATAGAAAGCGGCTTAGAATTTTTTCTAGATAATGAAGGTATAGATTTATATGAAACCGAGGATGAAGGAAGGGGAGACTTGTTAAGTGATAATTTTGAAAATAGATATATAGCTAATGGTTTTGTTCAAGGTCATCTTCCGTGGAGAGACTTTATGTTAGAATTAGGATTTTCTGTGAACAGTATCTTCTATAGATTTAATCGGGAAGAGTTAGGGAATACGATAGATTTGACAAGATTTTATACACCATTAGTATTGCCTCATTTTTCTGTAAGTTATCGACCTAGTTATCGTTACTTATTTTACTTTAATCTTTCTACTGGGAGTACGTCTCCAAGTTTGCAATCTTCTCAAGATCCTTTGGAATTTTTCACGTCGAATTTACTACGCGAGACAGGAGTTAATGCTGAATTAGGCAGTCGATTAAATATAAAGAATGGAGTAGAATTCGATGCTTCCATATATACATTTTGGGTGAATAATTTAGTGATTTTGGAGAATGTAGGTCCTGATATATTTCAGGCAATAAATGCTGGGAGGACTAGGCATCCAGGAATAGAACTGAGTGCTAATAAAATATGGAATACGAATGCAGGTGATTTTGGAGTCAGATCATCTTATCAGTTCACTCCTCATCGATATGTAAGATTTACAAATAACACTTCGGTAGTAGATGGTAATTTTTTGCCGGGTAATCCGCAGCAAAAATTACATGCTGAAATCACTTACCAAAACAAATATTTCAGCGGATTAATCCAACATCAATTCGTTGGGGAAACATTTGCAAATGATGAAAATACGTTGATAGTAGATGATTATCAAGTAACGAATGTTAGACTAGAAAGCAAGGATATTAATTTAAGGAAGTCAAAATCACGTTCTCCATTTAAAACTAGGATCTATCTTCAACTCAATAATATATTCGATGCAGAATATGCTTCTATGGTAGCAGTTAACCCAAGCAGTTTTGGCGGAGCACTACCGCGTTACCTTTACCCTGGCTTGCCAAGAAATTTTACTTTGGGCGTAAGCGTAATACCATTTAAAATCTAAATTGCCGGATAAATTCTTTTTAAAATACGTGATTTCTTCCTTAGAAAATATCGAAATAGCTACGGCTATTCCTCCATTTTATAAGTCGAACTCACCTATTTGTAATTTGAATTTATTTCCGACATTCAAATTTTAAATGGTATGATACCATTTAATACCAATTTAACTCCATAATGTCGCATTTCTTTTTACTTAATCTTTCAA
>CAZSKA010000265.1:0-4538 GCA_964607315.1 uncultured Saprospiraceae bacterium | reverse complement strand
CAAGTAGTTTTTGATGTGGGAAGTGCGAAAAAAGCAATTGTAGACTGTATTGCTAATCATCCGAAAAGAGGGCGATTTGTTGCTTGTCATCCAATGAGCGGTACAGAATTCAGTGGACCTTCAGCAGCGGTTGATAAGTTGTTTGATGGGAAGTTCAATGTAATTTGTGATCATGAAAAATCTGATGCAGATGCTTTACAAATTGTCAAGAAGCTATGTGAGGATATGGGAATGAACTTATTATTTCAAGAGGCAGAAGAGCATGATACACATGTGGCTTATGTGAGTCATATTTCACATATCAGTGCATTTGCTCTTGCATTAACCGTGTTAAATAAAGAGAAAAGTGAAGAACGCATATTCCAATTAGCGAGCGGTGGATTTAGATCGAGCGTACGTTTAGCGAAAAGTAATCCAGTAACATGGAGTCCTATTTTTGCTCAGAACAGAGATGCTGTGTTAGATGTTTTAGATGAACACATCACGGTACTTTCAAAATTTAGATCATTAATAATCAAAAATGATTGGGAAGCGTTTAGCGAGATGATGGAAAAGGCAAATGAAATTAAAAGAATATTAAATCACAATTAATCATTAAATGGAAATTATAAAATTATACGAAAAGAGGCCAGTAGTTATTGCAGGGCCTTGCAGTGCAGAATCTGAAGATCAGGTTTTAGACATTGCGAAACAATTAAAAGAACAAGATATAGATTTATTTAGAGCGGGAATCTGGAAGCCTAGAACTCGACCTAATAGTTTTGAAGGAGTGGGGTCAATAGGACTGAAGTGGCTCAGGACTGTTAAGGAAGAGACTGGACTGAAAACTACGACAGAAGTTGCGAAGAAAGCGCATGTAGAAGAAGCTTTATATCATGGCATTGATACATTATGGATTGGTGCTCGAACAACGGTGAATCCATTTAGTGTTCAGGAAATAGCGGATGCACTACAAGGAGTAAATATACCTGTGATGATAAAGAATCCTATCAATCCAGATTTAGGCCTTTGGATAGGAGCGATAGAGCGAATGATGAAAGCTGGTATAACTGAAATTGCAGCAATTCATAGAGGTTTTGCAAGTTATGGAGAGAAGTATTATCGAAATAAACCCATGTGGCAAATACCAATAGAATTAAAAAGACAGTTTCCAGATTTGACGATAATATGTGACAATAGTCATATCTGTGGAAGGAGAGATATTTTAGGAGATGTTGCCCAACAAGCGATGGATCTTAACTACGATGGGATAATGACGGAAGTGCATAATAATCCTGATAAAGCATGGTCGGATGCTGCTCAACAAATTACACCAGCAGTGTTCAAGGAATTGGTCGCGGGATTAAATTTAAGGAATGAAGACGCGGGGCAGATTTTAAATAAGGCTCATTTAGATAGTGTACGAGCGGAGATTGATGTTTTGGATAGTCAATTGTTGAAGATTTTAGAAGAACGAATGAAGTTGGTTGATCAGATTGGTGAATATAAAAAGACAAATGATATTCCTATTTTACAATCCACAAGATGGAATGAGATATTAGATAGAAGTATAAAGAAAGGTGCCAAGAAAGGATTAAGTTCGGAGTTTGTGGGGTCATTATTCAGAGCTGTGCATCAAGAGAGTATTAATCATCAGCAAGAGATTATGAATAAGTAAATGGAATTATACTTTTTTTGCTATTTTTATTTTGAATTTAATCTATACTTTAGAAAATTTAAAATAACACTACATGAAAAAGTATCATCTACTATTTAGAGTTTTACTTCCTTTAGTTTTTATTTTTTTCTGTTTAAATGGCTTTTCCCAAAGAGGTTTAAACAAGAAAATTGACGCTGTGGTAGCCGAAGGGAAACTCCTTTACAGATGTGAAATGGCAAGTTGGAATGGTACGGACTTGTTTATGGAGAAGTTTCCAAATAAAGAATTAATAGGAGGTTATTTTTCATATCCTTTACCGGAAAGTGATAGTACTAGATGTATATTTTATTCTAAGGGACTGGAACCAGATGTATTGTTTGAAATGACATTTGATGAAAGTTTTTTGATAGAAAAAGGGATCTTAAAAATGCGAAAAAGATCATTTTCTAGGACTGAAAAAGAATATTACATTATAAGAGAACTTGCAGTAAATGAAATGTCTGGAGATACACTCTTCAAATCGTATCAGAATACAAATTTCAATCTAATTCCTTTGATAGAGGAAAAATCCAAAAAAGTGTTTGTTCTAACAGGACCTAAAATTCATAATGTTGTCATTTTTGGGAATGATTATTTGTTAGAATTCAATAAGAATAATAAACTAATAGAGAAAAAGGCATTGCACAAAAATATGATACCATTAGAATATGGAAATGAAGGTCAAGAAAGTCTAGTGACAGTGCATTCTCATTTACCTGAAACGGGTCATTTAATGACTTCCACGGATATATGTACGCTTATGTTATATAGCAAATATGCTGGTTGGGATACACATCATGTAGTTTCAGAAAAGTATCTTAATATATGGAGTTGCAAGGAGGAGACCTTAAATGTAATAGAGATGGATGTTATTCAAAAAATAAACGAGATAGAAGAAACGGAGAAAGCGAAGGAAGGTGATAATAATTAAACTTGCATAAAACTGGTTAAAAAAAAATACAAAATGGAAATTGAAATTTCTCAAAAATTCAAAACGCAAATAGTTAAAACGATACTTTCAATATTGTTATTTGTAGTGATTTATGTTGCCTTATTAGGCTTGTCTCTAGCATTAGCTGCGGGCTGCTTGTTTTTTGCTTTCTTTTTAGTAACAAGTTACTTTTCAATATTTACTGTCCTAATTGGATTTGGCATTGCTGTTTTTGGTCTTCTAGTACTGTTTTTTTTATTAAAATTCATGTTTAAAATAAACAAAAGAGATAGATCTCATTTATTAGAAATAACAAGACAAGATGAAGGTGAATTGTTTGAAATGATAGATGAGATTGTAGAGACTGTAAAGACAAGTAAACCTAAAAGAGTTTATCTATCTGCAGATGTTAATGCAGCTGTATTTTATGATTCAAGTTTTTGGAGTATGTTTTTCCCTATACGTAAGAATTTGATCATAGGTTTAGGTCTTATTAATTCGGTTACCAAAGATGAATTAAAAGCAGTTTTGAGTCATGAGTTCGGTCATTTTTCTCAGGAATCAATGAAATTAGGTAGTTATGTTTATAATGTAAATCAGATCATTTATAATTTATTTTCTGATAATGACTTTTTTGATAAAATAGCAGCTCCATTAATGAATATAGGGATAGTGAGGTATTTTGTGTATCTCGCTATTGTGATTATATCAGGGATGGTGAAGATCTTAAGACTAATATATATGTTGGTCAATAAGAGTTATATGGCATTATCTCGAGAAATGGAATTTCAAGCTGATCAAATAGCAGCGCATGTGACAGGTCCCCAACCATTAGAGACTGCCTTACTTAGACTTGATCTTGCAGATGCGTCATTGAATAATACAATTAGTTTTTATCAAAAAAAATTCAAGGAAAATAAGATCTCCCCGAACATATATAAAGAACAATCGCATGTGCTATCTTTTTTAGTTAAAGTAAATGAATTAGAAGTAGAAAATGACTTTCCTAAAGTTACACTGAATGATATAAATAAGTTTAATAAGTCAAAACTTGTTATAGAAAATCAATGGGCATCCCACCCAACTTTGGAGCAGAGAATCGATAAATTAAGAAGTTACGATCAAAAAAGTGATAGTAATGGAGGAAAAGCGAGCGCTATTTTCAACAATTATGTCGATTACCAAGAACTACTCACTGAGAAGATTTTTGCTCAAGGAAATTATGAAGGTGAGAAAAGAGCAGTTCCATTTGAAGTGTTTAAACTTCTTTATCAAAAGGAATTTGAAGAAAATAAATTTGATGACTATTATAATGGGTTCTATGATCAATATAATCCGCAATCATTTATTTTAAAGAAGGAATCATTACCTGCATTATCGGAAATAGAAACATTATTATCGGATCAGAATAAGCAAAGAAATATTGAATTAAATAATCTAGAAGCCGATATTGAAACAATAAAACAGATTAGGGATAAAAACGTAGATGTTAAAACTTTCGACTATGATGGCGTAAAGTATAGAAGGAAAGATTGCAATCCATTAATATTAGATTTAAAGGATGAGATAGCACAGATTAAGGATGAATTAAGGGAGAATGATAGAAAGATTTATACCTACTTCAAACATATGGAGAAGGATAAGAAAGATGAAAAAAAATTGAAGAATTATTATAAAGATTATTTTTACTTCAAAGATAATCATGAAGAAATGTCAGCTATTTATGTTGAAATAATGAATGCTACAGAGTTCTTCCAATACCAGACTTCAATTGAAAAAATTATGGATAATCTGAGCGATTTAGAAAGAGTAGAAGGTAGATTTATAGAAAAACTTGAAATGTTGTTAAATGACAATAGGTTTTCGAAATATATACCTGAAAATAAAATGAAGAATCTTAGAGTATTTCTAATTAGCTCTAAATTGCGC
>CAZSKA010000264.1:0-4595 GCA_964607315.1 uncultured Saprospiraceae bacterium | reverse complement strand
GACTAGCCCTGTCAGAGCTATAGCTCTGACAGGGCTAGTCGCATTTTTATTATATGGATTAAAATTTATTCTTCAATAGACACATTTCCATTAACTTCTACCGAGCCATTATTTGTAAATGCTTTTGGTAGAGTTCCTTCTGTATTATTCTTGAATAAAATATCTTCTAATTTCAATATACCATTATTTAATATGGCTCCACCATCACTGGATTCATTTGCATCTTGCAGAGTCATATTGAATATTTCTACTTCAGCTCCTGCAGGAATACTAAAAATCCTATTCGTTCCATTACCACTTACAGTGATCATTTGAATTCCAAGGCCATTAACAATATGACCATTTTGAAGTGGAACTTCTTGATCTGCTATGACAATATCATTCATTAATACATCTTCAAATTTTATGGTATCTGAATTACATGCATTAAGTGCTGCATAATATAAACTACCTATATCATCTCCATTGTTTACATACACTGAAGCTCTAGATTGGAAAAGCTCTACTGTTTCAACAACTTCAGTCACACCATCATTAATCGTTACCGTATAAATTCCTGCTGACAGTCCGGTCGCATCTTCTGAAGTAGATCCATCACTGTAAGAAAATGTAGGGTTAGGACTACCGTTAAGTACAGTAACATCGATTGATCCGTCGGCAAGACCGGTACAACTAGGATCGAGGTGAGTAGTAGTTGCTGAAAGCAATGGATAACATAAGTCATGTATTATTCCAGAACCAATATCACAGCCTTCGAATAATACCTGATTAGTTATACCATCAGTAATTTTATATGATCCTACAATATTTCCATTTAGACATAGCCCGTCTCCAAATGAGTCATCAATCTCCACTTCATAACATCCATCTGGTACGCATATGTAATCAAATACAATGGCACCATCAGGCGTACTGTTGTCATAAGGGTTATTATAAAGCTCTGTTCCTGCGTCATCTCTTACTATTACCGTAATGTCTTCTGGCCATTGATCCATCATGATCTCAACTATAATTAAATTATCAGAACAGCTAGTTGGATCAACAACATCGATATTATTTTCAGAAGTACATCCATTATTATCTGTCACTGTTACTACATAATTTCCAGGAACTAAATCCAAAATAGTAGAAGTGGTTGATCCATTATTCCAAATGTATGAATATGGGTCTGTTCCACCAGAAACGGAAACCATCGCACTTCCACCTGTTCCAGCAGGTGCATCAGTAGAACTCATTGCTAAATCTAAAGCTGCTGGTTCGCTTACTATTGCACTAGTTATTTTGGTGCTTACACCATCATTAACCGTAACAACATAAGTACCTGCTACTAAATTAAAAATAGTATCAGTTGTTGCACCTGTACTCCATGAATACGTAAAGTTTCCTGTTCCATTACTTGCAGTCACCCAAGCTTTCCCATTAGATTCTCCATTACAAAGCACATCATCGTTCGCAGATTGAATACTTAAAGCATTAGGATCTGAAAGAACAAGTGTGGGATCAGGTAAAGCGCCAAAAAATGTGGATGCGCCAACTACAATTTGAGCTGTATTAGGAATTGATAATTGTTGGTCAGTTATAATAACATCATCAATATACCACCCTAAACCGGCAACTGCTTGATCACAATTATTTTGGAATCGAATCAATGCTGGACCTGGAAAAGAAGATAAATCTACTGTTGAAGTAATAAAACCATTACTATTCCCGCTAAAGGCGGGTCTTGAATTATTTATTGTACTGTTATATCCGTTAGCTGTAAAATGAGCTCCTAAATCTGTCCATGTAGTACCATTATCTTGTGAGATTTCTACAACACCTCCATCCCAAGTAGCTTCTGTATCATAGTTATGTGTAAAAGACAAAGTAGACGTATTTGACAAGAATAAAGGATTGGCTGTTACTAAGTTTGCTATGGAAGGATTTCCAACATCAGCAGCAAACCATGAAGTTGCGCCACTGCTAGCCTCTGCATTTGATAATCCCCAAGATGAATTTCCTGTATTTGAAGTAGTCCAAGCATTACTTCCACTTTCCATATCATCTATGAAATCAGGCACATCAGCAGAAACTGTAGGATCTATTTGAACAATAAATGAAACAGTCTTCACATCATTAGTTACCAAATCAAATGCTGGAAAACTAACAACTCCATTTGAAATTGTTCCATTATCACTTGCAGATACGAAAATAGTATTTGCTGGTAGAGGATCACTTATAATTAAATTCGATTGAGTCACTGCAGTATTATTAGTTGCAGTAATCGTATACGTTATGTTATCTCCAGGTGCAGCTTCAGAAACATCTGCTGTTTTTTCTAAAGAGACTACACATAAACTTGGCATATCAAATGCTTCTACTCCGTCAGCTCTACTTCCACTACTACCTTGAGAAGCACTAAATCCTAGACCTCTATCTGCAAATGCTTGCCAGATTAGACATTGGTTAGCTCCTCCATATAGCATTTGATCTGCTAATAAGATAGCATCTCTACCATCCACAAATCCTGGATTACAAGGCTGCAATTTCAGTCCTTCTGTAACTAAATGCATGGCTATATTATTTCCACCAGTTCCATTATACAAATCTGCATCATATCCATATTGATCAATCAATGCCCATGTCATATCCCATAGCATCGTTGCCCAAACTGAACCTACACCATGAGGAACGGATTCCGTTTGGATATCATTATATGTAAATGGATTTATATTGGTATCTGTAGAATAAGGATGACTTCTAATTCCTCCCCCATTTGGCCCTTGACCAAACAACCAATTCCCTACTGGTCTTGCATCTGTACTCACATCGCCTGCCTGAATAGTCATCATTAAACCATACCAATCTGACCATCCTTCTCCCATTTGCTCTTGATTATTTAAACAACTTGAATTTCCAGGCCCTCCAGTTAATCTTATAGAAATACCATGTGCATATTCATGAACAATTACAACATTATCTAAATCGCCATCTCTTCCATTACAAAGAAACATTTGGATTCTTGGATTACTACCATCAGCAGGCGTAGACATATTTGCATTACAAGTTCCTCCTCCATCTTGAGCCTCTGCATTTACATTATCACTTGCTGCTCCTTGGGCACCAAAATTTTCTTCTTGGAAATTCCCTGAAGGTTCATCGAAACCATAGTTAAACCATATATCATGTGTTAAATTACACCAATAAAACAAGTTCACTAAAGCACCTTCTTGATTGTCTGCTGGTGCTCCATTCGTATCTACATCGTATAAAAATTCAAGATCAGTTCCTCCATCTGCTCTAGCGTCATTCCCTCCAGTTGGACCATTAGAACTATCTGTATCTAGATAAGTGTCTACATTATTTCCTTGTGTATGCGTAAAATCTGTACCATTAAAATTATGCCATCCATTAGGAGAAGCAGTAGGGTTTGCTAACCAAGGTGAAGTTACATCTTGTTGAGCTCCATCATGCGGGCTATCAAAAGGCATAGGATACACTCTATATTGATTAGGTGCAAACACGCTATTTTTATTTAAGTCATTATCATGGTTATGAGTATGTTTAGTTTCGTTTGAACAAGTGTGTCCCTCTTCTGAATGATTATGCTCTCCATCTCCCCAATTACAATATACTGTATAATTATATTCACCTATAATCTCACCAGTTTCTGCATTCACCACAAATTCAAAATAATCATCAGACAAAACATCGTCAATTGTTACGACTCTACTTAATATTAAATTATTCTTACCTTCTACAAAATAAACAAGTCTAGTTTGAATTGGACTATACGAAATAGAAGGTGCTTCTCCAGTTTGTTTCATATTCACTAGAGGTTCAGATTTCGTAATCGTTAGGTCATTTTTAAATTTATACCCTTTCTGCGAAGAAATTTTTGAAAGGATTTTATTTAATGGAATCGCTTGTTCTCTTCCTTTATTAAATCGATCAATACCACGAAATAACCTAGAGTCTTCAAAATGTAACTGTTGATTCTTAGAGTGAATTGCTCCAAAAGAGTTATAAATTTCTATTCCTCCAATTGCTTGCTTAAAATACACATGATTGATATCTCTTGAAGTGTAATTGTCCGTTAGAACAATGTCATCTATATCTTCTTGAATTAAAGTGGTTTCAGTTATTTTTCTTGAGATAACATCATTTACTAAGTTCTCGCTTAATTGAGCAGAAATAGAATGAGTAATGATTAATAGTAAAGTAATAAGTGTAATCCTGTACATTAACAATGTATTTTAATTTTTTAGTTTTATTCGTTCTTCACAGAAGTAAGACCCTGCTATTAAGATAATTGTTGGATTCTAATATTAAATCCCAAAATACGAAATACTTGACCTTAAGTCAAGCACTCTTCCAAACATAAATGTCTTCTTGTCTGTAATTCGAATAATTTTTCAGCCAACAATTAAGATTTCAAAATGATTTAGAAAATCTTAACTAATTGATAGACAACAAAAACGTCTTTTTACCCTTATTATACAAACCATTAAAAAGTAAGACCAGACAATACATTAACCAATACAATTACCTTTTATCATAACAAATATCAAATAAATAAAAAGTTGGCAAAGTTTTTGCATAAACACATGTATAAC
>CAZSKA010000263.1:0-4608 GCA_964607315.1 uncultured Saprospiraceae bacterium | reverse complement strand
AGATAATAATTAAAAGTTGCTTCATAAATACTTTACCAAGGAGTTTTACCCTTTTGTTTATATGCTTTATAAGCATCATTAACATGATAAAAATTTAATTCTTTTTCATTATTCAAAGAATCATTTAAATCTTTAATTGACGTAAATATTATTTCTTCTTTTTTGTCTGAATCAATAAATACCCATGTTTTTGTCATTGATGAATTAAAGTAGATTCTTTCAGTATGAAGAATGAGAAAATGGTCTTGAATAGCTATTTCTTCTATAGATCCCACTTCATCACTAAATTCGTATGCTATGTGATTGAATTTGTAGTACCAAGAAAAGCCACCATCAGGCGAATATAATTTATAATTGTCAGTTAAAGGTAGAATATTCATATCAAATTGATCTTGGCTTTTGGTAAAGTTCTGATTTTTATTATTTAAAACACATTGTGAGCATAAAAAGATGATGAATATTAATAATCTGTAGTCCATTCAGATCTAGTTTGGAGATTAACATTGCCACCTAATATCTCGTGATATGGTAAACCTGTTACTGTTGAAATATTATTATAAGCGTCGGATCTTCCTTCAGAAGGACTAAGATCAAGTCGATCATTAACATGATAGGTAATACTAATATTACCATCAGCATCCACTTCTGCCCAATATCTCATATTTGCATTTCGGAGAGCCCAAGTTAATTGATTAGCTGCAACATCCCAAGTTTCAGAATGTAGAATAGGATTTTCATCTCCAAGACTTCCCCAATCTTCATTTTCTGATGTCCATCTTTGACCTCCGAATCCAACCGATTTTCTACCTGTTGCATAAAAAGCTTCTTGACCAAATCTATCATCATTTCTGATTTGGGCCAAAATCTGTTGCTCTCTCATTTGAAATCCTGAATCAGTTTTCATTTGCTCTTGTATTTCACCAGTCAAGTAAACAACATCTAAATTACCTAATGAAGCCATCCCTAATTCAAAAAGGCTTGTAGCTTCAGTAGATTGTATTCCTTCTTGACCTAATAACCATCCAGAAGATTCTTCTACTTCAGGGTAAGAATCAAATTGGAACCTATCTTGATCACGTTGTGAAGCTCCAGCTCCAGGTTCTTGGAGATCTTGAAGCTCAGTTGTACTATTATAATCATTATATATTTCAACAAGATTCTGGCCAGTTTCATATGCCTCTATTGCAGTATCTCTTATAGTTCCTACACCACTTCTTACGAATTCAGCCATGATTCTTTGATAAGGCATAGGCATTTCATCATATTGAGTGATAGAAGTATCAGGAGTCAATTCTTTACCATAAACACCTGTTACATATTCATCTGACATTCCTAAATCTGCTCTCTGGTCAGCAAAGCTTTCAGAAGCAGAGATTACACTAGTATGAGCTGCAATGGGATCAGTAACGTTGAGGTCATGTTCGTAGAAATTTCCACCTAGATTTTGTTCACCTGCTCTAGTAACAATGTCAGTTCTTACGGTATGATGATTTACATTTGGTCTATTCTCTTGATCGATTCCCGATAGATTTTGATTATATTTTTGCACTTCATCTTCGCTTATACCAGGGGATTGGAATGTTGTGATTGTGTGGATTTGGTCTGTATGATTTGCAGCAAATATTTGTGCCATTGCACCACCTAGGCTATGACCAGTAACATCTACATTTCCCCCAGCCATTTCTGCTAATTCATCAATTTTTTGTTGATTATTATAATATTGATTATGTCCTACTTGAATTGGATCCATATCTGAAATTACACCAGGTAAATCTGCTGTACCTCTAAAAGCGATCATAGGTCTTTCTGCAGGATTAGCACTCAAAGGATCTGGCATAAACAACATAACAACCAAACCATTTGATCCTGTTCTTACTTGAACGTTTTGTGGATCAAATCCTTGCCTTTTCAGTATCTCTTCATCCTGAGTAATAAAGTTTCCGTTATCTGCACTTTCCGGATCAAAATAAGCCATTCTATGTGCAAAGAATTCATGTTCAACAGTTTCACTAGGAATATCTTCTACTTCTACTTCTTGTCCTTTTGGTCCAAAAATAGCATCTAAATAACCTGCAGTTCCATTCATTAAATTATCCAGTCCAGAAGTTATTCCTCCTACAAGTCCCATTCCTATTTCAATAGCTCCCCCTTTGAAATCTCCTCTTAATATAGACCCTAAGCCACTAAGAATTCTAGTTCCTGTATTTTTTATACTATTCCATAAACCACCGACAAGCTCTTTTGTATTGTCGATAATTGGTCTACCATAGGTATTATAAATTCCTTTTGCTCTTTCAAAAATCTGAGTTCCTTTATCTCCTAACCGAGTCCATGCATTACTTCCTGATGTAGCTATTGACTCTATCAAGTCTGCTATACCTTGCCTAGGATTATCAACAAAAGAACTAACTCCTTCTATAACTGAAGATCCTAAACTCTGGACCTTATCTAACATAAAACTTCCTACAGAAGAAGCGACATCCATTCCCGCTTCCACATTTCGCCTAATCCAGCTTGTACCAGAAGAAATTACATTTCTTAAACCTGAAGAAGTTCTACTTAAAATATTTCCAAGGGTTTCTTTTCCTTCATTCCATAAACTAGTGGCAGTATTTCTTACAGTATTTACAGCACCTCTACCTGCATTGATAGCACTCGATGTAATTCTTCTAACACCTCTGGCAGCTCTTCGTGCTCCGTTCATGGTTCCTCTTAATGCACGACTTGCTCCTCTTCTTATACCACCTACAGCACTTTCTACTCCATTTACAGCTCCACTAAATGATTGACCTATTCCATTCATTAGACCTCCAACAGATGATCTAACACCATTAATTCCTCCACTAACAATAGTTTGTGCTCCATCTATTAAACCAGAACCAAAAGTACCCATAGCTCCTCTCACACTATTTGCACTATCTCCTGCAAGATCTGCTGCTGTTCCTGCTAAACCTCCTATTGCTTGACGAGCACTTCCTATCTGAGTTCTAACACCGTTTGCTGCACCTGTCGCAGCTCTCCGCGCTCCACCTACCATCCCTTCTGCTGCAGTACCTAAACCGTCAACAACCCCATTCGCTGCATTTCCTAAACCTTCAAAATCACCAGTAGCAACACTTGCCAGACCAGAGCCAATATTAGAAACAACAGTTTCAGCCCCATTTACAGCGCTTCCTACAGATTCATTAACTCCGTTTCTTAAACCATTTGCTACTTGCCTTGCACCGCTTAAGCCACCTCTTGCAATAGTAGAAGCACTATCCCTAATTTGTGAAACAGCTGTACCTGCATTATTTATGCTATCACCTACAACTTGTGAAAGTCCAGAAGCTGTACCATGAACTATTTGAGTTGCACCTTCAACCACACTACTTGAAACAGATCTTACATTCCCCATCATACCATTAGCTACACTTGTAGCTCCATCGACTGCTCCATTTACTGCAGATGAAACACCACTGCCTACACCGTTAACCGCTTCTCCTATTCCACTTGCTACACTGCCTGCAGCTGAAGTAACACCATCTATCAAATCTCCAAAACCTCCCCAAGCTGCAGCAGCACTTTCAGTATTTGAGTTAGGATTAACTCCTTTTAAATTTGAAGAGACTTCTTTTCCTTCTAATATATTTTCTGTTTGTTGTTCTGCTTCATTTTCGACTGATTTATCGGTAGACACAGGCATTCCATTCACCTCATTGTCTCCTTTTACTCCTCCCTTAGAAGACTGAATAACATGTGTTATTTCGTGAATTAATAATTTCTGACTTGACTTACTTCCTGGTTGATACATCCCTTTTCCAAAATAAATATCAGTACCCATCGTAAAGGCTTCGGCACCCATTTGATCTGCGATTTCAGAATTTTCATATATTCTTACATCTGTTAAGTCAACCTGAAAATCTGATTCTAATTTTTGTATTAATTCTTCTTCTGTGCTAGGCTTATTCTGATTTCCTAAACTGTAAGGAGGAGGAGAAAGTGAAAAACTACTACTACCTGAAAACTCCGCATTAGCGCGCGAAGTTATTGATGATCGTTCATTTTCTAATTCAGAATTCTGTGGCATATAAGTTTATTAATTGAAGACATAGAAAGATACAATTTTAAATGTGTATTGTCAAGACAAAATCAAAAAGTTTACTTAATAAAACATTTGTTTCAAAGGAGAAATTATATTGAAGTTCGACTTATAAATTAAAGGAATAGTCTTAGCAACTTCGAAATTTTATAAGGAAGAAATCATGTATTATAAGAAGAATTTATCCGACAATTCTGCCTTAAATTGGTATTATTCCAATTTAAGGTTAGAATGAGGTAATAGATTTGGAAAGTGAAAGGTCATTCTACAAGGCAGAAATTTATGGCATAACCTCAGTTACGGAATCAATTTCTAACGAAGTAGAATGGGTTTTCGATCTAAATATATACCCTATTTTTGCCTTAAATTGGTATTATCCCTAAATGAAGTTTATATTCTGAATTACTTTGGGCTCAAAGCCCAAAATAAAAAAAGACCATCGACGAATTGATGATCTTTTCTATATCTTAGCCTCTTATACCAATTTAACTCCATAATGTCGCATTTCTTTTTACTTAATCTTTCAA
>CAZSKA010000262.1:0-4622 GCA_964607315.1 uncultured Saprospiraceae bacterium | reverse complement strand
ATCATATAATTTTATTGCTCTTTATATACCTTACCATCACGCATTACAAATGATACGTCTGTAAGTAACTTTATATCTTTTAATGGATCACCTTTTACAGCTACTATATCAGCACGTAATCCTTCTTTTAGAATACCTCTTTCATCTGTGATGCCTAACATTTCTGCTGGTGTCAAGGTAGCAGATACAATAGCCTCCATTGGTTTCATCCCTGCTTCGACCATATATACAAATTCTTTTGCATTATCACCATGTAAACCTACACCTGCATCTGTTCCAAATGCAATTTTAACACCTCTTTTGTATGCTTTTCCAAAAGTCGCCTGAATTTGTGGTCCTATTGCTATGGCTTTTGGTACAATAACACTTGGGTAGAAACCACTGATTTTAGCCTTTTCTGCAACGAATTTTCCAGCTGAAATAGTTGGGACATAATATGTACCTTTTCTAATCATTAGATCCATTACTTCCTCATCCATCAAGGTTCCATGCTCTATACTCGTAATCCCTGCTTGTATAGCTCTCATCATTCCTTCTTTTCCATGTGCATGTGCAGCAGTTGTTAACCCGTAATCTTTAGCAGTAGAAATAATTGCTTCTAATTCTTCCATATTAAATTGTGGCCCGCTTCCGTCTTTTGCCACAGATAAAACACCTCCTGTCGCTGTGATTTTTATACAATCTGCACCATTCTTATATCGCTGTCTTACTGCTTTCGCAGCATCTTCTGGACTATTTACCACACCTTCTTTTGGTCCAGGATCACCCATTAATTCTCTTCGTACTCCATTCGTAGGATCTGCATGTCCTCCAGTAGTTGCGATTGCTTTTTCCGCTGTGTATATTTTGGGTCCTGATATATATCCTCTGTCAATGGCAGATTGTAATGACACATTTACGCCTGAGCCTCCTAAATCTCTAACCACTGTAAAACCAGCCATCAAAGTTCGTTCACAATAAACCGTCGCCTTTAACGCCACATCTGCCTCATTTTGCCTAAACGTTTCTTCATATCGCTTAGGGCTTGATTCATGTTCTATATGTACATGCATATCCATAAACCCAGGCATTACGGTATGATCTTTTAAATTAATCACCTCAGAACCATCTCTTGGGTCCACAAAACCTGGCATGATTTCCAAGATTTTTTTTCCTTCTACTACAATGGTTTGATCGTTAACTTTTTCCGATTTCTCTACATTTATGATGCTTCCGCAATGTATGTATGTCTTTTGGGCTTTAAGCCCAAAAACTAAAAAACATAGTGCTAGTGTAAGTAATTTTTGCATATCCGATTAATTTTTGTGTATTAGGTTTTTACTAAACCTAGGCTTGAAATTAATAAATTTTACAAGATAGGGGAAAAATTAAATTGAATTTCAGAACATTGTGCTATGAGTATAGAATTAAATCACAAGATTTACGGTCAAGGAGACCCTTTAATTATTTTACATGGATTATTTGGTTCTCTGGATAATTGGGTGACTATAGGTAGAAAACTCGGTGATGAATATATGGTCCACTTAGTTGATCAGCGAGATCATGGTAAATCTCCTCATACAGATGCTTTTAGTTACGATATTCTTTCGGAGGATTTAAAGTTTTATATGGACGAAAACTGGATTCATCATGGATATATAATGGGACATAGTATGGGAGGCAAAACGGCAATGAGATTTGCTTTGGAATATGAAGACATGGTGGAGAAACTCATAATTCTGGACATGGCACCTAAACAATATTCCAACAGACATCAAATCGTTTTTGATGCTATGGACGCAGTGGATTTTGATTCAATGGAATCTAGAGGTGATGCGAAAGATGTTTTACTTGAAAAACTAGGAGGTGATCAAGCGACAACAGCCTTCCTTTTAAAGAACATTAAACGACTAAAAGAAGGGGGATTCGCCTGGAAAATGAATACTGCCTTATTACGAAAAGATTACGATAATATCATAGCTCCCATGCCTACAGATAAGGTTTTTGAAGGACCTACTCTTTTTATAAAAGGCGAGAATTCAGCTTATATCACAGATGAAGATGCACCCTTAATCAAATCGCTATTTCCTAATTCAGAGACTATAACCATGGATGGAGTAGGGCATTGGTTACATGCCGAACAACCTCTTAAATTAATGGAAATGGTAAAAGAATTTCTAACATCGTGAATAAAGACGGAAAGTTAATTCCATGAGACTTATTCACGATATTTAATGGATTTACAGGCATCATTTTTTACAAATTAACTCTCTAAAACCTGTGCATCAAGCAAGTTTTTAGGAATCCCAAAGCCATCAACATATGTCTCAGCATAAGGTCTGATTTTCGATCTTAGATTCTCTATCTGCTTTCTTATTGCTTTAGATTTTCCGCCGTTGAAATAATCATTTTCAAGGAAAAAGCCTCTATTTTCATAGATATATTCCAGTGCATACAGCTTAGCCATTTTCGACATTGCTTTTTTCAGTTCTGAATCCTTAATTTCATCTATTGCGCTATAGAATTCTTTCATACAGAAAAATTCGATACTCGCTTTTGCAAGAGTAACCATGTGGTTTTGAACCTTTGCATAAGTGATGTTGGGATCAACACGTTTTTTAATATAGTTTCGCATTCTATTCGCTAGACTAAAGAGCAATTTATTTTCGTGATATTCCATAGCTGAAAGGTGGAATTCACTGCTCAGCAGGTGATCCGAATTCGTATTTCTTGCTGCATATGGATTTAATTCTGACATACGTGTTGAAAACCTTCCGCTCAAATATCTTACGATACTCATGAACCCACCGTCAGAAAATTCTGATCTAAATTCTGTCAATAGACCTTTAGCAACAAGTTGTAATAACACATGATTATCTCCTTCAAATGTTGCGAAAATGTCAGTATCCGCTTTGATATTAGCGAAGCCATTTTCACTCAAGTAACCTTTTCCTCCACATGCTTCTCTACATTCTTGAATAGTATCTGTTGCGTGCCAGCTAGCAAGTGCTTTTAGACCTGCGGCAAGAGATTCTACTTTTCTTATATCTTCATCAGTTTTCTGGTTGGCAAATTTTTCTCTTAGGGCTTGGAGCCCAAAGTGGTAGGCGTATGTTCGGCTTAAGCGGGAAAAGAGTCTTTTCTGGTGGTTCGGATAATCTAAGATAAGTGTTTCTTCTGTCCCATCAGTTTGACTAAATTGTCTTCTTTTTAAGGCGTATTTTATTGCTACAGTAAGTGCTTTTTTTGCTGCTGAATTAGAAGCTAAAGCAATACAAACTCTACCTTGAACTAATGCACCAAGCATGGTGAAAAATCTTTTACTTGATTTTTTGATTGGGCTAGAGTAATTTCCATCCTTATCGACATGACCATATTTGTCCAGTAGATTTTCTCTAGGAATTCTAACATTATCAAACCATATACGACCATTATCTACACCGTTCAATCCCATCTTATAGCCATTGTCTTTCACGGTCACTCCAGGAAGTTCCTCGTGCTTTTCATTTCTTAACGGAACAAGTAATGCGTGAACACCTTTATTTTCTTCCCCTACTATCAATTGGGCAAAAACTACTGCCATCTTTGAATGTAAGGCGTTTCCTATATATTCTTTTCCTGCTTCATGAGAAGGTGTGTGAATGATGAATTCATCTGTCTCTTTATCATATGTAGCCGTAGTTTCCAAGCCTCTTACATTAGAACCATGACCAGTTTCTGTCATTGCAAAACAGCCAGGAAGATCTAGACTCATCATATCTTTCATAAATCTATCATGATGAATTTTTGTTCCTAACATATGTATAGATCCACCAAAAAGACCAAACTGTACACCGAACTTTATTAACAAGCTTATATCACCAAAAGCTAAACTTTCAAAAACTACAGTTGTATCAGATGAATTATCATTCCCGCCAAAATTACTCGGAAACGGATGATAACTGACTTCATGTTCAGCTAATTTCATAGCTTGATCAAGGATGCGATTTCTATAGTCGTCTTTGTTTCTTCTTTGTTCCTCTGAGTTATGGAAAAATGGATCACTGATAAGTGCCGTAATCTTATTCATCAAAGGAAGATTTTTTCCGTATAAAAAATCTACTATTTGAGTAGAAGTGAAAGGAGATTTTTGAATATAATCGGTTGTGGAGCCTTGCAAAGTCTGCTCTAGAATATTACTATTCAAAGGTTCATCGACACCTAACACAAATTCCAGATCTCTAAGCGCATTAAAGACCTTAGGATTCTGAGAGTAATCGCCCTTCACATTCGTTTTCTGCGCCATAAGAATCCCCAGGTTGATGAGGCTATCTTTTTGGGCCCCAGCCCAATCATCTTTAAATTGCTTCAAGGATAAACTCCAGTTTTTAAAGATTTCTTCGCTTGGCGGATTATTCTGATCTGTCCATGATTTAAGTAAATTTTTGTCTGATTCGCTCAAATGAGGCATATTGTCAATTTTATCTAATATCAACTTTTGCTCTGAGGGTCCTAGAACGGAATCTGCCCACCCTACATAGAATAGAGGCAATACAGAAAGGACACCGGGGCTATAATTTTCTCTCATTTTAATACTTTATTAAATTTAATTAACATAAAATTATACTAATCAAATTTCGTTATTGGAACGTTATGTTATATTT
>CAZSKA010000261.1:236-4656 GCA_964607315.1 uncultured Saprospiraceae bacterium | reverse complement strand
AAATTATATTCTATATATTATATAATTCAAAAACCTTAACACTTTTCTTTTCAACTATAGCTTATTTTCCACCTTCTTATATTTTGATTTATCTTATTAATCAAGTAAAAATGCTGTGTTCTACTTATTTTTAAAGATTTATTTCTGTTAATTTTATACGTGTTATTGATTATTAATTGAAATTGATTTATATTGAGGATGTAGTTTGACAGATATTTTATTTACTGAATTCATGCTTTTTTCAGAATTTTTCTGACTTCCGATGTTCTAATTCAATTTATATTTATTGTCAGCATACAATTAAATTTCTTTCACTTTAAAAATTGAATATGCCTAAAATTCATATTGCATTAGTACTTTTCCTAATTTTCGGTTTAGCATCTTGTACTAGTAATCTTATAACAGATAATCAAAATATAATGGATTCCGGACAAAAAGATTCATATACTTTTGATGAGATCAAATCTGCCGTTGAAGAAACTTTAAGTCAAGGTACTGTATTTAACTGGGAAAATCAGGATCCTTTCATGATTCATAGTGCAGCTATGCTTTCTGATTCGTTTATATCTATTGGTTATACAATCTCTCCTGATTTCGATATCAAAAATAACATTCACCGAATTGATATTGAAAGTACAGAATGGACAGACGCAAGATTGGAAATCGAAAGTTTAATTGTTGATTTAGAAAATAGCTTCTATTCTCAAACAATAACTATTAGAGATTTGCAACCTTTTGGCAGAGTAGAAACACTTCCACAAATTATTGTAAAAGTTCAATCTAAAGAAACAATTAATTCCCTAAGAAATCATCCGAATGTTCGTTTCGTAGAACCTTTAGGTTTTAGTATTACTGATCTAGTTGGGTCGGAAAGAAGTGATTCTGGTTGTGATGGTGAACCAGAGAATAACATAAATACTAATGATTTTACTACTATATCACCAGGCATTAAAGAACCATGGAATTTTGCTTTTCACAATATTTCTCAAGCATGGAATAACTCATCTAAAGGAGATAACGTTAAACTTTGCATTATTGATACAGGAGCTAGCTTTAGCCAAGATAACTTAGGGAGTAATTTTAATTCAGGAGATAGTTTCGGAAGAACAGTAGAGAAATATAGTACTAAATATTCTGGTCATTGGTGGTGGAGAACACTTGATTCACCAGATGATCCTTGCGGGCATGGAACATCTATGGCTGGACTTGCTGCAGCTCCTAGAAGTAATGATGGGAATTCAGTAGGTGTCGCGTATCAGTCGAATTTAATGACAATACGAGCAGTTTCTGATGTGATCATTTCTAATTCGAACGAAAGAAATGGAGTAAGAGACGCCTTAGTTTTAGCAGCTAATAGTGATGTTAAAGTTATAAGTATGTCTATTGGAACTCCAATATATAGTAGCACAGTTGCCGATGGTGTTTTCTATGCAAATAATCAAGATAAATTGATTTTTGGAGCAGCTGGTACTTCTTTATCGTGGTTAAGTTGGTATCCAGTTATTTTTCCAGCTAATATGTCTGAAGTAAGAGCTGTTACTGGTGTTCGCGATGCAGCTAATCTTCAAAAATGTGTTACTTGTCATGATGGCCCAGAAGTAGATTTTGTGGTTGTAATGGAACGTGCAAATAATAATAGTCGAACTTCTCTTGCTTTAGCAAGATATAGTGATCAACCTAGATATTCTGGTGGGTCATCTTGTGCTACTGCTACAACAGCTGGAATTGCAACAATGGTTTGGGCTCAAAACACAAACGCTACAAGAGACCAAATTCTAGACGTACTTAAAGGTGCTTCTAGTTTCTATCCTTCTAGACATAGTGATCTAGGATGGGGGACAATTGACGCACTTCAAGCAGTAAATAATTTGTAAATGCCTCTCGTTTGGGAAAATGATTATCTATTACTTAGTCCAATTTTTTTCCTTTGGGCTTTAAGCCCAAAATAAATTAAAAAGAAAGACACCTATTCACTTTAGAGTAGGTGTCTTTTTCATTTGTAGTGGATGTCATCCTTCTCATGTTGAAAATTGCTTTTATGAGAATGCTTTTGGGGCATCTACAAAGAAAAACAGAATACATATTATATCATCTTAATGATAAAATGATATTACTTACCGATGAAAAATATGACTAGTAAATTTCAATCGATAAGTGGAACGATTTTGAAAAACTTACACCTATTAGAGTCTTAATATTCCTCTAACGTTGTCTAGGAATATTCAAATCTTTAATTTTAATTCTAATATTCTATCTGAAATATGAATTTTACCAGAATTTTTGAATTGATTTATTTCCAAAACCAAAGATTTCCTTCGGCTAATTCATTCAATCAAAAGATTTTGGGCAGATGGGAGAGTAGATCAACTAGTCAGTTTGTCCAACAAGTCGAAAAACTTGCTTTCGGACTTATGGCTATGGGCTTAGATCGAGGAAATAAAATAGGAATATTTACATCCTATGGTTCTACGGATTGGTTTGTTATTGATGTAGCTTCTATGATGACAGGAGTCACTACTATTCCTATCAATACAAATTATACAGATGAAGAACTTCGATTTATAATTGAAGATTCTAAAATGGACTTTTGTTTTGTAAATGAAGATTTCTTAGCAGATAAAATTCATAATGCAGGTTTCCCTAAAGAAAAGTTAATCAGTTTTGGGAATAGTATCAGACATCTTTCATGGAATGACGTGGAAAAAAGAGGGAAAGACTTGCATCATGGAGAATTACTTAAGCGTAAAAAATCAATAGAGCCTAATAATCTTGCTACTATAATATATACATCTGGTTCAACAGGTATGCCTAAAGGCGTCATGTTATCACATTCTAATATTGTTTCCAATATCAAATCTATTATCTCTTTATTACCAGTAAATTATAAACATAAAGTAGCTAGTTACCTTCCTTTAAGTCATATTTTTGAAAGAATGGTTATCTATACATACATAACCTTAGGAGCAAAAATATTCTTCATTCAAAATCCTAAAGATCTCCTCAAAAATCTTCAAGATATAAAACCACATTATATCTCATCTGTACCTAGAGTTTTAGAGAAAATACATAATGAAATTAATTTACGGATAAAGAAGAAAAACAAACTCGTTCAGTCTCTCGTAAAACTTGCTATGAATCTTGGAGAAAATGAAGCGAAAAGTTTTTTCCAAAAATTAAAAAATAAAGTCACTTTTCGATTTGTAGATCTCTTAGTTTACAGAAGATGGAGAAATATTCTAGGTGGAAATTTGAAAGGAGTGATTGTGGGAGCTGCATCCATGCCTAGTCATATTGCACGATTATATTCTACCGCAGGAATTGTGATAAAAGAAGGTTATGGTCTCACGGAGACAAGTCCTGTTGTAAGTTTTAATAGATTCGAACCTGGTGGCACAAGATTTGGTTCAGTGGGGATTCCTATACCCGGAGTTCAAGTGAAAATAAACAAAAGAGATGGAAATAATATTGGTGAAATCCTAGTGAAAGGGCCAAACGTGATGTTAGGTTATTTTAACAAACCAGAACTTACCAAGGAAAGAATCGATGAAAATGGTTGGTTCAAAACTGGTGATATCGGTTATTTGGATGGGAGGTTTTTATATATTTCTGATCGAAAGAAAAATATTATTAAAACTTCAGCTGGTCAATATATTTTTCTCCAAAAAATAGAAGAAAAACTTCGTTCTAGCGATATAATCGACCAATCCATGGTTATTGGATTCAAACGTTCCTATCTTTCAGCTTTAGTGATTCCTGATTTCAAACAACTTAAAAAATGGTGTTTAGACAAGGGAATTCACTGGACGGCGGAATTATATATGATTGAAAATGATCGTGTAAAATTATATTTCAAAGAAGTAATCGCGGAGATTAATGAAAGCCTTAAGCCACATGAAAAAATTCGGTCTTATCATTTACTTTCACAAGAATGGTCTGTGGAATCCGAAGAGTACACTCCTACACTAAAATTTAGAAGGAAATTTATATTGGAAAAGTATAAAAAGCAGATTGACGAAATGTATAGTTAATTCTTTTTTCTTTTCAATTGAGATTGTAGTTCCTAATCTTTATCTAGTTTTCGTATTTAGGTTAAGATCAAATAATTGACATTTTTCTTTTTATTATATATTAATTCATGTGCAAAAAATATTGCTGTAGTTCAATGATAGTAGATGTTTCGGAGTTTAGTAGTACTAAAATCTTTGGGCTTTAAGCCCAAAAAATGTAATAGAGACAAACAACTATTCAAAAGTAAATTTCAAACCTGTACCAAATCATTATTTGCATAAATCACGTGCAAAAAATATTGCTGTAGTTCAATGATAGTAGATGTTTCAGAGTTTAGTAGTACTAAAATATTTGGGTTTTAAGCCCAAAAAATGTAATAGAGACAAACAACTATTCAAAAGTAAATTTCAAA
>CAZSKA010000261.1:0-136 GCA_964607315.1 uncultured Saprospiraceae bacterium | reverse complement strand
CCTGTACCAAATCATTATTTGTATAAATCTTGTGCAAAAAGTATTGCTGTAACTTAATGAATATAGATGTTTCAGAGTTTAGTAGTACTTGAATTCAAAAACCAAATGCAACTTTTAGAGATGGAAAATATTTTCA
>CAZSKA010000260.1:0-4743 GCA_964607315.1 uncultured Saprospiraceae bacterium | reverse complement strand
CTAGGCATATTTTTGAATAGATCAATCTATAAGACCGATAAAGAATAGGATTATCTTATAAGCGTAATAGAACCACTATATGGAATTACTCTTCCATCAATGAAAAGCACTTCAGCATAGTAAGAATATACTCCGGCATCAAGTAATTGACCATTGAAAGATCCATCCCAGTCGCCTACTCCACCTGGATTAGGTGCAAGGTTACTGACATCATACATTCTATTTCCCCATCGATCATAAACCTGTATGACTAGAACTTCTTCTACTCCAAAACCTGTAAATAACTGGAATCTGTCATTTACACCATCTGAGTTTGGTGTAAATGCATTTGGTACATAAACTTTTCTTTCGTCATCGATTCTTACAATAATGTCATCTTCAGCAACACATCCATCATTGCTCATCGCTACCACATTAAAGGTTCCATCGGCAGTAGGAAAGATTTGAATTCTTCTACATTCAGGATCAACACATATGAAAGGAAAATCACCTAACCATATAATGGTATCAAGCATAAATTCTTGATTCAACTGTACTTCTAAAAATGCTAAACTATCTCCTAAACTTACTTCAATATCATCACCTAAAGATGCCAACAATTCCGACGGCTGAGATATAACAATAGTTGTATCAAAAGCACATCCTTCAGAGTCTACAACACTGATATCGTATTCACCAGCAAAAACATTTACACAAGAATCAATAGGGAATAGGAAACTATTATTTATTTGGAATCTGAAACCCATTTCACTTCCACCTCCAACATCAGTTCCTATAGTTATGCATGTTTGATCTCCAAAACATACTATTTCTTCAGGAGAAGGAATATTAGCTGAAATAGGAGGTGAAGCTTGTATCCTATGTGAAATTGTATCTGTACATCCCATTATATCTGTAAGGGTTACAGTATATAAGCCATTAGGTAAGTTATCACCAACTTCATCATCACTAACATCATCTGTCCACATATATGTGATTGGTCCAATATTTCCACCCGTGTGATCAATAGTTATTTGACCTTCACTATCTTCATTACAAGAAGGGTTAAATGTGTTAAATAAATCAATAGATGCTACTAAAGTATCAGGTTGATTTACAAATACGCTATCGAGTTGGACGCAATCATTAGAATCTGAAATTTCCACAACTTGAAATCCGGCGCATAAACCTATTTCTGTTTGACCAGTATTTCCTGAAACTTGCCATACATATTCAAACATTCCTGTTCCACCTTCAGGCAAAACAGTTATTTCTCCATCACACATATTAAAGCAAGAAGCATCTGTAACTTCAGTTAACACTTGATTAATTTCTATAGGTTCTGGTTCTGTCAGTTCAAAATCTAAGGTATCAGAACATAACAAATCAAATACGATTACTTGATTCATTCCTGATGGTAACATAAAGGCCGTATCAGTAGAACTGCTTTGAAGAGGATTTCCTTCTCCATTACTAAAGATTGTACCATATACTCCATCATTTACAGGACCTCCTGAAATGACCACTTCTACTATACCCGTAGAATCACCATTACACAAAATATCTTGCAAGACATTCACTTGTAAATCAATAGTTACTTGATCTTCAAGTTCAAAAACATTTTCGACCGAACATCCTACTGAATCTGTAACTGTTACCGCATACATTCCAGGGGAAATGGCAGGTAAAACTTCTGTATTATTCGCAGGAGCATCTTCCCAATTATAATCATAATCTCCAGTTCCACCCATAACTATTAGAGCGATAGAACCATTTGCTTCACCATTACATGCAGGTAAAGTAAAATTAGGATCTACCATAATCGTATCAGGTGCAATAATTTCAGTACTATCAACAGCAATACATCCATCTACATCCATAACAGTTACAGTATACACTCCTGCACCTAAACCTGTAATAGTAGGATCATTATCGGCAATGGGACCATTAGGTCCTTCCCAAGAATAATCAAAATTACCTTGACCTAGCACATCAACAGTAATCGCACCATTCATATCACCAGCACACTGAATCCCAGTTACAAAAAATGTATCTGGTTGTATACCTATATTTTGAGCAAGAATGGCAGAATCTACTTTCATACATCCATTACCGTCAGTAATTGTAAATATATAGGTGCCTGCTGGTAAGTCTGATCTTTTAGTTGACGTTGCAGTAGGATCATCACTCCAGGCAATGTCAAATCCATTTTGAGTACCTGATGGAAAAACTGTAACACAACCAGTTGGTTGATCACAATCAAATTCTACAATTGTCGGTGTCATAATTTCTTCAGGTTCAACCAAGTTGATAACTGTATCTAATTCACATCCATCACAATCTATAATTGTCAATAAAAAGTCACCGCCTGATATAGATTCTGTTGTATTCATGTTTGCTGTTGTAACAGAAGTAATTCCTGAATTCCAACTAAAACTAAAGTTTGTACAACTATTATTTGTAGTACCAGCTGTTGTTATAATTTCTCCTTGATCGCCAAAACAATTGATGGTTGGTATCTGAATATCAGCAGTGACTTCTTTTTGAAATCCCATTTCATATTCTACTACAACAGAACAATTATTATCGTCTGTAATCATAACAAGACCAGTTCCTGCAGGTATACCTGTATTAACAGAACTGATTACTCCAAAATCTGAAAAATTAGGATTATTCCATTGATAATTATATCTATTACCGTTAATTGGAGTACCTCCAGAAGCAATTGCTTGAACTACTCCATCTTGCAGATCAACGCAAGTTGTTGTATCAATTATATTAAAATCAACAGTAATAGGGTCTACTCCAATAGCTACAGATTCTTCTACTTTACATCCTCTACTATCTTCTACTGTTACAGTGTATATCCCTTCCTCTAGGTTGATAATACTATCCGCTACTTGAGTACCATTACTCCATGTAATATCATATGCTGGGTCGCCTCCACCAGGTGTTCCACCTGTTATAGTAGCAATTCTTACACGACCATTAGGAAATCCAAAGCAAAAAGGGTCCACTGTTTCTAGCGTTACATTAATGGGTGGATCATCTGTAATATTCACTAACAATTCATCGGTATTGCCATTAGAATCAGTTACCGTAATTGTACAATTCCCAGCAATTAAATTAGGGATAGTAACTTCAGTTAAAGAACTATTGATATTTCCACCTGCAAAGCAAGTACTAACATAACTATATGGTGGATCACCTCCCGCAACAGAGAATGTAATGGAACCTGTATTTGATCCATTTGCCGAACATGTAGAAGCCAAAATAACTGGATCATCTGTTTCTTCTACACATAATTCAGTACCAATATGTATAAAATCATATTGCTCTCCATATCCATCTGGCCCAGGACCACTGATTGATATCTGTGTAGGGCTGTCATCTATAAACAAGTCTGAACATTCACCTGGCTCTCCCCTAACAAAAAAGCAGACTTCAAAAAATAAATCTCCATTCGGTAAGGTAACTCCTGTCGCCGCACTTTGGAACCATGAAAAAAGCAATAAACCTTCATCAACTAAAGTTTCCACAAAACTCGTAGGACTTAAGCTAGGGATTGGTTGAGTTATTACTTCAGAAAACTCTAAAACATCCGGATCAAAATTCATCGTCCAACTGGTAAAAGAAATACTATCAAAACCAGAAACTGTATAATCAACACAAACAAAGGCATCCTTTTCATACGGTCCTGGTGTTTGAGGAGTTGCTGTAACAGTTAATGTTCTTAAATTTTCCTGAACTGTAATATCTTT
Source organism: uncultured Saprospiraceae bacterium (assembly GCA_964607315.1). Classification (GTDB taxonomy): domain Bacteria; phylum Bacteroidota; class Bacteroidia; order Chitinophagales; family Saprospiraceae; genus JAHDFB01. The sequence continues at coordinate 1,003 of CAZSKA010000260.1, read as the reverse complement.
TGCTGCGCCACAACTAACACCATCTTGAACTAAAATAGTATAATCTCCTGGAATATCTGTAGTAAAAGTTACTTCATCACCATGCATAAAAGGACCACCAATAATATCTGCTTGATTATTGAAATTACCACTTCTTACAACTGCTACTGTGTTGTAAGTAGAACCATTAAATTCTGAAAGTCCTCCTGTAATTGTAAATGTTCCTGTAAATTGACCTGCATTTTCTTCTACTATACAATCAGAAACTGTAATAGGATTCAGATAAACTACAGGGAAAGCATCATCAACATTAACATTCACACAATTTCCTACTTCTTGATTATTAGCAAAGAAATTGTCAAAAGTCATTGGTGCAAAATATAATTGAACGGGTGCTCCTCCATTAAAAAATTGTGGAACAGTTTGACCGCCTAATTGATCTGAATTTTGAAACATTGCTGTTCCATCTATTTCATCTGTAAAAACCCAAAAATCTGCAACATTAGGGTCATTACCTGGATCGGGATTTGGTGTATCAAGTACGCAAGGATCAGCTTCAATATCAGCAAGCGTATTACCTGTAATACCACCTGGAGCTGGATCGCATTCATAAAAAGCATAACCTATTCCAGCAGGAGTTCCAGGTATAGGATCTCCAGTTAAATCGGCGTTACTATTCAGAACAGTAAATCTATCATCATAACATAGAAAGATAGGACCAGGGAGTGAAACTGCAGCGGATTGCGCAACGACCTCTCCTAAGGAAACATTACCGGCAAACTGATCTGCGCAAGTAGATTTATCTTCTGATATTGTTCCTGAATTAAAATATATATTCTCTGCTTGTTGAGCTGTTCCAAAAACAGCACATGTAAACAGGAGGATGATAGTTAATTTAATTTGTTTTATCATGCTTTCTTTTCTCGCTGAGAGCGCTTTTCAAATTTTCCTTACAAAATCGTAGCAAGTTCCATGAATACCAGTTTGCAAATATATTATAAAAAAACTAATATGTTTTTAATAC
>CAZSKA010000259.1:0-4818 GCA_964607315.1 uncultured Saprospiraceae bacterium | reverse complement strand
CTACCATTTTACCAGCTCAAACACTTGCCTTCTTGACGCTAAAATTTCGTGATTTTTCTTCGGAATTGGGCTCAAGGCCGAAGGGATTCTTTTTATATTAAACCGTGACCAGCTCCATGAAACAAGATCCTTTTATTCTTTGACTTTGATGCAACCCCATGAAAAATGCGGGGTAAATAGAACCAAAAAATCAAGACAGTAAACCATTAATTCCTAAAATCATTCTCCCTTCTCCTTGATAGGAGAAGGGCCGGGGTTGAGGTAGAAAGCTTCAATAATTCAAAAAAGTATGAGGAAATAAATAATTATCTTAATACTAATTGGCAGATAGCTCCATGAAACAACATCCTTTTATTCTTTGACTTTGATGCAACCCCGTGAAAAGTGCGGGGTAAATAGAACTGAAAAATCAAGGCTGTGAACCATCAATTCCTAAAATCCTTCTCCCTTCTCCTTGATAGGAAAAGGGCTGGGGTTGAGGTAGAAAGCATCATTAATTATTACATTTTAGGATATTATATAATGTTTTATTACATTTATCTCCATATGAAAGACAATTCTAAACGCGCTCTTATTTTCGGAATTCTATGCTGCTTGATTTTTGCAACTTTTCCATATATCCTTGACATCATATGGCCGAGTAAATCTATTGCTCAAAAGCTAGGTGAAAATGTAATAGAAATATTAGATACTATTAATGGATCTGATGCTGTTGATTTTAGAAACAGAAAGAAGAATATTACAGGAAATATTCTAATATTTTTAGGATTTATATTTTTCTTTCTTACCATTTATTACACTGTAGATACCAAAAGGACAAATCAAAATAAATGGTACCTAATTGTAGGCGTGATTTTAGCCGTTTTTGGTCTTGCTTTTTTTATTTTGTACATAGGAATAAGCTTGATAACAAGCATTATTTCAACAGTTTTAGCTGTAGTAATTATTCTCTTTTTGTTAGCAGGAGCCAGTTAACTCTGCTCATTATTACTCATACAATTAAACATATTCAGGGAAATGAAATCCATTAAATATTATGCCAAGTAGAAGCAAAAAAAGGAAAACTTTGGTTTTAAGCCCAAAGTACTCTGATTATTACCAATATTTTTAAATTATATGCTGTCTTAAAATTCATAAGCTTTCATGTGATTGGAGAAGTTTATTTAATTTTTTACTTTTGGTTAGCTTAAAAAAGTAAATTAATTGTATAAATAATGCATATCACTTTATTGCTCTATTTTATTTCATTAATTAACCTCCAAGTTGAATTTTTGTAAAACCAAATATTAACCATTTATGAAAAAATATTTACTTATTCCTATTAGCTTATTAATTTTTAATTTTAGTTGTATTGACACCATAGGAAATGACATAGAATATAAACTTCCAAATATTGAAACCATAATAGCTCAAAAAGTATCACTAAATGAGGCAAGAATAGGTGTTGATGTTATAGAAGCTGAACTATTTGTAGCAGATGTTCAAGCTGGTAGACAGACATCATACACGGATTTAGGTTTTGTATGGGGTACAGATGAAAATCTAGATATGTCTTGTAACAAAGTAGAATTAGAACCTGAATTTGGAACTTTTTATACTACGTTAACAAATTTAAGCAAAGAAACTAGTTACTTTTATCAACCGTTTGCAATAAATGCAAATGATGAAATTGAATATGGTACAGTCGATTCATTTACAACACATGGAGATGTACCTTGTGTTCACTCTGAAGCAAATTATATAGAATCTGTTTATCAATCATACCAACCTTTAACAATAGATGAAGTGGAATTAGTTATTCCTGGTTGGATCGACAATGGGAATTTACAATTTATTGCAAAAGACTATAGCTCGATAGTTAGAATCCTTGTAAATGTATATGAAGAAAATAGGGATATGCCACTAAGTGGAACTTACACCGGGGTCTATGAATTTGGACCACAAGCAGATCTTTCTATCAATGAAGTTATAGTGCAAATTCAAGATTACAATGGATTCCCAGATTTATTACCTCAAGGTGGAGTAATTGATTATGGTGATGAAATTTATATTGAAACAACAGAATCTGAGGTGACATTTATATTTTGTGATGTTCCAATTGGTGCATATATAGTAAATGGTGAATTTACCTATCTTATTCCTTAATAAATTGGACTTAATTAAAGCTCAATTAAATGAATAATATCTATTAGTCTAAGTTAGATTTAAATTACGCAATACAAACGAAATTGTAATTTAGCTTATAAATTTTGATATGTTTTGCATCGCGATTTAGGAGGATGGGTAGATAAACAAAATGTAAAACATGTCCATTTCGAAATCAATTCGATTGGTGATAAAATCAAAAAAATACTGTACCTAATCTTTGTTATTAAATTCATTATTTACCTAAATCATCAATGTTTCAACAAACAAGCTCAATTTAAAGCAATTACAATCTGCATGTATTCAAATATCGCACTCTTTATACTTCTTACCCTTTTATCCTGTAAAGGAAATAAGATTGATTTACCTGCTGAACAAAAAGAACAAAGGAAAACTGAAAAAGACATATTGGATCCGGGGGCATATTTTGCAAAAAAGATTCTTAAATCAAATGTAGGAATGATATCCTTTAATTCCACAGATTTAGAAAGCCTAAACTACAATCAATTATTTAGTGAAAAAGGTTTGTCTCATATTGCTGCTTACTATGACAAAACAGCTAACATAATAAATCAACCAACTGAAATTCAAGATTTCTTTTTGTTCGTTGTAAGTTACGATAATGAAATTAATGCTGAAATTGCCTTCGAAAGAATAAAAGCAGATGCTGCCTTAAATAATGCATCAGAAGAAACCTATATAGATCAGATTACTAGAAATAGAATTCAACTGTTAGAACTTGGAAATAATTATGCTGGTCTAATTACATATAATAAAAATCAAGTCTTTAGCTTAGTTGAAAATTGTCAAAAAGTACCTTCTGGGAGAACTTGGCTTGAATGGGAATATATATTCACAGATTTATTGAAAAACGAAAATGGATTTGTTGAAGTATTGAAAGCGGGATGTGAAGAAGGAAGGTATTATGGAGGTAGAAGAAAGGCTAATGGATTTCAAGCACAAAAGCAACTCAAATAGACACTAAAATTTCGTGGGTTTTCATAGGAGGCAGGCTCAAGGCTGAAAGGTGTTTTTTAATAAAAAAGTAAAACTTATAGCTATTCTAGGTGTAATGTTATCACTTTTTGCTGGTCCAAAGGCTATCAGAGTCAATCTGTTAAATAAAGATAATTAGTTGATTTAGTGTTTATTAAATAGTATCTTGATTATTTAAATCGAATCTATTTACCTATACTAATCAATTATAAAGATGAAATTTATCTTAATGTTTTTTACTTGTACCTTTTTTATGTTCTCTATAAATGCTCAAAATGTAGGAAGAGTAGGTGTAAATATTTTATCTCCAAAAACTAGTCTACATGTAGCTGAAGGAGACAGAGTTTTATTTGGTAAAGATACACTAGGAAGTGGTGTTAAATTAATGTTTTTACCAGATTTAGCCGCTTTTAGAGTAGGGGTAGTGAATCCTGGTGCTTCTTCTCCATATTGGAATAGAGATAGTATAGGGTTCGCTTCATTTTCTGCAGGTAATAACACTAGAGCTCAAGGTTTTGCTAGTTCATCTTTAGGTGGAGACACAGAATCATTTGGAGCTTATTCTTTTGCAGCTGGTTTTTTTACAAATGCTGATGGAGTATATTCAGTTGCACAAGGATTCAATACTTACGCACTTGGAATGGCCTCCACTTCTTTAGGATATGAATGTGATTCAAACAAGGATTTTACATTTTCCTCAGGTTTCAATAGTGCAGCTGATGCTATTTATAGTTCAGTAATCGGTTTATATTGTTTAGCGGAATCTTATGCGAGTATAAGTTTAGGAAGTTATAACATAGGAGGAGGAAATCCAGACGTATGGATAAATGACGATCCTATTTTCGAGGTGGGAATCGGTCAATCTGAGCTTACTCGAGCAAATGCGTTAACAATACTAAAAGATGGAAAAACTGGTATTATAACGAATGAACCAAAAGCAAATTTACATGTAAAAGACGATGGGCAAGCTGATATAGGAAGGATTGTAGCGGTGCTAGAATCTTCAGTTTCTAATCGACCTATATTACAGTTTTCTGAAACAGTTGTTGGAGATAATGACAGTGGGATGAGCATAGAATACGATGGAAGGTTAAGTGGTGGATCGAATAAAATGTACATAAATAAAACAGGAGGAATTCCTATGCTAACGTTTGAAAATAGTGGTCAAGTAGGAATTGGAATAACAAGTCCAGACTTTGCATTACACCTGCTTAACAGTTCATCAAGTGGAGTTGGACGTGCACATAGTTGGACAACTTACAGTGACGCTAGAATAAAATCGAATATACTCCCTATATCTTATGGATTGGAGACGATTTTATTACTCAACCCTGTTTCTTATACTCAACATAATGCAACTATAGAAAATAATGAATTAATCAAAGATGGATCTAAAGAAACCATAGGTCTAATTGCTCAAGAAACCTTTGAAGTGCTACCAGAATCTGTCATTAAACCTTCTGATGAAGCAAATGATTTATGGGGGATGGATTATGAAAAAATCATCCCGGTATTGGTAAAAGGAATGCAAGAACAACAGGAAATGATAGAGGAGCTAAAAGCTGAATTACAAGTATTAAAAGAAGCGCTTAAGAAGAAAGAGAACTAGATTTAATCAATTCCTAAAATCCTTCTCCCTTCTCCTTGATAGGAGAAGGGCCGGGGTTGAGGTAGAAA
>CAZSKA010000258.1:0-4821 GCA_964607315.1 uncultured Saprospiraceae bacterium | reverse complement strand
CTAAGTGTACTATATTTTATATACTTAAATTTTCTAGAGAATTAACTTCTTTTAATTCTTCATAAGTAAACCCTGCTATTTCCATTTCATATCTATACGTTTTGCAGTATATAGATATAATAAGAATTATTAAAATTAATATTAAAAGATTAAGTTTTTTCTTCATGTTAATTGAACTCACTTAAATTGATAATAGATTTTTATTTGAATATTTTCATATATTAGGTTCTCCTTCGACAATCATTAAAGGTATTTCTTTTCTTATTAGTTTTTGATATTCTGTATTCAAAGAATCAAATGTGTGCCCAAATAAATATATAGAACGTTCGTTTCGAATCTCAAGGTAGGCGTTGGATAACTTTTGACGAACATTTTTATATAATTCATAATCTGTATTTCTTTCATTCCTATATAATATAATTGCATTTTTAGTGTTCTCTGGAAATTCCACATCTTTATCCAAATTCAAAATCATTTTTTTTACGGTTGATTTAATCATTTCATTTGTAACGTATTCATTTCTTATTAGAACTTCGTCATTAGCGTTCACTAGTACTTGGATAATATTTCTTGGTTTTAATTCCGTATCACCAGAATTTTCCTCTGTGTTTAATAAATCTAGAGCACTTGCTTTAGTATTTGTTTTTTTAATGCTGTATGCAATCGTTAATGGAAATTTTAGTTCTACTGCTGCTAAAATGGAATCAGAGACTTCCTTGTTTACTAAATTGCTTATATAGTTTTCTCTGCGGCTTTCAATTATAGTGTTTATTTTGAAAAGAATTTCATCATCTATTATAAGATGTAAACCATAGCTGAAAGAAGGTTTACCAAGATGGTTAGTTTTGCTATTATTAATAAATAACATTATTACTTTTTCTTCCGATTCTGGTAAATAGTCTAGTTTGTCAGGATTCGTATAAATGTATTCAAATACTTTATTAAAATCTGCTCTATTAGTTTTATTATTATTTACTAGAATTTCATTTTTTTCATTAATTGTTATATAGATTCTGTTTCTAAATAATACCTTATTAGGTTCATTCCCATTTATATCTGCTAAAATGGGATTTTTAATATTTGGAAGAGTGTAATTCCATTTTGGGTATTCTCCTGTATATTGATAAGGGTTAGTTTTATTACACGCAAAAACAAAAAATATGGATAAAACTATTGTATAGTGTGCAATTATTTTTTTCATGTTTTAATAAGTATAAATAATCATTTTTTATTATAATCAAAACTCCCTTTGTCTACCTCAACCTCGGTTCTTCTCCTTCAAAGGAGAAGGAAGATTCCTTATTTTAAAATCGATTTAAATAACTCTTAAGTTTAGCTCCTTTCTCCTTCAAATGAGAAGGAAGAATTCATATTTTAGATCGATTTAAATAACTTATAAGTCAAGCACCCTTCTCCTAGATAGGAGAAGGGCTGGGGTTGAGGTAGAAAGTTTGATTAAGTTATTCCAAGGTTTATCTAACATTACCTCATCAACTCCCCCGCCCTCGACAGCCAGCCCATACCCTTTCTCGCAGCAAGTCTCGCTTCCGTCATTTTCCATAATTCATCTTTCTCGTAAAGTTTATAATAGCGAATTAATCTTTGTTTTATTTTATAATCAAAACTCCCTTAATCAACCTCAACCTCGGTCCTTCTCCATCAAAGGAGAAGGAAGAATTCTTATTTTTAGATCGATTTAAATAACTCTAAAGTCTAGCACCCTTCTCCTAGATAGGAGAAGGGCTGGGGTTGAGGTAGAAAGTTGATTATTCTTTTTTTATAGATATGTAATTCAAAATCACATCTAAACAGTCTTCTAATTTACTGTTTATTTCATTGTTTGTAAATCTTAATATGTGAAAACCATAAATAGATAATATTTCTTCTCTTTCCTTATCATGTTGCTTGAAATATTTGTGATAAGTTCCATCAATTTCAATGATCAATTTGTATTGAGCACAATAGAAATCGACTATATAAAATCTTGTTTTTTCATTAAACTGCTTTACATTAATTGGTTTTTGTCTTTTAAATTTAAGGTTATGAAAATTTCTATTTCTTAGAACATTCCAAAGTCTTGATTCAGAAGGAGTTTGATTTTTTCTAAGCTTTCTGGCAAAAAATATAGATGTTTTCACGCTAACTGTATTTCAAATAAAAATAAACAAATTTTATTTTATAATCAAAACACTTTTATCTACCTCAACCTCGGTCCTTCTCCTTCAAAGGAGAAGGAAGAATTCATATTGTTAGATCGATTTAAATAACTCTTAAGTCTAGCTCCCTTCTCCTAGATAGGAGAAGGGCTGGGGTTGAGGTAGAAAATTGATTAAGTTATTCCAAGGTTTATCCAACATTACTTCATTAATTCCCCCGCCCGCGACAGCCAGCCCATACCCTTTCGCGCAGCAAGTCCCGCTTCCGTCATTTTCCATAATTCATCTTTTTCCTAAAGTTTATAATAGCAAATAAATCTTTCTTTTATAATCAAAACTCCTTTTATCTACCTCAACCTCGGTCCTTCTCCATCAAAGGAGAAGGAAGAATTCTTATTTTAAACTCTATTAAAATTACTCTTAAGTTTAGCTCCCTTCTCCTAGATAGGAGAAGGGCTGGGGTTGAGGTAGAAATTTGATTAAGTTATTCAAAGGTTTATCCAACATTACTTCATCAACTCCCCCGCCCGCGACAGCCAGCCCATACCCTTTCGCGCAGCAAGTCCCGCTTCCGTCATTTTCCATAATTCCTTCTTCTCCCATAATCCATAATAATAATCTAACCTCTCTCCTATTTTCCCCAAGGTATCTGGATAGAAAATGTCTCCAGCGTCTGTGGTTCTGAATAATTCCTCAAACTCTTCATCCTTTATTCCATTTATGTAATTCATCACAGGATTGCCCGTCTCTAAATACTCAAATAATTTCCCCGTAAAAACACCCTGATGCTCGTCAGAAGAACTTGTTAATAATAACAACACTCCTGCATCGTTTTGAAGACCCAATGCCTCCTTTCTCGCTACAAAACCTCTATTATCAAGATAATCCTTTATCCCGACTTCCTCAAACCACTTTTCCCATATTTCTCCTTCTCTTCCTGCATATACAAACTGGAAAGTATCAGGAGAAATATTTCTGTTTTCTATAAAACGCTTCACCTCACTCACCACAGATTTACCATCTCTATAGTCGTAAAATAAACTCCCGGTATAAACCATTGTAAAAACGTTCGAAACAGATTTTCGCTCTTCTCGCATAATGATTCCACGTGGCAAGGAAATAACCTTTGGGTGTAAACCCCTAAGATGTTTTGCTAAGCCTTCTGATATAGTAGATACTTTCTCTGCACCGCTTAAAATCTTCCGTTCTTGTCTTTTATTCCACCCTTCAAAATATATATTCTTATACTCTGGTTCAACTTGTAAATCCCTGAAATCTGCATACCATTTTACTTTTTTGGGAAATTCTGATTTTACCTTCGATGCTATCTTGTGATCTGCATAAGGCATGAAGGATGAATAGATGTGCTTGACATCGTGTTTCTCTATGATTTCTTTCCCAATCTTTATCGCAGACTTTATATATCCTTGTCCACCTTCATCCAAATAAAAATGAAATGGCAAGGTCTTTTTGAGCTTACTTAATGCCTTGAACAGAGCACTATTTTTCCGACTCATGGAAATATGATTTCCACTCGTTACCACACTTCGAAAATCTTTCGTTGAAGCTTTATAAATAATCACATTATCGGGCAAAGGAAGTTCCTCTTGCGCCATGACGTCGACATTAGACGTGGTGATGATATGCACTCGATCAAACATTTGGGCGAAAGCCCGACTCATATAATAATTACGTAAAACACCACCCGACCGAATGGGCGGATAATAGTAATGAATACAGAGAATGTCTGAGGCGATTTTCATCTAGATTTTTGATTCTACAATCGCTAAGATCTCGTCTCTTTCTTTTACAGAAGCATCACTTACTCGTCGTGCTTGATCCATAATGTCCTTCACATAATCTTTGTCCGAAATACCTGGCAAATTGATTTTTACATTTAGAAAAGCCCCTTCTATTGCTGTGTGTGTACAGAGAGCTCCCACACCTACATCACTCGCCGAAGCTGGGTTTCCTTCATTTGCCATTTCACGCAAAACATGGTAATTCTCAAAAGCTGTTTTCATTACAGTTAAAGGAATCTCAATAGCATTTTTAGTTGCTGCAACAAGAGCTGCTTTACGATTTGCTTTTTCTTCATCACTCGACTTAGGCATTTTGATGGCGTCCATGATTTGATTAAATGCATCCGTATCTTTATCTACTAAATCTAGTAATTTATCTTTTAGGGCTTGACCCTTTTCTCCTACTTCTGCAAAATAAGGCACACGCTCATCCCAACCTCGTTTGTTCGCGCTCAAATTAGAGACCATGGTCCCAAGAGATATTCCCAATGCACCGCAATAAGCAGAAATACTTCCTCCTCCTGGAGCAGCACTTTCACTTGCTGTTTCATTGGCAAATTCACGTAAATTCATAGTGATAAGACTTTCTGCCTTGTCTTTCATTACGTATTCTATAATCTTCTTCCTTGGGTCAAATGGCGCTAGTTCATCTAGACCTAGAGATTTAACAGCTATATGAATAATTTCCTCATCAGACACACCCGTAGATCGACCTTGTTTCTCCAAGAAAAATTTTCCGGCATCTGTAATCACTTTTAGCGGCATAAGACCAACTAATTCCGACCCAGTAACACGTAATCCTCTATTGTTCGCACTCTTTCTACATTCTTCAAACGCAATATGTAGAGGCGTAACATTAATAT
>CAZSKA010000257.1:0-4842 GCA_964607315.1 uncultured Saprospiraceae bacterium | reverse complement strand
GTAATAATTCTTTAACTTAAGTAAAAGTATAATATCTAGAAATGAAAAGCTAGGAATTATTAAGATAATTATGAACTCTCCTCTTCTTATTTGAAAATTGATATTTAAGATTAGAGACGAGAAGAATACGAAAACTAAATAAAAAAGATGAGACATTTTGCAGCTATTAAACCAAAAGCACATAACAATAGGAAATGCTTAATTTTAAGCACTAAAAGAAAATTTAACTATCAATGGAATACAAGATTTACGTTGGAAGTGTGATGAAAATAAACCAGGGATTGATGAAAGGTCCTCTGAAAATCATGTATTGTGGAATGACAAGTGAGAATATTTACACTTTATCTCCATTTTCAGGTAAAGGCTACCAAGGCTTTAGCCCAAATATCTATTACAATACAGAATCTGTATATATTCATGTATTCAATGTAGAATTTGAGGTCCTAGAAGTAAACCAGGAGTATATTCTCTTAAGACAATAAATCAGTCTACTGCTTTATTCTTTTATTTCTGCCATTAAAGCGCAATGATCACTTTGCTTGTTATCCTTGAAATGTTCGAAAGAGGTGATTTTATCTTTTTGTTCCTCACTTACTGATATGTAGTCAATCCTCCATCCTTTATTTTTATCTCTTGCTCCAGCTCTATATGACCACCAACTATATTCCACACTTTCCGGTCGTAAATGCCTGAACGTATCAGTAAAACCACTTTCGAAAAATCCGTTTAACCAAGCTTTTTCTTCTGGTCTACAACCTGATCGCTGATCATTCTTTTTAGGATTATGAATGTCTAATTCCCTGTGCACAACGTTATAATCACCAAGTACAATAATCTTATTGTTGGTCTTTTTGATTTCATCAATAAATGGCTGAAATGCATGTAAAAACTTCATTTTGAAATCATGTCTTTCTTCAGATGAAGCTCCACTAGGGAAATAACAATTAAAGATTGACCACCCATCAACATCCGTCCTTAAGACTCTGCCCTCACTATCAATTTCCTCATGTCCTATTCCTTTTACTACAGAAGTTGCATCCTGTTTAGTAAGTGTTAGCACACCACTATATCCTTTTTTAACTGCAGAATGCCAGTGACCAGAATAGCCTAATTCTTCGAAAATTGCAAGATCCACCTGTCCATCTTGACATTTGGTTTCCTGAAAACAAACAACATCTGGATTTCTTTCTTTTATGAATTCGAATAGACCTTTCTTTAATGCAGCCCTAATTCCATTTACATTGTAGCTAAGAATTTTCATATTAATATTTGATCTGTCTGATAGTAAAGTAAAATGCAAGGATAGGAAATATGTTTCATACTTTTATTGAAAATCACCCTCAAGTATAATACCTTTACCCTGTGAGCGAATTGAATGCCTTAGTTGAGCAGTATGTGGAGAGTGATTCGGTCAATGAATTAGCCGAATTGCTAAAAAATAATCAACAACGTCTTTTATTGCAAGGATCAAAAGGCGCTCAGGATACCTTTGTCTTAAGGGCACTTTATAAAGCACTTCCCAGAACCAATCTTTACATTGCTTCCGACAAAGAAAAGGCAGCATACTTCCAAAACGCTCTTGCGAATCTGTTCGAAAAAATGTCTGTTCAGTTTTTTCCTGATTCTTTTAAACGACCCATGTACTTTGAGGAATTAAACTCTAATAATGTTCTTCAACGAACTGAGGTTATTAATAAAATAGTTTTGGGCGGAAGCCTACCACGTGTAATTATTTCCTACCCAGAAGCTCTTTTCGAAAAAGTAGTTTCTCCTGTCGTTCTAAGCGAAAAAAAGATCGTTCTTGAAATTAATGAGGACCTTGATATCGATACGACGATAGAACTAATGGTTGGTTATGGTTTTAAACGGGTAGATTTTGTTTATGAACCCGGGCAGTTTTCTATCCGTGGTGGTATCGTTGACATTTTTTCTTATGGTAGCGAATGGCCGTATAGAATTGAATTATTTGACGAAGAAATAGAATCGATTCGGACATTTAATCCTTCCACGCAATTATCGATACGAACGATTAAAAAGGTATCGATTATTCCGAATGTAAACAGTGAATTTTCACAAGATGAAAAGGTATCTTTATTGGAAATACTTCCAGAAGATAGCTTGGTTTGGATAGAGGATGACGAGTTTTTTTTGGATCAGGTCCAAAAGTGTTTTGATCGTGCTAGAGAATTTGCATCTACCTTTTTACCGCAAGATGAGGAGTTAAGGCAGGCTTTAAATAAAAGGTCATTTATCTTTCCAAAAGATATAGTAGAAGACCTGAAAAAATATTCTATTTTATTTTATAAAAAACCAGCATCAGTTTTTTCTTTTAAAGATGGAGTAGAAATTAAAACATTTGAAGCAAGTCCTCAACCAAGTTTTAATAAAAACTTTACGCTATTAATAGAGGACTTAAATAAAAATACTTCAAAAGGATATACCAATTATATATTCACAGAAAACACCAGACAAATAGAAAGATTTTATTCTATTTTCGAAGACCTCGATGCTAAAGTTCAATTTGTTCCAATTAATAAAGGATTGTTTTCTGGATTTATTGATCATCAATTAAAAGTAGCTTGTTATACTGATCATCAGATATTTGAGCGTTTTCATAAATACAAATTAAAAAAAGGTTTTACTAAAGAGCAGGCGATTAATTTAAAAATGCTTCGGGAACTTCAACCCGGAGATTTTATTACACATATCGATCATGGAATAGGAAGATATTCTGGACTAGAAAAAATAAATATAAATGGTCATGTTCAGGAATCTCTCCGAATATTTTATAAAAATAATGACGTATTATATGTAAGTATTAATAGCTTACATAAAGTAAGTAAATACGTAGGAAAAGATGGAACGGCACCCGCTCTTTCCAAAATTGGAGGCGATGCTTGGAAAGCATTAAAACGAAAAACTAAAAAGCGAGTAAAAGATATCGCTAAGGAATTAATTAAATTATATGCCAAAAGAAAAGCAAGCAAAGGATTCGCATTCCCTCCTGACGGATACCTCCAAAACGAACTAGAAGCCTCCTTTTTATTTGAGGACACTCCAGACCAAGTAACGGCAACATCAGATGTAAAGGAGGATATGATGAAGGAATATCCAATGGATAGATTAATCTGTGGTGACGTTGGATTTGGTAAAACTGAAATTGCAATAAGAGCAACATTTAAAGCTGCAGTTGCTGGAAAACAAGTTGCCGTCTTAGTACCAACTACAATTCTTGCCTTACAACATTTTAAGACATTTAGTAATCGATTAGGAAACTTTGGGGTAACGGTAGATTATATAAATCGTTTTCGGTCTACAAAAGAAAAAAATCAAATATTTAATGATTTAAAGGAAGGTAAAATCGATGTGGTTATCGGCACACATGGTATATTAAATAAGAAAGTAGGATTTAAAGATTTAGGGTTATTAATAATCGATGAAGAACAAAAATTTGGTGTAGCCGCAAAAGAGAAGTTGAGAAATTTAAAAGTGAATGTTGATACTTTAACTTTAACAGCAACCCCTATCCCGCGTACTTTGCAGTTTTCTCTTATGGCCGCTCGTGACCTTTCTATTATGAGAACTCCACCTCCTAATAGACAACCGATTCACACAGAAAGACGTGTCATTCATGAAGAATTAATTAGAGATGCAATCTACTATGAAACCAATAGAGGTGGTCAAGTTTTCTTCGTTCATAATAGAGTAAAATCCCTTCCCGATATTACCGCCATGATCCGAAGACTTTGTCCTGATCTCGATATACAAATGGCTCACGGCCAGATGGAATCCAAAGACCTAGAAAAAACTTTACTCTCTTTTATCGAAAAGAAATTTGACGTTTTAGTTAGTACGAATATTATCGAAACTGGATTAGATATCCCGAACGCGAATACTATTATAATAAATAATGCGCATCATTTTGGTCTGAGTGACTTGCATCAATTGCGAGGTAGAGTTGGTCGATCGAATCGAAAAGCATTTTGCTATTTATTCGCACCTCCTTTATCCGTCTTAACCCAAGATGCGAGAAAGCGATTAAAAACATTAGAAGATTTTAGTGAGTTAGGAAGTGGATTTAATATTGCCATGAGAGATCTTGATATTCGTGGAGCTGGAAATCTTCTCGGTGGAGAGCAAAGCGGATTTATTTCAGATATAGGTTATGAAACATATCAGAAAATTCTGGAAGAAGCAATGCATGAATTAAAAGAAACACAATTCAAAGAATTGTTTAAAGACGAGGTTGAAAAGAAAAGAGATTATGTTCGTGATGTAGAAATAGAGACGGAAACTGAAATGCTAATTCCTGACGATTATGTAAGTGTAATTCAAGAAAGATTAAATTTATATACGGAGCTTGATCGATTAAAATCAGAAGAACAAATAGAAGCATATAAAACAAAATTAATTGATCGTTTTGGTCCTATTCCAAAACAAGTGGATGAATTATTTGATGGCTTACGATTAAGATGGATTTGTAAACAAATAGGATTTGAAAGATTAAGTTTAAAGGGTAGAAAATTACGAGGTTATTTTGTTTCTAATCCCCAATCAAGTTTTTACGAAACTAAATTCTTCCAAAATGTATTGGCTTATGTAGGAAAGAACGGAGTAAGAAAAGGAATTACTTTAAAGCAGTCAAGAAATTTTCTCATATTTATAAAAGAAGATGTTTATAATCTAAAAAAAGCAAGAACCATTTTAGAAAATGTCTTAAAACAATGTAGCGAAGAATGAATTCATTTAGTAATGTACCAATAGATTTCGACTCGATCCCCAATGCGGAAGAAATTTCTTTTCATCCTATCGATAAAAAATATCGAATGGTGAATATTTTAA
>CAZSKA010000256.1:0-4845 GCA_964607315.1 uncultured Saprospiraceae bacterium | reverse complement strand
ACATAAAATGGTCATAATGTAGATTTTTAAAATGATATTTTACGATAGGCAGTACTTTTCTCGTAGTAGAAAAAGAAAATATTTTTTTAAAAAAATACGTTAAATGTCGTTATAGAAAGGATTTTATATAAGAATCTATTAAAAACTTAGAAAGATTAGGTTATTCATATCCTTCTTCTTTTCTTAAGTCTAACAATTCATTAATTCTATTTATTGCTTGTCTTACATTTCCATATTGTGTAAGATATGCTTGGGCTTCATGATAATTAACGCCCGTTTCTTCTACAATCATTCTAATACCTCTTTGGACTAATTTGGCATTACTCAGTTGCATATCTACCATCTTGTTTCCTTTTACTTTACCAAGTTTTATCATGCTAGTAGTAGTAATCATGTTTAAAATCATTTTCTGGGCAGTCCCGCTTTTCATTCGAGTGGAACCAGTTATAAACTCTGGTCCAACTTCACACAGCAAATCAAAATCACTATGCTCAAAAATCGGAGCATCAGGATTACAACTTAGCGCGGCAGTAAGTATGTTGTTCTTTTGGGCGTAAGCCAAACCTCCCACAACATATGGAGTAGTTCCACTTGCTGCAATTCCTACTACAGTATCTTTTCTATTAATGTTGAATTCTAAGAGGTCATTCCATGCTTGATTTTTATCATCTTCTGCATGTTCAACAGCTTTTCGAATAGCAGAATCACCCCCTGCAATTAGACCTATTACCATGTCATGAGGAACTCCATATGTAGGAGGACATTCACTTGCATCCAAAATTCCTAAGCGCCCGGATGTTCCCGCACCTATATAGAATAGACGACCTCCAGCTTCCATATTTGCTACAAGTGAGTCAACGAATTCATTGATAACAGGAATGACTTTTTCAACTGCTTGAGCAACTTTTTTATCTTCATTATTAATGCCATGCAAAATATCTATAGTCTCCATGTGTTCTAGACCATCATATAATGAGTCTTGTTCTGTTATCTTTTTCATGTTCGTTTTTTATTTTTTGATAAAACAAATAATCCTAACATCATCAATCCTGCATTCAAGACCATAATTACATTTCCAAAAGTAAATCCATCGAACCATGTCTTACTATTCAAATCTAAAATTACAGTCACAGTGATGGCTATTATAGCAACCAATGGAACAAAGAAATCATTCATCTTATGATCAGAAAATTTAGTTTTCCAGACTCTATTTGTTAAGATAGCAAAGAAGAAAAGACCCATAATTGGTCCATAAGTATATCCTGCAGCTCTGAATAAATGATTGACAATGGCATCTGATGGTAATGCTCTAACAACCAAAATTACTAATAAAAGAACGAAGCTAAATACCACATGAACAGTAATTCTTGTCCGACGCTTTGCATCCTCGCTTTTTGAGCTTGACTCAAAACCTAAAAAATCTATACAGAAAGATGTAGTTAATGATGTTAACGCTGAATCTGCACTAGAATATGCAGCAGCTATAAGACCTAAAACAAATAAAATCCCTATAGTAGTAGGTAAGTTCATCAAGGCTATGACAGGATATAATTGATCTGTTCTTGTAGGAATTTCTATTCCTTTTTCTAGTGCAAAAATATACAGCATCGCACCTAATGTAAGGAATAAGAGATTTGCAATAATCAGGATAATAGAGAAGACTCCAATGTTTTTCTGAGCATCTCCTAATGATTTACAAGTTAGATTCTTTTGCATCATATCTTGATCCATACCAGTCATAGCTAAGGTTATTACTGCACCTCCTATAATCTGTTTTATAAAGTAATTGCTATCATTCCATCCATTCTCAAAGAAAAAGATTTTATTAAATCCTTTTTCACTAATACTTGTCCACATCTCCGTCATGTTTAAATCTAAGGTGTTTAATATGGATATAATCGTAAGAATAACAGCTAATAGCATGGTTACGGTTTGTATCATATCAGTCCATACTATCGTTTTTATTCCTCCTCTAAAAGTATAAACCCATATCAATGCTATTGTCAAAAATACCGTGACATAAAAGGGAATTCCAAAGCTATCCATTACGAATTTTTGGAAAACAATTGCTACTAAATATAAGCGCATGGATGCTCCAGCAATTCTAGAAATAAGAAAGAAAAAAGCTGCTGTTTTATGGGAGAAAAAACCTAGTTTATTTCCAAGATATGAATATATAGATACGACTTTCCATCTGTAATAGATAGGCATAAGTACAAATGCTATTAGAGCATAACCAATTAAATAGCCAAATACCAATTGCATATAGGAAAAGGCTTGATTAGTCCCACTTGTTCCTACAAGTCCTGGTATAGAAATAAAAGTCACTCCACTTAGAGAAGCACCAATCATACCTATAGCTACTAAAATCCAAGGAGATTTCTTATTGGCCGTGAAAAAAGTTGCATTGCTGGAATTTTTGGAGGTAAAAAAGGATATTACCGACAAGAAAATAAAGTATGCTATGACGACAAGAATGATTAATTGTGGCGAAAATGTATCCATTTTTTATATAATTAAGAATCAAAAATCACGTTTTATTGTTAACCTACAAAACGAGTTCGTATATTTGAGAAGATGAAACTAAATAAGTTACCTTTTTTTCTTTCCATATTCATGGTTTTAGGATTTTGGGCTCAAGCCCAAAAAACTATTCAGCCTAAGGGTTTAGAATATGAATATAAAGGTATAGTTTATAACACTGAACGTGCCTATGATATAACTGCTCATACAAATGGACTTAGTGCAGCTATCAATTTTGGTAAGCTAAGAACATACTACAAAACATTTTACTACCATCTTGGAATAGGGTATTTGACACATCCTTTAGAAGAAAGACAGAACAAAAACCTTACCATCGAAGATATAGGAACAAGTCGAAGTTTTCGATTTGGAAAACAAAATTCTCTTTATCTTATTCGAGGTGGAGTAGGGAATAAATATTATAAATCAGAAAAAACAAAAAGAAGAGGAATTGCGGTAGGATGGAATTATGAAATCGGACCAGTATTAGGAATTTTACGCCCAATAAAAAATATTTATACGATTGATTTAGATGATGATGGAATTAAGGAAACCGTAGAAGCTACTTTTGAATCAGATCCTGATTTATTTTTGGATTTTTCTTCGATCTTTGGTCGATCAAATGATTTAAGTACTTGGTTAGATGCATCTATAAGACCAGGTGTACAAGCTAAGGCAGGAGTTCATTTTGCGATGGGAGCTTTTGAAGAATACGTAAGGGCTTTTGAAGTAGGTTTG
This sequence comes from uncultured Saprospiraceae bacterium, assembly GCA_964607315.1. GTDB lineage: Bacteria > Bacteroidota > Bacteroidia > Chitinophagales > Saprospiraceae > JAHDFB01. The sequence continues at coordinate 1,584 of CAZSKA010000256.1, read as the reverse complement.
ATGGTGGATTATTTTGGGTTTAAAGTGCCTGTAATTATAGAAAATGATCAGCATTCTAACACACCTATTTTCTTAAATATCTATGCAACTATCCAATTCGGGGCAAGAGAATAAATTTTTGTTTTAATTTTGTACAATTGTAGTGCGGCTTGGCACTATAAAACACTAAAAAGAAGAAAATATTGATTGATTTACCAGTAGTTTCAAAGAAAGAGCCTAGGACGAAAAAACCAGATTGGTTGCGTGTAAAATTACCGACCGGTCCCGACTATAAGCGTGTTCGAAATTTAGTTGATAAATATAAATTGAACACTATTTGTCAGTCAGGTAATTGTCCTAATATGGGGGAATGTTGGGGAGCGGGAACAGCTACTTTTATGATACTAGGAGATGTATGTACAAGGTCGTGTTCTTTTTGTGCTGTGAAAACAGGTAGACCACCTGAATATGATGAAGATGAACCGAGAAGAGTAGCTGAAGCTATAAGATTAATGGAAGTGAAACATGCTGTTATCACTTCTGTGAATAGAGATGAATTAAAGGATAGAGGTGCAGAAATATGGTATCAAACTGTCGTTAGTGTGAAAAAGGAATCACCAAGTACAACAATAGAAACCTTAATTCCAGATGTTAGAGCAAACTGGGAAGCACTAGAGCGAATGATTAGCGGTGGACAGGAAGTTGTAAGTCATAATATAGAAACCGTAAAAGATCTTTATAGAAAAGTAAGACCTCAAGCAAAATACGATAGAAGTTTAGAGGAACTAAAAAGGATTAAGGATTTCGGAAAGAGGACCAAAACTGGTTTTATGGTTGGTCTTGGTGAGAATAAAGAACAAGTCGTACAGACCTTACACGATTTAAAAGAAGTGGGAGTTGATGTTGTAACTATTGGTCAATATCTACAGCCGACTAAAAATCACCTTAAAGTAGAATCATTTGTTCATCCTGATCTTTTCGAAGAATATAGAATAATAGGTGAGGAGATAGGATTTGATTTTGTAGAAAGTGGCCCATTAGTACGTTCTTCTTATCACGCGGAACGCCATTTATAATGATATTAGGTGAATCTTTAAAAAAGAGTGTTCAAGATTCTGTTCTTTGTTGGTTGGCTACTTCATTTAATGATCAACCGAATGTATCTCCAAAAGAGATTTTTAAGATTATTGATGAAAAGATTATCATTGCTAATATCGCATCTCCAACTTCTCTGAAAAACATCGAAAAAAATCATAATGTATGTGTTTCATTCATTGATATTCTAAGCCAAAAAGGCTGGAAAGTTCAAGGAAAGGGTCTCGTTTTAAAGGCAGATGATGAAAGGTTTAGAAAATATAAAATGGAGTTAGAAAGAATGACAGATGGAAAGTTTCCTTTTCATTCCATATTTGAAATTAACCCGCATTCTTGTAATGAGATTAAAGCTCCAAGTTATCTTTTCTTTCCTGAGACAACAGAAGAGTCACAAATAGAAGCCGCTAAGAAGATGTATGGAATATGATCTTTCCTTAATACTAGTGTTTTTCGAACACATATATAATTAGAGACTAATACCAATTTAACTCCATAATGTCGCATTTCTTT
>CAZSKA010000255.1:0-4881 GCA_964607315.1 uncultured Saprospiraceae bacterium | reverse complement strand
ATATTAGGGAAGTAGAAAGTATAGCGTAGTCTATCATTGATACTTATAATATTAATCAAGAAAAATATCCATTAATTCTTATCGCCATTACAGAAGCCGTAAGTAATGCCATCTTACATGGCAATAAAGAACAGAAAGATAAACCCGTTGAGATCTATACGAAATATCAGGATGGTGATCTACATATTAAGGTAAAAGATCAAGGCGATGGATTTGACTTCAACAACTTACCCGACCCTACAAAATCAGACACCATAGAGCAAGAAGGTGGCCGTGGTATACTTCTTATAAGTGAACTTTGTAATGAAATCAAATTTATTGATAATGGATGCGCTATAGAAATGATCTTTAAAAATTAATTTTGGAGGATAAACAAGCAATAGAATTTTTCTTTGAAGATGTTGATTTTGAATTAAAAAACGAATCCACACATATATCTTGGTTAATTAATGTTGCAGCAGAACATAATAAGAACATTGGAGAATTAAATTATATCTTCACCAATGATGAAAATGTACTAGAAATCAACAAGAAGTATTTAGATCACGATTATTACACTGATATCATCAGCTTTCCTTATAATCTAAATCCCATTTCAGGTGACATTTATATAAGCATAGATCGAATAAAAGAAAATGCAACTGATCATAAAGTATCAATTCAAGAAGAATTACTCCGAGTAATGGCTCATGGTCTATTACACTTTATAGGCTTTGACGACCATAATGAAGAAGATAGACTAGCGATGCGAAATGCCGAAAACACTGCAATAAAGCAGTATAAAATTTTGGGTTAAACCCAAAAAAAAGGATAATTAAAGGACATGTCCATTTTAGACAAATTCTAAATAAACTTAAAATAAACAATCTCGACGTATTTATCCGTATTCTATACTACTTTTGTATAAAGAAAAAGCTAACTTATGAAATGGTTAATCTCATTAATTACTTCGAGTATAGGACGCAAATTAATTATGTCCTTAACAGGATTATTCCTCTGCTCGTTTCTAGTCATTCACCTTATAGGGAATCTACAGCTTCTAAAGGACGATGGTGGTGTAGCATTCAATGATTATGCATATTTTATGACAAATTTTCCCCCTATCAAGACTATTTCATGGGGTTTATATATCATGATTTTACTTCATGCAGTTCTCGGCATATTAATATGGTTGAAGAATAAAAAGATGAAAGGAAAGTCATACAAAGGTGGAAATGGTGCAAAAGGTTCTTGGGCTTCCAAGAACATGGCTTTATTAGGAACATTAATTCTTGCCTTTATTTTTATCCACATGGGTGACTTCTGGTGGAAAATGAAATGGGCGAATTATTTCACAGGTGATCTTTTGGTATCTTCTGAAGCATTAGGACATGATGTAAAGAATTTATATGGGCGAGTTTCCCAAGCTTTTGAAAATCCGTTAATTGTAATTGCATATGTAATCGGTCAATTGGTATTAGCATTTCACTTATGGCATGGTTTTGCAAGTGGTTTTGTTACCTTAGGATTAAATAATAAAAAGTATACGCCAATTGTAGAATTTGTAGGTAAAGCATTTGCTGTTATAGTGCCTCTTGGTTTTGTAATCATACCTATATTCCATTACTTAGGAATTAATCTTCCTTTATAATTAAATTGCTATTTCAAGAAAGGTTTTCCTTTCCAACAGATAAAAAATAAATCATATGAAACTAAATTCGAATGTACCAGCAGAAGGCTCATTAGCTGAAAAATGGACAGAATATAAGTCTAAAATGAATTTGGTTGCCCCCAATAATAAGCGACGTATTGAAGTTATCGTTGTAGGTACTGGTCTCGCCGGTGCTTCTGCAGCTTCAACTTTAGCAGAGTTAGGGTATAAAGTAAAATGTTATACGTTTCATGATTCTCCAAGAAGAGCGCACTCTATTGCAGCTCAAGGAGGTATTAATGCAGCGAAAAACTATCAGAATGACGGAGATAGTGTTTACCGTTTATTCTATGATACGATAAAAGGTGGTGATTACCGATCTCGTGAAGCAAATGTTCACAGATTAGCTGAATGTAGTACAGAAATAATTGACCAGTGTGTTGCACAAGGAGTTCCTTTTGCAAGAGAATATGGTGGATTATTAGCTAACAGATCTTTTGGTGGTGTTCAGGTAAGTAGAACCTTTTATGCAAGAGGTCAAACTGGCCAGCAATTATTAATAGGTGCTTATCAGGCGCTAGAAAGACAAATCTCTTTAGGTAAAGTTGAAATGTTTAATCGTCACGAAATGCTTGACCTTGTAAAAGTTGATGGCAAAGCGAGAGGAATTATTACACGTAACTTAATCAATGGAGAAATTGAAAGACATTCAGCTCATTGTGTTGTTTTAGCAACAGGTGGATATGGAAATGTATTCTACCTTTCCACTAATGCCATGGCATCCAATGTAACAGCTGCTTGGAAAGCTGTGAAAAAAGGCGCGCTTATGGCAAATCCTTGCTTCACACAAATTCACCCTACATGTATTCCAGTTTCAGGAAACTATCAATCTAAATTGACATTGATGTCTGAATCATTGAGAAATGATGGTAGAGTATGGGTTCCTAAAAAGAAGGAAGATGTAGAAGCTATTCGACAAGGGAAGAAAACAGGAAATGATATTCCTGAAGCAGATAGAGATTACTATTTAGAAAGAAGATATCCAGCATTCGGAAACCTTGTTCCACGTGATGTTGCCTCAAGAGCAGCAAAAACAGCATGTGATGAAGGATTTGGTGTTAATAAAACAGGATTAGCTGTTTACCTTGATTTCTCAAGTGCGATTTTGCGATATGGAAGAACAGAAGCTATTTCTCAGGGAATGCCAGATGCTTCAGAAGCCAAAATCAAAGAATTAGGAACAGGTGTTATAGAAGCTAAATACGGTAACCTTTTCGAGATGTATGAAAAGATTACAGGTGAGAATCCATATAAATTACCAATGAAAATTTACCCTGCAGTTCACTATACAATGGGAGGTGTATGGGTTGATTATAACTTACAAACAAATGTACCAGGATTGTTCTCATTAGGGGAAAGTAATTTCTCAGATCATGGAGCAAACAGACTTGGAGCATCTGCTTTAATGCAAGGACTAGCTGATGGGTATTTTGTTATCCCTTATACAATAGGTCAGTTTTTATCAGGCGAAATCAGAAATGATGTACCTTCTACAAGTTCAAAAGAATTTGATGAAGCAGAAAAGTCTGTTAAAGATAGAATCAATAGTTTCCTTAATACAAATGGAAATCAATCAGTAGAATCATTCCATAGAAGATTAGGAAAAATCATGTGGGAATACTGCGGTATGTCAAGGAATGCTGAAGGATTGAAGAAAGGTCGTCAGATGATTCGTGAATTAAGAGAAGAGTTCTACAAAGATGTATTTGTTCCAGGAACTAATGAAGAGTATAATCCTGAATTAGAGAAAGCAAATCGAGTTGCAGATTTCTTAGAGCTTGGTGAAGTAATGATATTGGACGCATTAGATAGAGAAGAATCTTGTGGTGGTCACTTCAGAGAAGAACACAAGTCTGAAGAAGGAGAAGCAAAAAGAAATGACGAAGACTATACATATGTTGCAGCTTGGGAATGGGATGACAATGAGCCAAAAGTTCATAAAGAAGAGTTGATCTTTGAAAATGTGGAGTTGAAGACTAGGAGTTATAAGTAGGCCTTGTCCCTTTGTCCCTTCGGCTACGCTCAGGGACCGGGAGACGTTGACTTGGCCCTTCGGCTACGCTCAGGGACCGAATCCTTCGCTCAGGGACCTGAACAGAAGAAACGCACTAAGAAAAATGAAAATATAATAGCTAAAGACAAAAATTATAAGTGATGAAGCTTAAATTGAAAATCTGGAAACAGAAAAACGGAAATGCAGCAGGACAATTTGTAGACTACAATGTAGTAGCTGACGAACATATGTCCTTTCTTGAAATGCTTGATGTTCTCAATGAAGAATTATTGGAAAACAAGAAAGAGCCGGTTGCGTTTGATCATGACTGTAGAGAGGGAATCTGCGGAACATGTAGCTTAGTAATTAATGGTAGACCACATGGTCCTATGCAAGGAACTACGGCATGCCAATTACATATGCGTCACTTTAATGATGGAGATACTATAACTATTGAGCCATGGAGAGCAACAGCATTTCCTGTGGTAAAAGATTTAGTAACCGATCGCAGTGCATTTGATCGTATCATTCAAGCAGGTGGCTATGTTTCTGTAAATACGGGTCAAGCTGTCGATGGAAATTCTATTCCTATTGATAAAGCTGATGCTGATGAAGCTTTTAATGCTGCCACTTGCATTGGTTGTGGAGCATGTGTAGCCGCTTGTCCTAATGGTGCAGCTATGTTATTTACTTCTGCAAAAATCACCCACTTAGACTTATTACCGCAAGGTAAAGTTGAAAGTAAAAAGCGTATTGTTAAAATGGTGGAAACTATGGACGATGAAGGATTCGGAGCATGTTCAAATGTAGGAGCATGTCACGTTGAATGTCCTAAAGAAATCAAACTTGAGAATATCGCTCGAATGAACAGAAAATATATCGTAGCAAAGTTGAGTAATTAAGCTACGTTAAGATTAAATAAACTAAGCCCTGTGCCTTTTCGCATGGGGTTTTTGTTTTATATCTTTTCATTTAGGATTTGGTTTTTATTTTTTTAGGCTTCCGCCCAAAGTTTAATGCTAATTAAACTTTATGCATTCCTTCATAATCATACAGAAGACAATAATTCTACAAGGTCTTTCTTCTTTAACTTCTTAGCTAATTCAATTGGTGTTAAACCAGTTTCCATTTCTACAATATCTGTCTTATACCAATTTAATTTCAAAATGTCGTATAAAATTTTGATACTTAATTTTTC
>CAZSKA010000254.1:0-4882 GCA_964607315.1 uncultured Saprospiraceae bacterium | reverse complement strand
GATTCTAACTTCTGCTTGTTTTCTACGATATATTTTTCAAAATCATTCATATACTTTATGACTTAATTTTTCTCTTAATAATTTTAAAGCGTATCTATATTGACTCTTAGAATTAGATATAGAGATATCTAATTCATCTGCTATTTCCTTGTGTTTATATCCTTCCAGTAAATACAAGGAAAATATCACTCTGCAACCAGCAGGGAGGTCAAGGATTGCTTTCTTGATTTCTTCGAAAGAGACTTTTTTATACATGTCATTGTTATCTTCTTCTACCATCTCACTATTTTGGTCCATCAAGGTTTCAAAATGACGTCGTTTTTTAATCCATTGAAGACTTTTTGTAACAACAATCCTTTTCAACCAACCTCCATATTGTGCATCTACTTTTAGTTGCGATAATTTCTGAAAGGATTGGATAAAAGCTTCTTGAAGAATATCTTCAGAATCGCTCAGACTATTTGTGATTCGTAAACTAGTAGCCATCATTTGTTTGGAATGAGCGTCATATAAAGCACGCATGGCAAGCGTATCTTTCTTTTTTGCTCTTTTAACAAGTGATGATATATAATTTGAATCAGTCAAAAAAATCTAAGTGTTTTGTTTCGTTCACCCATAAGATACAGAAAAAGTAAAAAGGACGTAAAGGTGTTTAGAAAAAAAAATGAGAAGATGGAGTTAAATTGGTATAAGTAGGGTAGGAAGAGGTAGAAATATAAAGGGAAGTATATGATTTAGGCTTCTACAGAAGGGTAGAGATTATGAATCAAATTTCATTTCGCAACTTATTTCGACTTTGAAGTTGGAATTCTTTATGTCTGTGTCTTTTAATTCAAATCTGGATGATTAATATTAATGATTTTCCACAATAATTTGGTTAAAATTGTACAATTAAAAATAAATTCGGTAATTCGAAAAATGAATAACTAAGAACCTTAGCTATATGAAATTTGTAGTCATCTCGGACATACAGAACTTAACAGTATCCGCAGAGTAGATAATTTTAGAATAGATTTTAGGCCCCAGCTCCTTTTTTTAACCTTGATCGATTTTATCGCTTTCAAAAATCTTATATTAAACAATTCAATAACAAAAAAACCATTCAGCTAAAAAGCCGAATGGTCTATGGGTTATTGTTTTGAGTGATTTCTACTCTCTATTTTATCTAAAATAAAATGACTTAAAGAATAATTACTTTTTTCATATAGTCAAAAGTTTCACTAGACATATGTATAAAATAAATTCCTGCCTTTAACTTGGAAACATCCAACTCTACACTATCATGTATGTTTTGTTTTTCAATGATCAAGGCAGACTGACCTAAAGAGTTGATTACTTTCAATTGAACATTCTCATTTAATAATTCATCTGGAAATTGAATGCTAATATTAACATTCGATGGATTAGGGAAAATTTTAATTTTCGATGTTAAAAATTCTTCTTCTATATTAGTTAAAGTTACATCTACAATTTGTGAAATTGTATCATCTCCACAATCTCCTGATATAACTAATGTCACTTCATATTGTCCTTCAGTTTCGTAAACATGTTCAGGATTAGCTTCTGTGCTAAAATTTCCATCACCAAAATCCCATTCATACGATTTAACAAAACCTGTAGAGATATCTGTAAAGAAAGATGTATTACCAACACCACCATTTTCGAATTCAAAATCTGCAATAGGAGGAGCATCATATACATTAAAATTCAATCCATCAATTGCGATGTCACTGAGAACTCCATTACCTATAATTCCTCTCATTTGAATATTTATAACTTCTCCTAAGTAAGGTGATAAATCAATAGTACTAACATTCCATTGATTTCCCTTATTTCCTTTTATTGGTGTTATGATATCTTGCTGAATTCCCTGCTCTGTAAATATGTCGACATGTAATTCTCCCATATTTGCACCAAACATGTGGTAAGCAAATTCAAATTCTCCGCAAAGTGCATTTGACAAATCTATACATGGAGATAGTAGTTTTGCTTGTTTAAATTCACATCCAGGTGATGCTTCTAAATAAACATACTGCCCAATAAAATTACCACTATCAAAATCAAATTCTGGACCAGTATTACCTGTATTCGTTCCATTAGAATCTGTCCTCCAATCTATATCATCTCCTCTAAGATTTGCAAAATTATTCCATCCTTCCTCCATTTCACATTCTATTGTTTCACAAAAATTTATTTCGCTACATTTTGAGAATGTTTCAAAGCTCTCACCATAAGGTAGGGAACTTATCAAAGGTGCATTGAAAATCTGAATGGAAGTTCTTAAGGTATCGTTATACACATTTTGATCTTCAGGATAATCTATCCAAAGAACAAGCTCAATGTTATCTTCTCCTGTTACATCAACTGTTGTGCTAAAAGTATATTCAAGTGATTCATCTGGCATTAAACTTTCCGCTATTGTTTCTGAGATGATTGCACCTTCATTTATTTGATAATTCAATTCGAAACTAGATGTATTGTTTATTCCTAGATTTGATAAATTTAAAGTAATTTCAGTATTTTCAATATCTCTACAGGATGAGACTAATCCTTCAATTGGGCTAATTATTTCAGCCATGTCAACATCAAAATTTAATATACAATTAGAAGTTCCTGGAGGTTTGTTCACTGCGATTGCTCTTCTTCCTTTTCCATTTTCTAGGACAGCACGAACACTGAACCATTGATCTATGTTTGGATTTTGTCCGACTACCGTAAAGCTATTTGTAGTTGAAACTCCAATGGAATCCATATACTTGTCACCTAGCATGCTAATTTCATACAATGACACTCCTTCAACTGCATCCCAAACTAATTCAATTTCATCTGGACATACCGTTTCTATCGATAAATCATCAGGTACGTCAACAATGGTCATATTAACTTCAATCTCATTGCTCATTTCTCCTCTGCTTAATCTCATTTTTACACGGTCCGAGAGGACATTTGGTACAGGCCAAAAATGATGTCTTGCTGTACTTGAAATAGAGTTAGATATAACAGTGTATGTTGCTCCACCATCGATTGAATACTCCAATGTGAATGGCTCTGTTGAGAAAGAAGCATCCCATCTTATTTGTTCCTGAAAACCTGGTACAAATGACTCTCCTCCAAAAGGATATGTAAGTTCAACTTCATTATAAATAAAGTCATAAATTACATAGTAATTTTGTGGACCTTCAGGTATGGAAAACCCTTCTAAATTAACTTCGTAATCGCCTGGTACAGGATTTTTGATTACAACTTGTTCTACGTTGTTAAGATTATCAATTCCTTCTACAGCATCGGCATTAAGTTTCGCTGGATTCGGTGTTGGGTCTAAAACCAATGGATTATGCATTGTTCCTATTGGTGTTATAACCTGCATATTGATATCGTTTACTAAAGCTAATGAAGAGGCAGGATTTCCTTCTACATCCATCCAATAAGTCATTATTCTAACCTCGTTCACATTATCTGGTACAGTTATCGTATGACTATTTGAAGTCCCTTGCTCGATTATATCTGAAAGGTATCTTTCATCTTCTAAAAGTCTGACTGATTTCAATCCGTTAATTCGTCCCCAGCCATAAAGGTAATCCGGACCTGGATTTCCAAGGTCTTCAGCCGTATTAAGAAGGATTCCTTTTATCAATCCTGACTCTGGTTCTATCCCATCATTCAATTCTTTGTACGCTTGAAACAATTGCGCAAACATGCCCGCAATAGCAGGGGTCGAAGCTGAAGTGCCACTACCTACTTGATATGTATTATTTTCATCTGTGGAAAGGTGATTTTGGCCCATTGCACATAGATCAGGTTTAATTCTTCCATCCGCTGCTGGACCTCTACTACTTGTAAAAAACAATTCATCGTTTTGATCAACATTTCCAGCACAGATTACGTTTTTTCCTGCTTTGATTCCACCTGATATATTTGCCCATCCTGCACCTGCTCCATAATTATGATCAAAAGTTCCAGAATTACCAGCAGATAGAACATGCATTATGTTAGTGTTTTGATTGATTTGCTGATCTGTGAATTCCGTACTACTATCGTATACTCCACCAATACCTTGACTATATGAAGTTGATGTTATCGCTATTCCAAAATCTTCTTTATTTGAAACTGCATTAATAATATGTAAATAACTACTTATGAATATAAATATTCCTTGTTTAAATATATGAATATCTGAACCTGGAGCATGTCCTCCAATTGTAGGATCTAAGTTTCCAGCTCCTACAAAAACACCAGAAGTCATGTCTCCATGATTTCCTGTATTCTCATCCGTATGGAATGTAACTCTATTTGTAAAATCTATGTGTGGCCCTATTAATCCATCATCACTCAATCCTACTACAACTCCACTGCCATCATATTTTCTGCCACCCAGATAACTTGAGTTTAATGGATTTGATCTCGAAGATGCTACGCCTAAAGTGCTATCAGGACTACCTTCAGGTGCTACCACATCTATCCATTGAATTAAAGGGAATTCAGCTAAGTCATTCAATTTGCTAATTGGTAATTGAATAGTCATAGTATTCGTTTCATCAAGATAACCTATAATTTTTCCGTATCCATAATTCACAAAATTTAAGACATCTTCTTTATCTTCATTCGAATTATATTTAATGTTTAGAAGAATGTCATTACCTTTAATTGCCCATTCTGGAAGGATATCAGCCTTTAACTTTGGCGATAATCTATAGCTTGATTCAAAATCAATGATACTCCTTATATTCAATCCTTCAAATTGATTTTCATCTAAATTTAATTGAAGCTTACTGATAAAGGCTTTGTTTGGGATGTAACTAAGTAGTTCAATTCCCATTTCGTTCAATTGGCGTTTTTGAATACTTGTAGGAACATCATAAAACTGAATTAACCTATATAAGTA
>CAZSKA010000253.1:0-4970 GCA_964607315.1 uncultured Saprospiraceae bacterium | reverse complement strand
AGCTACCATATGTTATGGGACAAGTGTAAATGTGGCTAAGGCCAAAATGAATCACGTCGATCCTAATCTTCTCATGTCAACTGCCTTTCTATTTGTCTTGCCTTTTGCTGTCATTGCATTATTCATGAGTGGAACTCATACCACAATGCTAGAAACTCCGGGCATCTCCAAAGGTGTTTTTTATGTGGCATTACTTTCCTTGTTATCTACTTTTTATGCGAGTATTTTATTCTACAAAATGGTCCAAAGAACGAATCCAGTTTTTGGGTCGAGTGTGACTTATTTGTTTCCTATTGTAGGATTGTTTTGGGGAGTTATGGATGGAGAGGCCTTTGGTATTTTTCACGTCTTGGGTATGGCATTAATATTAGTTGGTGTTTATTTTAGTAGGAAATAATATTTAATAAAAATAAAGCTGGATAAAAAGATTGGTCTTATCTTATGACAAGAATACTATAGATTGTATCTTACGTGTAATATCAAAAAAGATTTATGGAAACACTAATTAAAATCCTCATTTGGTTTATCGCTCTAGAACATCTCTTTTTCTTCTATTTTGAAATGTTTGCTTGGGAGACTTTAGGCAAGAAATTATTTCGAGGAGTTTTACCCAAAGAGCTTTTTGCTCCAACAAAAATGTTAGCTGCTAATCAAGGATTGTACAATGCCTTTTTGGCTGCTGGGTTAATATGGTCAATATTTATAGATAATGCCGAATGGTCGGCTAATGTATCCATCTTTTTCCTTTCATGTGTAGCAGTAGCTGGTATGTATGCCGGATTAACATCGAGTAGAAAGATTCTTTTAATTCAGGCATTTCCTGCAATAGTTGCATTGATCTTGGTGATTTGGAAGTAGGTGGTTATCTCTTACAATGTTTAAATGCAAAGTCCTGAATAGAATTGTTAATAATGTTAGGTAAATTGATGCGAAGAGAAGTGATTATATCTTAAGGAAAAATATTCTTCTATGAATAAAGCACTACTCATATTAGACATTGATGAAACATTGATTTATGCCTCGAAAACAATGTTAGATCTAGAGGAGAATTGTAAAGTCTTTGATTATTATGTTTATGAAAGACCTTACCTAAAGGCCTTTTTAGATCATGTGGAAATTGATTATGAACTTGCCTTATGGTCGTCAGCTAGTGATGACTATGTAGAGGAAATTGTTAAACAAACTCAACTGAAAAATTATACGTTCAAATTTATCTGGGGAAGGTCTAGAGCAACTTACAAAAGGAATAATGAAGAAGATGAAGGCCGAACGTATGCTCATGATAGATCTCATTATCACTATGTGAAGTCTTTACAAAAAGTAAAAAAAATGGGCTATCGAATGGAAAGGATATTAATAGTTGATGATAGCCCGCATAAGTCTAAACTGAATTATGGAAATGCTATATATCCTAGACCATATATGGGAAATATCGATGATAATGAACTCCTGACATTAGCAAATTATTTATCTTTAATTAAGGATTGTGAAAATTTCCGCAAACTTGAAAAACGAACATGGAGATTAGATATATCTAAGTAAAGAGCATTTTTGATTATTAAGTCAAACAGCTTTTACCATTTAAATAATGGGTTAAGAATATGAATTCTCGGAAAATTCTTATTTACTAGATTCTACTATCATCGGGAATAGGCTTTCACCAAAATATACTCTAAAGTTATATCCTAGTGATTTTGTAGAAGTTCGAGACTTAATAAAGTCTTATATCAATGAAGATGATATCGATGTTATCAACTATAGTCATCTTGAACAATTGGATGATTTTGAATTAAAAAATATTCTTGTTAACAATGGAGATTGGTCGATAGAAGCTGAAATCGCAGCTAAAAAAATATTGGAGAAGAGAGGTGTTGAAATTGATATGGATGATATATTAGAGAAACAAGCTTTATTAGAGGCCAAGGATAAAAGTGGAAAGCGAGCTCATTTCGGAATTCAACTGGCTTATTTCGTAGCTATTATTGTTGGATTTTTCTTTAATTTAATATTTACAATTGCAGGAATTGCAATGGCCTTTTATTATGCATTTGGAAAAAGGGTAAGTAAAGATGGCGAAAGGCATTATATATATGATAGAGTGTCAAGGAATGGAGGAATGTACATGATATTGGTTGGTATTTTAGTTATTTTAAGCTTTATTTACATCCGTTATGTTCAGTAATTGTATCAAATTAAGTTTTGAGCGCATTAAATAATTAGAAACATGTCTACACAAATTCCAGGCTTATACATCTTAGAGACTGAAGAGAAAGGAAGAGGTGTTTTCACTTCTGTTCCTATATCAAAAGGTGATCTTATAGAATCAGCACCAGTGATAATAATAAATGATGAAGATAGAAAGGTGATCCATGAAACGAAGCTGCATGATTACTATTTCCTGTGGGGCAATGGCCCTGAAAAAAGCACTTATCATGCAGCGATTGCGTTGGGTTATGGCTCATTGTATAATCATAGCAAGGAGGCTAACGCCGAGTTTGTGCCTGTTTTTGAAGAAGAGGTTATAGAGTTTGTTGCAACTAGAGATATAGAAGCGGGAGAGGAGATATTGATAAAATATGACGAAGGAAACCATGCTGATTTTGAATTATGGTTTTAATTTTATTGTGAATCTCATTCATGCGGCGTTTTGATATTTAGCGTCCTCTTATTAGTATAAAACAGAATAATGAAAGCAACACTATTTATCTTCTTCTTTTTTTGTACCTTTTTGGCTTCCGCCCAAATAGATACATTGTCTGATGAATTTAATAGAGTTTGTGATTTTAGTCAATGGCAAGATTTGAATGTTACAGAAGGATGGAATGCTTCACATATGGAAGCAATAGATGTCGATGCGGCGCAAGAAGGTCATCTCCATATGATGCCTTACTCCACTGCTTGGTTTCAAGATCGAAGATCCAATTTATATTTTAAAGAAGTAACTGGAAATTTTGTTTTTACCACGAAAGTTTACGCCAATGATAGAGATGATAACCCTTTTCCTGATCCACTTTATTCCTTAGCAGGTGCAATGTTCAGAACGCCTAAATCGAATACAAATGGAAATACTGATTGGGTGCCTGGTGAAGAGAATTACGTGTTTTTGGCATTGGGAAATGCAGCTACTAATCATCCGAGTTGTAATGGTTGTCAAGCGCCACACTTTGAAGTTAAATCAACAACAAATTCAAACAGTAATCTAAATATTACCTCCATTGACACTGCCGCTGCTACTATAAGAATTGCTAGAATTGATCACGCCATTATCGTCCTTTTTCAATTGCCAAACGGCAGTTTCCAGGTTCGACAACGATATAATCGAAGTGATATGCCAGCAAGTATTCAAGTTGGATTAGTTGCTTACACCGATTGGGGAAATACTGGAGGGTTTAATCAATCTTTCCATAATCAATACACGATGAATGAAGATCTTTATCCTGATGTGCTTAATTATATGCCTACTTTTAATCCTCAGAACAAAGCCTATTTCGACTTCGCAAGGTTTACGGATCTTGTAATTCCACCTGAATTTCAAAACGCTAATTTTGTAAATCCCACTGAAGTTTCAGATATAGATTTAGTTAATATTTTTGGCTTTCCATCCGCATCAACAGATCCTGCGAATTCCAAAGTTTGGAAAGGGAGCAATTCGGATTGGAATAATCCAGCAAATTGGGAAGGTGGGACAGTGCCATCTTCTTCGGATGTAATTATAATACCTAATTGCGATTGCCCTGAAATCACGCCACCTGTTTTTGATCTTAGCTCACTTACTGTAAGTGGCCTGATTGTGGAGCTTGGTGCTACCTTGACTATCGCACAGGGAAGTACATTAACCGTTAATAATACATCGGGTTTTTCTCATTTAGTATTGGACGGAAACCTGGAATTACTTGGGCAATTAAGTATAGTTGATTAAGGAATTGGGTTGGGACCCAAAGTTTTAGCTTTCCTTTTGCATTAGCATTTTGCTAAAACTAAAGCTACACATTTCCATTTCTTTTTATTTCCACGAGCATCAAATGGTTCTTCCACAATAAAGTCATTTTGGAAATCATCAATTCTAAATCCTATTTGCTCAACCACAGAAATTAGCTTTTCAACAGGATAAAACATCTCCCAATGTTCTTTCTTTACAAAATTCAATGGGCTTACAATAACAGCTTTACCTTGCTTTTTCAGAATCCTGTACATTTCAAGCAATGCATCTTCAGGTGCCTCAAAACGATCGATACCAAAAGAAGAAAAAACAAAATCTACACTATTATTTTCAAATGGTAATACTTCAGCCTTAGCTAAACCAAAACCCAAGTTATTAAGGGAATGCTTAACTGCCTTTACTTTGGGTTTAAACCCAAAATCTCTAAAATCTATGTCTAAAATCTTACCTTGTACGAATGAATCATACGCCTGTTTAAGCATTTGATAACTATAATCAATTCCCCAACAAGTCGACGAAGGAAGTTTTTCAGCAATTTCTCCTATCATTCTTCCTACGCCACATCCTAATTCCACTATATTTTTATGCTCTGTTTCATCTAACTGCTCATGAATGTAGTTTAGAATAGAAAGGAAAGGATAGGTATTCCAAGCTTCATCCGCAAGATGCAGGAGAACTTGTTTCTTTACGGATACTTCGTAATTTTCATATGGATCCTGCTTCATTTCAAGGTCCGACTTATCATAAAAGAAGGGAATGTTATTTCTAAAACGAGTGGCTTTATTCATTTCATGCAAATATGAATTCTATTTTTTAAAGTAGCTAACTGATATTTAAATAACGAAGTAAAATAATTAAAATGGTATAAAAGGAGGCATGAGAAAAGAGTATTTTCATTGAAGACAAAAGGGGAATTGTTAAAAGCTAGGTAGCTTATTAAATGCGTTGGATTTGGGTATGAATTTTCGCTATGAATTGGAGTGGTTGGCGAAAAAGTATGTGTTTGGGGGTGGATTTGGGGGTTAGGGAG
>CAZSKA010000252.1:0-4993 GCA_964607315.1 uncultured Saprospiraceae bacterium | reverse complement strand
TAAAGAAGAAAAATATTAAAGCTTATAAAAAATTCATTATTGAATATTTTTTAACGAATTAAAAAGCAATCTTAACTTTAGTAAAATTTATTTAATAAGAAAGAAAAACTAATTTTAAATATATCGGCATTTTCTAACTTTACTATTATTACTGCCTTAATAAAACAGCATTACAGTCTACAAATTCCTCTCCTTGCTCAGTAATTCTTGTTTCGAAAACAACTTCGTCTATTGAAGTAAATGTTAAAACAATTTGACTTAGAATTGTATCACCTTGAATCTCTGTTACAAAGACTTCAGAACTAGCTATATTATCATCTAGTGTCAACGTTGATAGAACTTGATTATCACTAGGGTTAACTAATGAAAGTTCTAATATTTCAGAACCTTCACGAAATCCAATGAATAAATTGTCTACTTCTCCATCCAAACAAGTCCTTTCGCCCAAGAAATCACCAAGGTATTTTGCTCTGGATTCAGTTTCACAATTGTCCCCTTCATAACCTTCTGCGCATAAACAAGTTCCTTCATCACATGTTCCTCCATTTTCACAAACAACATCTTCACATGGATCAGTACATGAAAACACCAAAAATAATCCAGCAAGAAAAGAGAGTTTTAAAATATTTTTCATTTTATAAGTTTACTAGTTTTAAATCCACTTCCTTAACGAAGCAACAATGAAAATGCTGCTTTATTTTAGAGTTACTAGCAAAATACAGAAATAAATTACTCTGCAAATCTCCTCTGCCATTCTAGCATACCGCCTATCAAGTTTCGAACATTTTTATAGCCATTTTGCTCTAAAAACTGTTTTGCCATACCTGATCTTCCTCCACTTCTGCAATACATAACTATTTCAGCTTCTTTATCTTCCACTATCTCATTCAATCTTACTGGAAGACTTCCTAGAGGAATCAACTTTCCACCTACATTAAATTCTTCATGTTCATAAGGTTCTCTAACATCTATTAATGTTACTTCTTCTCCAGCTTCAATTCGCTCTTGAAGCTCATCTACCATTATATCCATTATCTTTTTATTTTTTAGAAAAATCCTAGACTAGTTACAGTCTTCTGGTTTTTCTTGACTAATCACAACATTTATACTTTCTCCTATATATATCCTTCCATCAGGACTATAAGGAGGGAATTGATCAACTATATATGCACTTTCTTGGTCTGTTATTTCACCTTGTTCACTAATGGACCCAAGTCTTAATTTTGCGCCATCTTCTAAAATAAAAGAAGCTGCTGCAAGCGACTCACATCTCAAGTCAGGAATACTCATTTGTAATCCTCTTTGTTCACTTAATACAAAATCTAGTGTACCGCCTTTCTCTATCTTCACCTCATTTTCTCTGCCATCTCTATCAGCCACCAATTTACCATTGTAAAACACCTCCAAGATATGATTTGGTTCCCCTTGATCATATGCATATCCTTTGATACGTGCATTAATTTTCATCAATGCGAGTTCTTTTTTCTTCTGTTCATAATCTCTTCCGTATAATTCAGGCAGAGATTTCATTCGGATCTGATCACTTTGATACTTAGTCACAGTGACATAAACCTTCCTATTTTCCTTAACCTTAGCATTTGGTTTAGGGTTCTGATTAATGATAATTCCTCCAGGTTTACCTACGATATGAGTACTATCATTTACTATGATTTCAAAGGATTTTTCTTTAGCAAGATCATTTGCTTCAGAGATATGCATACCTTCAAATTCTGAAAGCGTCAGCTGTTGTCCGTGATTCGTGTAAGAACGGAGGAAAAAATGTAAAATCGCAAATAACACTAGTACGACTAGCGCCATATATAGCAAGTTCTTTAAAAATACTTTCGTTGTCAAAAATCTAAATTAATTGGTTATAAAATTTCAGACTTCTTTCTCCTGACATTCATCTCCTGCAAATTCCAATATTTTATCGATAAATTCATAGGGTTTATATCCGTTCAATGCACATTGATGAAAAATGCACGTCGCTGGCGTCATGCCTGGCAAGGAATTTACCTCAATAATAATAGTTTCTGCTTTATTATTGTCGTAAATGCGAACAAATGCATCAATTCGAGCATATCCTTTTACTTTTAGTATGCGAGCAGCGCGTTCTAAATCTGCCTTTACTTGCTTACTAATCTCCTCATAGTCTAGTTCATTTGCACTAAATCTAGCCGGTGTGATATTCTGTCCTTCACCCGCAAGGAATTTCTCCTCCAGTGATAAAATCTCTCCACTACTTAGCGCCTCACTTGGTTCAAACATTTCATATTGCAATTCCCCATTTTCATCATAGTGAGTAAGTAAACCACCTGTTATTTCTAGAAAATGGTTTGCATTTTTTGAGGTGATTAGGCTTTCGCCCAATATGTTTGTTTTTCTTGGGAATTCTTCGTTGTCCCCAAGGTCCAGTACTCCGCGAATATCTTGATCTAATTCTTCTTGATCTCTAAACACTCCATCCAAATATGCTGATAATTCATCGTCGGATTTTATCATCTTCACAGCACTTGAACATCCGTCATCAACAGGCTTCAGAATAAATGGAAACTCAAAAGAGTCTTTTAATTTACTCGCCACATCTGCTGTGTCATTTTTATCCAAGAGTAATTGATCTGCTGTAGGAAAACCATGTTCTTTTAGCAGCTGAAGTGTTTTATACTTATCTATTGTAATATGCGAAGATTCAAAATCTGAACCATTATAAGGAATGCACACTTGCTTTAATCTCTCCTGTATATTTCCATCTTCACCAGGTCTTCCGTGTAAAGCGATAAATGCTAATTCTACTCTTTCAGCTAATGCTTCAAAACTCAATTTTTGAGGTTGTTGTACAGCTGCTGAATTACTGTACTTTTTAGTAATGTCAGCATTGGATTGTCTGATCTCTTTCACTACAGGATGTACCTTGTAATTCAAAATCTTATCTCTTATATCATCCGCATTATCTTTCAATAAAAGTGGAATAGGGATTTCATATAAATCGTATCCTTTTTCATCTCCTAATAAGAAAATGGGAACGGGTTGATACTTTGCTGAAGAAGCTAATTTCTCGTATATATTTCGCCCACTTTCCACGCTGATATGACGCTCGAAAGAGTAACCACCAAAAATCACTGCTACGTTTTTCTTCTGAACAGTCGACTTTCTTTGAAGGCTAAGTGCGAGATCTAACTTGTTCATTAAAGCTAAACTATTCCCCTTCATCGTTTCATTCTTCATCCTTTCATTCAATGAATTTCGGATAATTAATGTCAAAAACTGAGATGGGTTTAGCCCTATTTCTGCAGCTTGATGAAAGAAGAATGAAGAAGGCAACATGCCCGATGTAGTATTGGGGTCGTTCAGATAAATCTTATCATCTGTGCTATAAAAACCATCTATTCTCGCATATACTTGAAAGTTCAAAAACACATATAACTTCTTGCATTCGTCTAGTATTCGTTCCAGTTTATCATTGGCTAGGTCGATAGGTGTTATCTTTCTAGATAGACCTGGAAGGTACTTAGACTTATAATCATATAATTCCGTTTGTTTTGCAATTTCTGTTGGAGGAAGCGCTACCACTTCACCATTATCTTTTCGCATCACAATACATGAAAATTCTCTTCCGTGAATAAAGCTTTCTATGACGACTTTAGACTCTGTCAAATGCCCTTCTATTTCCATATCCACTCCTTCCAAACACAGATAATCAAGCTTCTCTAAAAGTGTATCAGGATGATAAATTTGTTCTCCATTTATGTCGAGTGGAAATCCTATGCCACTTCTTATATCAATAATTTCTTGAACTTCTTTTACTCGTTCTTCCGCACTTAAACTATTCCAAGATTCAGCAGTAATGGTGCGCTGAAAAAAGGCAGCACTTATCTTTTGGGCGAAAGCCTCCAGACCATTATCTTCCATCAAAATAGAAACACCGATAGAAGAACCTTGATTAGCTGGACGAATCACTAAAGGAAATCCTATCTCCTTTTGCGCTCGCTTATAAAATCCGTCGAAATCACTTCTCTCCCATTCTTGCTTATGAATAACGACCATCTCTGGCACATCAAATCCAGCTTGTCCCATCAACTGTTTCTGAATGGATTTATCCATTCCCATTGCACTTGCCATGATTCCACTTCCCGTGTAAGGAATCTGAACATGTTCTAACAAACCTTGAATCACACCATCCTCGCCAAATTGACCATGCAAGGCAAGAAATGCAACATCGAAGTAATTCCCTAATTCTTCCAGTTGAAGCACCTTTCCCACATATTCCGGAATTTCCTTTCCCGCATTAGGCAAAGAATCAATATAAATCTGAAAATTATGTAGAGTCGGAGGATGAAACTGAACGGGTGGATAGAAATCTCTGATGGTCCCTTTGTACACATATTCCCAGTCCAGTAGAATGAAATTCTTATGACTATCAATAAAGATGGGAACTGCTTCAAATAAAGACTTATTCAGATTATCGTAGACGGTTCGACCTCCAGCAAAGGAAATCTCACGTTCACGTGATGGTCCGCCAAATAAAATGCCTACTCGTATCATAAATCAAAATTCGAATTGTTCGTCTGGATAATAATGAAAAATAAACCACAATTATTATCTCTGCAAATATATTATAAAAATATGTAATTTGTATCAATAAGATTATAAGCAAGAAATAAAAATGGATATAGATTTAACCGTCCTTATTTAAAACAACATGAGTTATACAATTTGAAATTAATTTTACTTTTAGTTATTTTTCATTTGTATTAAAGATTTAGCTTTCATTAAGCGCATTAATACCAATTCTACTTTCCAAGCTCTTTATCCCCTATCATCAATAAAAAAAGGGCCCATTTAATTAAAAATGAACCCTTTATATTAGAACAAATTATCTAACTATTGATAATAAACCTATTCCAGACTGGAAATATTTGCACTTAAAATCAAATTCTTCAATTCTTTAAATTCTGCACTTAATTCATCTACTTTTTCTAATTTTCTATTCAAC
>CAZSKA010000251.1:0-5057 GCA_964607315.1 uncultured Saprospiraceae bacterium | reverse complement strand
TAACAACAGACTTGACAGTGATTAGTGACGCTGGATTATGTAGCGATACAATCACGTTCACAGTAACAATAACAGATGGACCTGTCTTAGATCCAATAGCAGATGCAGTAGCATGTGATTACTACATATTAGGAGATATCACAGGAACAGACTTAAGTGGCTCAGAAGTATATACTGATGCGACGGGCATAGAATACAACAGTGGAGATAGCATTTTTGTAACAACCGACTTGACAGTGATTAGTGACGCTGGATTATGTAGCGATACCATCACGTTCACAGTAACAATAACAGATGGCCCTGTACTTGATCCAATAGCGGATGTTGAAGAGTGTGGTATATATATCCTCGGAGATATCACAGGAACAGACTTAAGTGGCACAGAGTTATATACTGATGATATTGGAAATACATATCAATCTGGAGATACAATAACAACGACGACTAATTTAACTGTTGTAAGTGGAGATAGTATGTGTGAAGATTCGATTACTTTCACAGTTACTATTATAGATGGTCCAACATTACAAGATGTTCCTGATGTAGAAGTATGTGACTTTTACATTCTACCAGAAATTTTGGGCGTAAGCCTAACAGGTAATGAAGCATATTACCTTGAGCCAAACGGACAAGGTCAACAGCTACAGCCAGGAGATACTATATTCCCTACAACGACTGTGTATATCTATGATGGAGTAACAGGTTGTGATGATGAAGTGATATTTGTTGTAAATGGCTTAGCGATTTCAAGTGCTACAATAAGTGGAGGCGGTGATATTTGTGAAAATTCAGGTGACTTTGTAACTATTACAATTGATTTCTCTGAAACAGACACTTGGGAAGTTAATGTAATTTCAACTGAAGGCTTAGATACTACATTTATAACAACTGGTAATACTATCAGTTGGAATGTAAATACGCCAGGACTATACACTATTGCAAGTGTAACTGGTACGAATGGATGTCTAGTAGCGGTAGATGGATCTGCATCAGTTAATGTCCTAGAGGAAATTCAACTGATTTCAACAACTACCACTTGTACTGACGATGGATTAGGATACACTGTAACTGTGGTGATAGAAGGTGGTGATCCATCATCTTATATGGTTGACGATATTCTAGTGAATCCTACAGCTGATGAACCATTCACTTGGGTTAGTGGTATCGTTTCTTCAGATACTTACGCATTCTCGATTTCTGATGTATTTGAATGTAACGTAATAGATATTTCAGGTTCAGCACCAGATTGCGGCTGTGTATCTCAAGTAGGAACATTAGGTCAGGATACACTAAGTACATGTGATGACTCAATAGAGTTAACTGCATTATATGACTCATTATTACAAGTGTTAGACATGAATGATGTTCTTACATTTGTATTACATGATTCACCAGATAATACATTAGGTACTATCATTGCAACTAACAGTGAGCCAACATTTGGTTTTAATCCATTCGATATGGATTATGATGTAGTATACTATGTATCAGCTGTTGTAGGAGATAATGATGGAAGTGGTCAAGTTGATTTTGACGATGAATGTTTATCAATATCATTTGGTCAACCGATAATATTCCACTCTATACCTTTTGCTGAAATAGGTGGAACGTTTGATCTGTGTGAAGGTGATTCTACATCAATTTTCGTAGACTTCTCAGGATTAGGACCTTGGGATTTAGTATTCGAAATTAATGGACAAGAGTTTGTGATTGAAGATATCACACAAGATCCTTATGAATTAATAGCTGCACCAAATGCAGATATAGAAATTGTATTAACTGCAGTTAGCAATGATAATTGTAATGGTTTCGTAGAAGGTTCTGCAAATGTGGATGTAATACCTGAAGAAACTGCACAATTAGTTATGGATACAGTGATTTGTAACCTAGCTCTTAAAGGATCAGAACTTAACTTTGATGGATTAATATTTGGTGGTTCAGTTGACGGAGAATGGGAAGATACAGATGGTTCAGGAGCAAGTGGAACATTCCCTATACTAGACTTTGACGGTGTAACACCTGGGGTATATACCTTTACTTATACATTAGGTGATGCAGGTGGATTATGTGGAGTGAATACATATGTTGTAGAAGTTACAGTGAATGATTGTTCTTGTCCAGTTCTTAACTTGACAAGTCCAGATCCACTGTGTAATGACGATGCTCTTATTGATTTAGCAACATTAATTAATGATTCTGCACCAGGTTCATGGGTTATTACTGCTGCACCAGCAGGTTCTAATCCAGCTACATTGACAGGAACAGTATTTAATGGATCAAATGCAGATGGTGGAATTTACGAATTGACATATACATTACTCAATATCGATCCATTATGTCCAAGCGAAGCAGTAATATTTATTACGATTATAGAATCAATGACTGCGGGTGACGCTATAGATGCAGAAGTATTCTGTGAAGGCGAAAG
This sequence comes from uncultured Saprospiraceae bacterium, assembly GCA_964607315.1. GTDB lineage: Bacteria > Bacteroidota > Bacteroidia > Chitinophagales > Saprospiraceae > JAHDFB01. Next base: position 2,629 of record CAZSKA010000251.1, on the reverse strand, counting down.
CTTTAGTTATTTACTTTCTGATCTATTAATAGGTGAGAGTACAGGTGGAACATGGACGGAAACAAGTACAAATCCTTCAACAGGATCAGCATTTGATGCTATTGTAGGTATCTTTGATATCACAGGTCAGGCTGCAGGTACTTATACATTCCAATACAATGTTGCACCAGATGAGCCATGTGGTCCAGATTCTGAAACTGTAACAATTATTATAAGTGAACAACCAATTGCTGATGCAGGACTTCCTTTCGAAATAACGTGTGAGGTAATACAGGGATCTCTGAACGGTTCAGCTTCTTCATCAGGTCCAAATATTATTTATGAATGGACAACTGATGATGGAAACATAGTATCTGGAGAGAATTCACCAATAGCTAATGTTAATGCAGGTGGTACATACTACTTAAGTGTTACTGATACTTTATCTGGATGTTCTGCAATTGATAGTGTCTTCATACTTTCTGATGAGAGCATCCCAGTAGCAGATGCTGGTAGAGATATGTTCTTAGATTGTTCTATACTTTCAGTAATACTTGATGGGTCAGGATCATCAATTGGCGATTATGTATATCAATGGTTAGACGGTGACGGAAACCCTATAGAAGGTGCTGATTCATTAACATTTGAAACAGGTGCTGAAGGAACGTATATATTCGTAGTACTTGATGAAGAGACTAATTGTATCAACTTTGATACTGTAGAAGTAATTGACCTAGTAGATTATCCTTTTGTTATAATTGACGAGCCAGGATTATTGAACTGTGAATTGATGGAAGTAGCTATCACTGCAGATAGTTCAACAAATCATCAGAATACGATTACAGTATGGACGACAGCAAATGGTAATATCATTACTAATCCTGATTCATTAAATATTATAGTGGATCAACCAGGAACATATTATCTACAAATAACAGATACGACTAATAATTGTACAAATATAGATTCGGTAGTAGTACTACAAGATGAGAGTGTGCCAGTTGCGGAAGCAGGTGAAGATGATTCCATCGATTGTACGAATACATCACTAATATTGAACGGTCAAGGAAGTTCGGTCGGTAATAACTTTACTTACTTGTGGACTACAGTTGATGGAAACATTGTTTCTGGATCGACAGGATTGAACCCTACGGTTAATTCTGCAGGTTGGTACTTTATCCAAGTGTTTAATGGAATTTCCGAATGTAGTAGTATTGATAGTGTCTTTGTTGATGATAATGGTTTACCGATTACTGATATAGTGATTGATGGTATTAATCCTTGTTACGGTGAAAACGAAGGAATTATAGAGATACTTGATGTAATAGGAGGTGTTGGGCCATTTACTTATTCATTGAATAATGGAGCTCAAACAACTGAACCTCTTTTCGAAAATCTACCAGGTGGAACATTCGTAGTAACTGTTCACGCAGCAAATGGATGTACTGCTTCTGATACGATTACATTACACGAAGGATTAGATCTAGATATAGATGTAGGACCAGATCACTACATTGATTTAGGAGAATCTGTACAGCTAGAAGCAGTAATTAATATCCCTGATAGTTTAGTTGATGAGGTAGTATGGACGCCATTCAACAATACATTGTCTTGTCACGAATGTCTTGATCCTATAGCTACGCCGTTTGAAACAACAGTTTATACAGCAACATTGATTGATATCTTTGGTTGTATGGACTCTGAATCACTGACAATTTTTGTCGATAGAAATACTAAGGTTTATGCACCGAACGTATTCTCACCAAATGGTGATGGAACGAATGATGTGTGGACATTATTTAGCGGTAACCAATTAGATAATATCGATGAGATATACGTTTATAACCGATGGGGTGAATTAGTATGGGAGAATCAGAATGTAGTACCTGGTAACTTAGAAATGGGTTGGGACGGAACATTCAAAGGTGAATCTGTAAACCCTGCTGTATTTGCTTGGTATGCGAAAGTAACATTGATTGATGGAACTAAGCGCTTACTGAAAGGAGATGTAACGGTTATAAAATAATGACTTGCATGTCTTTTGGGCTTAAGCCCAAAGAAAAAATAAATAAGGTTGATGCAATAAATGCACGACCATAATGACAAAAAGTATTTTTATTAGAAATTCTAATAAAGATAATTGACCTATTCTAAGGAGAATCTATATAAAGATATAGATTCTCCTTTTTTGTTTGAATAAATCATATTATATATTTCTATATATATGAAAATTTGTTATATATTTAGTGAAACAAATATTTTTGATATGGCAAAAATTTTCGTTCTCGACACTTCGGTATTATTATTTGACCACTTTTCCATCCATAATTTCCAAGAACATAATGTGGCAATTCCTATAACTGTTTTGGAGGAATTAGATAACTTCAAGATTGGTAATGAAACAAAGAATTTTGAGGCAAGGGGTGCTATTCGTGTGCTTGATGATTTAAGTACTAAGAAAGGATTAAACACCTGGATTTCTCTAGGTCCGGACAAAGGGAAATTGAGAATAATTACGCCATCTGATTCATTAGAAAGGGATGCTGAAGAAATCTATGGTAAGGGTAAAAATGATCATAAAATAATTAATGCAGCTCTTATACCAATTTAACTCCATAATGTCGCATTTCTTTTTACTTAATCTTTCAAT
>CAZSKA010000250.1:0-5193 GCA_964607315.1 uncultured Saprospiraceae bacterium | reverse complement strand
TTAGTATTTGAAAAATATAATAAGCCTCTCGATTTTTCGAGGGGCTTTTTTTGTCTTCAGTGATAAATTTGTAGGTTTATTTATTCAAAATGTCACAAAACGTTACTTACTTTCCTTAAATTTATTGTTACTACTATGGTATTTTTTTAACTACAAAAAAATACAAAAGATGACGAAGGTTTTAACACTCTTTGTAAGCATTTTACTATGTAGTAGTACCATCTATGGACAAATAAACTACATATGGGGAGGGCCTGGAGACCCAAATGGTGAATTTGATGGTGGACTAAATGATTGGACTGCTATAGCTGTTTCTCCAAATGAAGAAGCTTTATGGTTTTGGGATGAAGACGGTGCTGCAGATCAAGGTGCTTTCTTTGGAAATGAAACACCAATAAACTCTGCTTCTGTAGCTAATGGTGCCGCATCTTATGATTCTGACTTCCATGATAATGGAGGCAATCAAGATTCCATAGATACTGGATTTATTGCACTTGCTCCACAACAGACAGAATTATTATCCCCCGAATTTTCTACTTTAGGTTTTGATAACATTGCCATTACGTGGACACAAAGTATGAGAAGATTTCAGGATAATGCATTTGCTATCCATGTAACTACTGATGGAGGGGCAACATTCACAGAATTCCCAATTGATTTTAACAACAATTATCCAGTAAATGCTGGTTCTATAAATGGTCAGCAATTAACCATTGACGTAAGTTCTGCAATGGCAAATCAAGAAACTGTTCAATTCAAATTTGTATATAATGTAAACTACTATTTTTGGACTATTGATGATGTAGCGGTTATAGAAACCCCTGCAGTAGACCTTCGGGTTATCGATATATTTTACCCATGGCCTGCAGCAAACATTCCTGGTCTCATGATGAATGCTGATACATTGGATTTTGCATTTGATTTCTGGAATAACGGAATTGAAGATTTAGCAGAGGCAACTGCAACCGTGGAAATATTTAATGAAAACAATGAAGTTGTAGTGGGTTTTTCTCAGTCAACTGGTATGCTTGCTGCTGGAGACACAGCAGAATTTGTGTTTGATGATGTTTTATTACCTGAAGATGTGCAATCTTCTTTAGGTCAAGGAACGTACACTATAGTTTACGATGTTCAACCAGTTGACGTTGTAGATCCTTTCCCAAGTGATAACGGTGCTGCTGAAGCTTTCGCTGTAACTGAAGATCTATATGACTTAACCCAAACAATTATAACAGCAAACTCTTTCAATGGAGGTCTTTATGCTCCAGGAATTGTGTTCAGAACAGGAGATCTTCCTGGTGGTATGGTGTATTTTTTAACTACAGCTTTATTTAACGGAGCAACTAACTCTGGATCTATTTCGAATTCTATTGGTAATGTAGCTTTATATGAAGTTGATCAAGTAGGTGAAGAAATTGACTCTGTTTTCACTAACCCAGCTTGGGGTGCAGATGCAGATCACGAAAATCTTGAATTAGTTGGATTTACATTCTTTAATGCTCAAGGTATTGTTAACTTTACAGATATTCTTGCAGAATTATTAGATGCAGAGACAACAGACGTTGGTGTTATTTTAAAGGAAAATCAAACTTATATCCTTTCCTATATGTGGGATATCACAAATGAAGGTGAAACAGTATTCTCATCAACTTCTGATTTAATAGACTATTTTCAGCCTGTAAATTTAGTGCATATTCCAGACCAAGGATGGTTCTTTGTTGCAGAAGAATTAGCATGGTATATGCCATTCTGTGTTCAATCATTAGTAGTAAATACTGAAATAACTGAATTAGATGAAAATACAGTTAGCGTTTATCCTAATCCTGCTATAAACTTCACTACTGTTGATTTAGAATTTAAAGAAGCTACTGATGCTGCTATTATTTTAAGAGATGCTAGAGGAAGTTATATCTCAACTACTTCTGTATATGGAGTAACTAATCAACAAGTTGAAATTAATATTGCTGATTTACCTGCAGGAACATACTCTTTCGAGGTTACAACTACTAATAACGAAAGAACTGTAAAATCATTTGTTAAAGTTCAGTAATGAAACTTTAGTATTTGAAAAATATAATAAGCCTCTCGATTTTTCGAGGGGCTTTTTTTGTCCTCAGTGATAAATTTGTAGGTTTATTTATTTAAAATGTCACAAAACGGTACTTTCACTCCTTACATTTAATGTTACTACTATGGTATTTTTTTAACAACAAAAAAATACAAAAAGATGATGAAGATTTTAACACTCTTTGCAAGCATTTTACTATGTAGTTCTGCCGTTTATGGACAAATTAATTATATATGGGGAGGCCCAGGAGATCCAAATGGAGAATTTGATGGCGGACTAAATGATTGGACTGCAATAGCAGTTTGGCCAAATGAAGAAGCCCTATGGTTTTGGGATGAGGATGGCGCTGCTAATCAAGGTGCCTTTTTTGGTGAGGAAACACCAATAAATTCAGTATCTGTAGCCAATGGAGCTGCCTCTTATGATTCAGATTATCATGATAATGGAGGAAATCAAGATTCCATAGCAACAGGGTTTATTGCACTTGCACCTCAACAGACAGAATTATTATCTCCCGAATTTTCTACCTTAGGATTTGATAACGTTGCCATTACTTGGACTCAAAGTATGAGAAAATTTATGGATAATTTATTTTCTATACATGTAACTAATGATGGAGGTGCAACTTTCACAATATTCCCTATTGATTTTAATAACAATTTTCCAGTAAATGCAGAATCTATAAATGGTCAGCAATTATCTGTTGATGTAAGTTCTGTAATGGGAAATCAAGAAACTGTTCAATTTAAATTTGTGTATAACGCTAATTATTATTTTTGGACAATTGATGATGTAGGTGTTATAGAAATTCCTGCAGTAGATCTTCAGGCTATTGATATATTTTACTCATTTCCTGCAGCAAACATTCCTGCTCATATGATGAATGCTGATACACTAGAATTTGCATTTGATTTTTGGAATGATGGTATGGAAGATTTAGCAGATGCAACTGCAACAGTAGAAATTTTGGACGAAAACAATGAAGTAGTAATGGGCTATTCTCAGGCAACTGGGATGGTAGGCGCTGGAGATACAATAGAGTTTGTATTTGATGATGTTTTATTACCTGCAGATATACAATCTATATTAGGTGTAGGAACATATACCTTAGTTTATGATGTTCAACCGGTTGATGCCGAAGATCCTTTCCCTAATGATAATGGAGCTGCTGAGGCTTTTACAGTTACTGAAGATCTATATAACCCAGTTCAAACAATTGTTGAAGCAAACGCATTCAATGAAGGAGATTATGCTGCTGCAATAGTTTTTAGAACGGGTGCGTTACCTGATAATCTTGTATATTATACGGAAGATGTTATTTTAAATGGAGCTATAAGTACTGTCATAATAGATAATCCAACAGGTGATGTTGCATTATTAGAAGTTAATCAAATTGGTGAAGAAATTGATTCCATATTTCTTAGTCCTGAATGGGGAATAGATAAGGATCACGAACATCTGGAATTAATAGGATACTCAGAATTTAGTGGCCAAGAAATAGCAAGTTTTGAGGATATCAATGCAGAATTACTTGATGCCGAAACATCGACATTAGGTGTAGAACTAAAAGAAAACACCACCTACATCTTATCATATAAATGGAATATTTCTATTATAGGAGAACAAGTATTCACATCAACTTCTAATGAAATCGACTATTTCCAACCTGTAAACTTACTACATATTACAGACGAAGGATGGTTCACGATTGCCGAAAATATTGGTGAAGATTTTGCATGGTATATGCCAATAATTATTCAAACAAAAGTAGCTGATGTAATCAATACAGAAATAACTGAATTAGATGAAAATACCGTTAGCGTTTATCCTAATCCTGCTATTAACTTCACTACGGTTGATTTAGAATTTAAAAAAGCAACTGATGCTGCTATAATTTTAAGAGATGCTAGAGGAAGTTATATTTCTACTACATCAGTGTATGGAGTAACAAAACAACAAGTTGAAATCAATATTGCTGATTTACCAGCAGGAACATACTCTTTCGAGGTTACAACTACTAATAATGAAAGAGCTGTAAAATCATTTGTTAAAGTTCAATAATGAATATTTAGGGTTCGAAAAATATAATAAGCCTCTCGATTTTTCGAGGGGCTTTTTTTAATTTAATAAGTTAAGAGGGCGTTATTAATATGTTTATCTGTACATTTATTAAATCAAATGCGTTATTTTTATGTATAAAATTTAAAAAAATGAAGAAATTATTAATTGCAGCGTTTGCAATTTTAGTAGCTATGTCATGTGGAACTCAAAAACAAGTATCCGCACCAGCAGCACCAGAAGCTCCTCAATCTGTTCAACCACGAGGAAATGGAGAAAGAGGAGGACAAAGACCACCGGGTCAAAGAGGACAAAGACCATCGGTTGATGAAGTTTTCAAACAAGATACAAATGGTGATGGAAAATTAAGTAGAGATGAAGTACAAGGCCGTATGCAAAGAGCATTTGATCGATTCGATGTAAATAAAGATGGTTTTATTACAAGAGAAGAATTTGAAAATGCTCCAAGACCAGAAAGAAGACAAGGCCCGCCTCCAGGTGGAGATTTTTAAGATGAAAATTTACTAATTAAAAAGCCTTTCGATTAATCGGGAGGCTTTTTTTGTCACTTCTGATGGATGAAATTCTAAGGCTTTCTATCTCATTTTATTTTTTTGTGGGCTTGGGCCCAAAGTGATTTTCTATTATAGTCTTCGTTCCGCATAAATGGCGCGCGCCTGCATAGGGCTGATGACCATTTTATGCTTTATGACCTGTCGTTTTCTTTTTTTATTCCAATTTACTTTATTCAAAATAGAATTTCTTTTTTTCGTGAAACTTAATCAAAGAGATTTCTTATTCGTATCCTTTGAAAAACTATTCTCACGATTTTGAAGTATTCCTTTTTAGTGATTTTAGTTCTCAATATCTGCTTACAAAATAATCAGTGTTAGAAGCATTGTTTCCAGTTATTTCTAATTTAGGCTCAACTTCACTATTTTTGATTTCTAATTTCAAAATGTAATTATTTGTCATCCAATTATTGGTAATAAAATGCCCTGTTGCGAATATTTTTTCTTCTTTGTAGAATACATCAAATAACCGATGTCCATAGTCATTCTTAATTC
>CAZSKA010000249.1:0-5264 GCA_964607315.1 uncultured Saprospiraceae bacterium | reverse complement strand
GGCGAATATTTAATGCTTCTTTTTTACTTTCAAATTCTTCTGTCTTATATAAAGGAAATCCAGTGGGAAATCTTTCCTGGACTGTAAGCAATTCCTCCGTTTCGGTATGAAAAAAAAGCATATTTGATTTTGAATCAAATAACCATAAATAATCTTTTTCATCAATATACATGAATCTTACTGGAAAATCTAAATCCTCAAAATCATCTTTATCCCACGTCTTGAAATCATAGCCATTATAACTCTGAATTCCCTTTTCGAAATTTAACCAGATAATTCCGTTATTGTCTTCTTGAACTTGTTTGACATTACGATGGTAGAGTCCATCTTTTAACCCTATACTCTCAACATCTACAACATAGTCTTGTCCGTATATATACGAACATGAAAGTATAAGCATACCTTGCAGTATTATTAATATGCTTTTCCTAAGGAACAATTGTCTTTTGAATTTTTGGTACTTGATCTATAAATTTTTATATACCAAGTTTATTTATGTCAAAGTTAAAATAAATTATTATTCTTTTAACTACACAAATTTTGACAAGGAGTAATTGCCTAATTAAATATTATAAAACACGTACTTTGCAGACAATATTACCGACCACCTGAATTATACAAATTTAACTTCTATTCCGTCCATAGCTAAAACCCAATCTGTCCCTAAGTCAGAAGGTGTAATGCTGCCTTTTATAGATTGGTTATTAGAGATTAATTCTAGCATTTTTTGAATACATATCACAGTAAACAAATAAGCTTCTGGTCCTCTCATTTCTGTGACGCTCTCCTCTCCTTTTGAATTTGTAGCGACTGCCTTAATAAAGGTGTTTCCTTTTTGCAATTGTTTGTCTGACGGTCCCTCAGGTAATAAGTTTATCAGACGATTCATAATCAAATTTCTTAGCCAATTCAATTTTCCATGCATCATACTTACTACAAACGAAGGAAACTCTGAATACGTCTCTATATTTCCTACACCAGTGGATTGATGTGCTGAAAAAAGATCTGCTCGCCATGGATTATAAACTGCTGTGAATGATTTATCAAAGACTTTCGCCTTTACAGCTGACTGTGCTGGCATTGCTTTTTCATAGGAATGATTCTGTAGAATATGTCCTTCTTTTTGGATGTCTTTAAGAACTGTTTTTAATGTTCCTCTAGAAGCTCCTCCTACAGTTGCATATATTATCTTCAAATCAGTAGGATTCTCTATATTTTCACAAGCAATTTTAGCTGCTATATCAGTAGGAACAACCCCAAAACCTGCTGCAGACAGAACTACTATTCCTGCTTCACTTGCATCATCATGATGCTTACTAGCATTTTTCACTTCCTCATATTCCCCCGCAATATCTAAATAATGCGTTTTTGTTTTGATACATGCTTCTATTAAAGCGTCTTGTGTGATTGCAAAAGGACCAGCTAAATTAACCAAAAAGTCAATATCTGCTAGATTAGAACTTGCATTCTCTATAGAAAACACCCTGGTGTCACAATTTAATTTCGTTCCTATTTCCTTGACCTTATTACTTCTTGCAGCCAGTATGGGTTTAATTCCATTAGCTAAAAGATGTTTTGCAAAGAGTTTTCCTGTGTAACCAGTTGCTCCGTAAATTAAGATCTTTTTCGTTTCCAATTTTATGTTTGATTTTTTGAAGTTACGGCTTTATACCTATGTTTCCTCCTGGCTTTAACACTAATATAAAATGAACTAACCTTTTTCTATGTCTTTATTCGACAAAGTATACATATAGATGGATTTGCTTATTCTTTTGAAGAGGCTCATCTCTTTTTTATTTTTTGGGTTAAACCCAAAGTTTTCTCAGTAACAAATTTGTAATACTATTCATGCACTATGTTGCAGGAAAAGAACTGAATTACCCTACTCTATGCTCCCAAGATTCAGTGCTCTTGTTTTCATGTGCACTTTGTGCTAAGTGTTTTATAGAAATTTAGCTTATAGGACGACTTTATTTTTTGGGGTTAACCCCAAAGGAAAGTGCTAGGCTATATACCTAAATGATCCTTCATCCATTTTGGTCTATCTGTCGTAATTCCATGGGGAGAATATGGTAAATATTGTTTAGCATGATCAATGTCATTGATTGTCCATAAATAGACTTGGAAGTTCTCAGCATGCATGGTTTCAAAGAACGTCTTATCAGCATATTCTCCCGCAAAAACATCGACTCCGTCTAAATTATGTTGTTTAACTTTTTTGATAATCTCTTTATATGAGGGTATATTTTTACTGCTTTCTGAATCGTAATCGAGATCAAGTAACCAAAGACATTTATTGTGTTCAAATATTCTTTTGGCCATGCAGATGGTATCATAATTAAAAGCAATGAATTCTAATTGCTTCCAGGTTTCAGCATGCTTTTTCTGTAAAGCTAGCAATGCGTCTTCCATTTCGGGTCCATCCTTTAATTCAACAACCAAAGTTCCATTCTTTGGTATAGTATTTATGACTTGCTCAAGTGAAGGAATAGGTTCATGTTTCCATTCCTCTCCTTTGAAAACACCTACATCTATGGTTGATAATTCAGCAAAATCATATTCATTTATGAACTTATCGACTTTATTATATCGAAAAGTTGAATCGTCATGAAAAACCACTAGGACATTATCTTTGGTCAGTTTCACATCAACCTCCACAAAATCAATGTTTTGAGACCAAGCTAAATTCACGCTGGCCAATGTATTTTCTGGAGCATCAAAAGATGCACCTCTATGTGCTATTATTTTAGGATTTTTCAACATAGCCATGTCATAGAATTAGTTAGGAGGAGGTTTTGATATCGCTAAATTAGGTAAATTCTGAAATTTTAGCGTTGATGGTGATTAGTTACTAGAATTAGGATAAGCTAATGTCTCCTCTTTCAGCTACACAATAGTGCAGTTTAAGTGTTTATTTTAACCTACAAATTACTTAACTCTTGCTCTAACATCTGTAAAACAACCGAAACTTTTTCCGCATATGCTTTATCTGATACATCTGCTTCAAAAAATTCTTTTTCTAAGTGTTGCAAAAGCCCATCTTGGGTTATGAATTCTTTAAGCTCATTTTCATAAACTTCTCCTTTTAGCTTCAGACTGTTATTCTGTATTTCAGTACCATTGTAATAGAAGAATGAAACAAAATTCATTAATCCCTTTTTAGTTGAAAACAAATCCCATTGGGCGAATAAATCCTTGGGATGATGAAAAAAAGCATACATTTCAAGATCTTCTATCCTAATCTCTGTATTATTAGTTTCAATTAAACTCCTCCAATCAGCTAATATGAAATTCTTAATGGAATCAACCTCTTCTCCGTCCCATGATTCCCATGAGGCATATGCCAATTTGTTTGTAATCTCAAAAAGACCAATTAACCCTCTACCCTTTTTTTGATAATGAACCTCTAATATTCTCGGTATAAAATGTTTGTAATGTTCTATATCGCCCCAAGTATCTAGAGCACTTCCATGATATGAGCAAAAATCATCTTCTTCTAGTTCTCTTAATTTTTTGGAAGCTAGCTTTTTTACATCTCCTTCATCAATACAACCACAATCGCAGTAGGACATATTAGAAGTCGTGTATTTTCTAAACACAGTGTATAAATTTTCAATAGCTTCTTTTATCTGCATATTAATAATTAGTAGCGCTTAATATGATGTAGATGTATTTCACTGAATAATCAACTATTAAAAATAATATAGTACCTGTGTAATCTAATACTAATGCACTAAAAAAGCATTCTTAATTCATAAAATTTAAGCATCGTCAATTTGATCTCTTCCTTTATTTAGATTTGTTAATTGAAATAGTGAGAACTGTGATTCAACAAGGCAGAAATTTATTGCATAACCTTAGATACGGAATCAATTTCTAACGAAGTAGAATGGGTTTTCGATCCAAATATATCTTATTTTAGCCTTAAATTGGTATAAAACAATGCTTACGTTCATATCGATTATAGAGCGCTAAACATAAAAACTATTGCAGGAGGATCACTTCTGCCATAGTTTTTTTGTTTCAGCTTTGGGCTTTAAGCCCAAAAAAAGGGAGTGAAAGGTAGCTTAGAGGTATTACCTTTGATCTAACTGTCTGCTTTGATTATCTGACTTATCCATTGCATGTTCCATTGATTTACCATGAGCTTCAGGGTGAATATACATTCCTTTATATTCATCTGGTTTTTCAATTTCTATAATTTGTTTGGACGGATAAGTTGTGAAATAAGCATCATCTCTTTGTGCATATATTGTCCAATTCACCTTTGCTCCCAGCTTATTTCCTGCAATGATGAATTGACCTTGATCATCTAGTTCTCTTTCTATATAGAAAACTGTAGGACTTCCTATTGCGGTGAGGTTATAGGTTACATTTTTAATAATGGCATTTTGATAATCTTTTAATTGCACAATTGCTCTACCCTGTTCATCAAGTTCAGCTTGACCTCTATAAATCAATAAAGCTTCATCAGATTCAATACTAAAATGTTTCAAAAACTTGTTAGCAGGATCAATAGGGTGATCTATCATAAATGATTTTGAAGAACCGACTATTTCACCGAATGCATGTATAGCCACATTACCTGCTTGTCCTCCATCTGAAGCTATTAGTCCAGCTGAAGCAACTCCTATCCCATCTGAACTATCATTTCTCGCATATACTCCACATGAATTTACATCTCCCACATTATTAAAGAAATATGATGCTCTAGCGGCGTCACTCCGTACCCGTAAGGCAAAACCTAAACTTGTATTAGTGGTAGTAGAATGATTTCGAATATTAAGCGTTGTAGCTTCATTGTTATCATTTGTATTTTCCAAATTCATCACTCTTCCTACTCCATTGTGGTAACATTCAATTGTAGCTTTACTATTAGTCAATTCAGAATTCATTATTAGCATTCCACGTTCTGTCCCCTTATTTTTTAAATAAAAGGCAATCTGATTATTAGTCAAATTATTATTTACTACCTCAATAGTTTGTCCTAAACCATCATTACTAAAATAGGCCACTTCATTTGTAGATGACGGATTAGTAGAAAAGATTTGTAGTGACCTACCTAATCCAGCATTATCAATTCTAACACCTATACCATTATTAGAAGGAGTAGGAATATCTACATCTAGGCCAGTTCCAGAAATATTTTCAACCATCAAAGCAGTCACATTTGATTCATTTCCAACTATTTCTACTGTTCCAGATGGTGAATTTGTGTTCACACCCACACGTTGAGAAAAAATGGCAATAGGTGACAAAATAAT
>CAZSKA010000248.1:0-5292 GCA_964607315.1 uncultured Saprospiraceae bacterium | reverse complement strand
AACTGATAACCGACTTTACGTTACTATTATATGCTTGTACTTTTGCTTGGGCTAGGATTCGTATTAATCGGATTTTTAGCAATTAATATTAAGAAATTTGTCGGGTGATAAATAACTGATTAAGTTTATCCTATTGCTGGAAAAGCTTCTTTATTATCTGATTCGTCACAATCCCCCTCGGGTGTTTTACCACATACGGTACAATTTCCAAATTTGTCCTTTAACATAGGATTGTTGGACGCACATGTCCCTCTGAACTCGTTACCTGTAACTATTTGTCTGATATTGATTAAGATAAAGCTTAAACCAAAGGCTACAAAGATGATTAGAAATAAATATAGGAACGACATAAATTCTTTTTTACAAAATTCAAACTAATTACTTGTTTAAACAAGTTAATAGAGCTTTTAGTTTGCAATGAATTGAACATTTATTCCAGATTCGCATTTTACCTTTATTCAAAAATAAATATAAACAAAACTTAAAATGCGTTCAACTCTTTTTATCCTACTTCTTACAGGATTATTATTCTCATGTAAACACGACCCTGCACATCATGATGACCATACTAAAAACCATATGGCATCTAAAATTGATTACCCTGATGCTTTAGACAAAGTATTTGATAATCACGGATCGGTAGGGCTTTGGAATAAAATGAAAGCAATGACATATGACATCGTAAAAGAAGGCGGAAACGAAAGCCAATCGATAAACCTACAAACACGTGTCGAAAGAATCTCAGGTCCTACTTTTGAATCGGGTTATGACGGTGAAAATTATTGGGCGAAAGCCGATACATCATACAAAGGAAATCCTATTTTTTATACCAACTTAATGTTCTATTTCTATGCGATGCCATTCGTATTAGCAGACGAAGGAATCGTATATTCTGAGACTGAACCTTTGATGTTTGAAGATAAATCATATCCTGGATACCGAATTTCTTTCAAGTCAGATATAGGAGTAAGTCCTGAAGATGAGTACTTCATTCACTATGATTCTGAAACTCATGAGATGGCTTGGTTAGGTTATACCATAACTTATTTCTCAGGTGAAAAAAGTGATAACATCTCATGGATCAGATATAATGACTGGAAAAAAATCAGTGGTTTGAAATTACCTAATTCTCTAAGTTGGTATAAGTCTGAAGAAGGTAAAATAACAGAATTAAGAAATACAAGAGAGTTCACAAACATCCACGTTTCAGAGACTCCATTCGCAGATTCTAAATTTGCTATGCCAGAAGGAGCAAAGGTATATAACACAGAAGCTACTGAAGAGTAGTATCATGTTAGAAAAAATTTAAATTAGTTTTCTCAGATTAATTCAACTTAACTGATGAAAATATTTGATTAGTATGGGCTGTCATTTTTTGGCAGCCCTTTATTTTTGCCTATAGCCTCTCCATTAACTATATTCGCAGTTCAAACAATTTAAATATGTTAATTAAGCAAAATCCAACACATACAGCTTCATGGAAAGCTCTTCAAGAACATTTTGACAATCAAAAAGATAAGGCATTAAAGACCTATTTTGAAGATAATAAAGATAGATTCACTGAGTTTTCAGTAAAATTTGAAGATATATTAGTTGATTATTCTAAGAACCATATCTCAAAGGAAACGCTTAAGTTATTTAAAGATTTTGCTCAGGAAATGCAGCTTAATGAAGGGATAGAGCAGATGTATTCTGGAGCTGTAATAAATGAGACAGAAGGAAGAGAGGTGCTTCATATCGCACTTCGATCCACTAATGATACCCCTATTTTAGTTGATGGTGAAGATGTGAAACCTAAGGTGAAAAAAGTTTTATCGCAGATGCAGGCTTACGCCCAAAGGTTTCATAATAAGGAGTGTTTGGGTTATAGTGGAAAACCATTAAGGAATATAATTAACATAGGAATAGGTGGATCTGATCTTGGGCCAGTGATGGTAACTGAAGCATTGAAGCCATATTGGAAAGAAGGAGTGAGTATTAGTTATGTTTCAAATGTAGATGGGACACACATAGCAGAAGCACTTAAGCATTCAGATCCAGAAACCACATTATTCATCATTGCATCAAAGACTTTTACGACACAAGAGACTATGACAAATGCACGAACTGCAAAACAATGGTTTATTGATAATGGAGGTTCTGAGGCTAGTGTGAAAAATCACTTTATAGCTTTGTCGACGAATGCAAAAGGAGTCGGAGAGTTTGGAATAGATACGGTAAACATGTTTCCATTTTGGGATTGGGTAGGAGGGAGGTATTCTCTTTCTTCATCTATAGGTATGTCTATCGCTTTGACTATAGGTTTTGAGTATTTTGAAGAATTACTTACTGGTTTAGGGTCTATGGATGAACACTTTAGAAATTCACCATTGGATAAAAATTTACCTTTTATTTTAGCAAGTATAGGAATATGGTATAATAACTTCTTTGGAGCAGAGTCCGAGGCAATCTTACCTTACGATCAGTATCTTCATCGCTTTCCAGCTTATTTCCAACAAGGAAACATGGAAAGTAATGGAAAGAGCATCGACCGATCTGGCAATGAGGTTGCCTATCAAACTGGACCCATTATTTGGGGCGAACCCGGGACAAATGGACAGCATGCATTTTATCAATTAATCCATCAAGGAACAAAGTTAATTCCTTGCGATTTCATAGCAACAGCACAAAGTCATAATCCACTTGGCGATCACCACCAAAAGTTACTCGCTAATTTCTTTGCGCAAACCGAAGCATTGATGATGGGAAAAACAAGAGAGCAAGTTGTAACAGAATTTAAAGCTAAAGGTGTAGCTGAAGAAGATTACAAATCTCTTGTTCCATTCAAAGTTTTCTCTGGAAATAAGCCTACAAATTCCATTTTAGTAAAAAAGTTAACACCTTACACATTAGGTCAATTAATCGCTCTTTACGAACATAAAATCTTTGTTCAGGGACATCTTTGGAACATATTCAGTTATGACCAATGGGGCGTACAGTTAGGTAAAGAACTTGCTAATAAAATCCTTCCTGTTCTCGTTAATGGCAATACCGTTGACGTGGAAAATGAATCGACCAAAGGATTAATTGATGCTTATTTTGGAATGAAATAAATCTTCCTAGGTTACCCGACAAACAAGATTATTTGGTTTAAAGTAAATCCCTTAAATTTACGACCTTATGAACTTTTTGGTTCATAAAGAAAATATTAGTCAAATACATTTTTAACAATGAAAAGAATATACTTTTTACTGATCTTGTTTTCTTTACTTTCTATTCTAAATGCCCAAAATGCTGAAGATAGAGCATACATTATCGAACAATCGAATGTAGAAGCTTTGCAGAAAATGGCAGATGAGCATGCTCACATCCAGCAATTATACAAACATAATAATGCTCCATTGGAAGTAGTAGATACAAAAGGAAATATAAAGTACTTTTCTCATTATGAAGCTGATGGAACTGCTGTTTATTACGAATTAGGTAATGAAAGTTCAGCTATTTCTTCACGTATTCACGAAATTCGATCAGATGGTGATGCAGGCCTAGATCTTGATGGAAACGGGATTTTCTTTGGACTTTGGGACAGTGGTATACCAAGAACATCTCATCAAGAACTAGACGGTAAAATAATTATAGAAGATGCATGGACATTATCAGGGCATGCAACACATGTTTCAGGAATTTTAGTTGCTAATGGTGTAGAACCAGAAGCAAGAGGAATGGCATCTGGTGCAGTTGTGCAATCATATACTTCATCTGGATGGGGAGAAGAAGTACCTTTATGGGCTGCGGCAGGAGGATTGATCACAAATCATTCATATATCATTTCGAATCCACAAGAAGAATATCAACTCTACGGAATTTATACTACACAATCTAGAGATTGGGACGCTATGAATTATAATGCGCCTTATCTAATTATGTGTACTGGTGCTTCGAATAATGGAAATAATGGGTATAATCCTGATGGTTCTCGTTACGATCTTCTAGCTACAAATAAAGTAGGTAAGAATTCCATCGTTGCAGGAGCTTGCGAAGATGTTTTAAATTATACAGGTCCAGAATCTGTTAAACAAGCTGTTTTTACAAGTTGGGGACCGACAGATGACTGGAGAATTAAGCCAGATATTGCTGCTGTAGGAACAAACAGTTTTTCATGTAGAGAAGCGAACGATGTGGATTATGATACTAGAAACGGGAGTTCCTTTGCTGGACCTCTTGTGGCAGGAGGATTAGCTTTATTACAACAACATTATCAAAATCAAACAGGTGTTTATATGAAGAATGCTACAGCAAAGGCATTGATTCTGAGCATGACCGATGAAGCTGGTGAACATGATGGTCCAGATTTTGCCAATGGGTGGGGACTTTTCAATGCGAGAAAGTCAGCTGATGTGATAACTGGTTTAGGAACTACATCGGAAATGTTAGAATTGACTTTGAATGAAAACAAGGTGTACACTAGAACGGTAACTGTTGACGGAACACAGCCATTTTCTGTTTCTATAGTATGGGATGATCCTGCTGCAGAACCTCTAGCAGGTGCTCCTTTTAACGATCCCACATTAATGCTGATTAATGATTTGGATATGCGTGTTATAGCAGTTGATGGAACGGAGTATTTCCCTTGGAGAATGGAGCCGAATGAAACTTTCGACAACTACACGGATCCTGCTCAAAGAGGAGATAACTATAGAGATAATGTAGAGATTATTCAAGAAGGGGAATTGCCCGCGGGTGAATACACTATCATGGTTAGTCATAAGAATGAGCTTTTTTCTGGTGCTCAAAATTTCTCTATGGTAATTAGTGGTATTCAAGCAGATGTTAGTTCAAATGAAGAATTAGAAGAAGAGACGGTAAAGATATATCCTAATCCAGCACAAGATGTGATTAATGTAGATTTTGAGAATTCTCAAAATGGACAATTAACGATCTCAGTATTAAATATTAATGGCCAGAAGCAATTAGAGAGAACAATAGATTTCCAACAGTCAATCCAGCTAGATGTTAGCGAACTGTCTTCAGGAAGTTACTTTGTTCAGATCTTCAATGAAGAAAATCAATTGTTAAAGAATGAAAGGATAGTTGTAGAGTAATACCAATTTAAGGCTAAACTAAAGTAAAATAATTGGATCGAAAACCCATTCTACTTCATTAGAAATTGATTTCGTAACTAAGATTATGCAATAATTTTCTGCCTTGTATAATGACTTTTTGCTTACCAAATCTATTAGCATTCTAACCTTGAATTGGAATAATACCAATTTAACTCCATAATGTCGCATTTCTTTTTACTTAATCTTTCAA
>CAZSKA010000247.1:0-5382 GCA_964607315.1 uncultured Saprospiraceae bacterium | reverse complement strand
AAATTGGTATTAGTGTTGGGTTTAATCTTCTGAGACACTAGTCGTTTTGTCCTTTTTTAATTCATCAAGTAATCCCTTAATATGATAACCTGACATCTCCATCGTTTCAGCCATTACTCGAATTAAATCTACTTCACTATCATCGATGTGTCCATCAGCTGCCGCAACGGCAATAGCACACTTGATAATTATTTCTTTTCCATGTTCATTCAAAGAAGGAGTAATTCTAGTTAAGTATTTCTGAATTGGCTCATTTTTATGCTGTACAACTTCCACTAGGTCTTCTAGTTCACTCATAGTGATGTCGTTATGTCCAAATTTGTTTATGATTTTTAAAACCATATCCATCTCGTCATCATCTATTTCACCATCAGCTAACATCATCATAATCATGCTATGACGCATAGCTTTTTCATATTCTGATTGGAATTGATTTTCACCCATGCTTGGTTTATAATTAAGAACATTAGATACAAATGTTCCTTTACATGTCTGACATTCTACATAATCACCTAGATTATCTAACGGGATAAGTGGTATGAAATATAAAGTAAAAAATCTTCTTACTTTTTTGTGCTTATATCCTCTTTCTATAGCGCACTGAGGACAAAGAAAGTTTCCCTCATCAATCTTAAATTTGACTCCTCTAGTTCCAAAAATTATCATAATTAGCGTATTTGAGAATATGATAATTGATTATCATATTGTGTTAATAAATCCCTCGAAAAGCCGATTATGAAGCAGTTTTTCGAAAAGTATGCACAACTAAAATACGAAAATTCAAGAATTTAAGAAATCATGGTTTTGTAAAAGCATAGATTTACCTTAATCTGTCCATACTTTTAACAATTTTCTGGTCTTTTTTGATAAATCTATTGGCAAATAAAGCTGCCACTATTCCTAATATTGGCATGGCCAAAGCCACATAGTTTTCTTTGATGCCAATTTCTGAAGTAGACACTTCACCACTGCCAAATACTATAAAAAACACTAAAGCAAGTAAAACAATTGCTAATGCTACATAAAGAAAGTCTAAACGTACTTGCAAACCTCGTTTTTTGAAAAGGAAAATATTAATGAGCGCGATTGCTGTTCCTAATCCCACCAAAGCTAGTAATGCTGGGTGATCATACACATTATAAATCTTATCGCTGAAGATTGCATTGTCGGCTTTTTCACTTGTTGCAAATGGAATAGCAAATAAAATTCCCATTACAATTGCAGCTACTAATAGAAATATGCTTTGAATTCTTTGTATCATCTTATTTTTGTTCTTCTAAAACAAAGGTAGGATTCTACCGGCATTCTACAACAATATGAATCAAGTATTCAGCTTCTGGGAAAAAAATCTATATGAAACGCCTTATGATTTCACAATTATTGGTGGTGGCTTCACAGGTTTGTCTGCAGCTATTCATCTGAAAAAACAACATCCGAACAAACGAGTCTTACTTTTAGAAAGGGGTGTTGTTCCTTACGGAGCGAGTACTAAAAACGCTGGATTTTCATGTTTTGGTTCCATAGGTGAACTGATGGATGATAGAAGTCACATGTCGGAGCAGGAGGTTCTAGATACGGTAAAGCTTCGATTCTACGGTCTACAATTGTTGAGAAAGTTGATTCCAGATGACGTGATGGATTATAAAACATGTGGTGGAATAGAATTATTTAAGTCTGCGCATGATTTTGAGGAGGCTTACGCCCAAATGGGAACTTGGAATAGGCTTTTGGACGAAGTCGTGGGCCCAGAGGTTTTTGAGGCAGTAGACCAAGAATTACCTGAATTTTACTCCAAAGCAATCAATAATCGTTATGAAGGCTCACTAGATCCAGCAAAAGCAGTTGCTCATCTTTGGGCCCAAGCCCAAAAACTAGGAGTAGAAATCTTACCTTCCATAAGTTTAGAATCTTACGAGGAAAATAAAAATGTTGTTATTCTAAAAACTAACTTAGAAGTACAGCTGTCCACAAAGCAATTAGTCATATGTACCAATGCTTTTACAAATAACTTAATGCCAGAACTTGATATTCAACCTGCACGTAACCAAGTACTTATAACAAAACCTTTGGATGTAAATCCCTTAAAATCCTGTTATCACTTCGATAAAGGATATGTATATTTCAGATCAGTAGGTAATCGTATTTTACTAGGTGGAGCACGCAATATATCAGAACATGAACTGACAGCATCCTATGGAAATACAGAAGAAATACAGCAGCATTTAACTAACTTTTTACATCAATATATCTCAAGCGGTGCTGAAATTGATCATTGGTGGAGTGGGATAATTGCAACGGGAAGTGCTAAAAAACCGTTAATAGGGAAAAACAGCGATAAAATATCTTTTGGACTTCGTTTATCAGGTATGGGCGTAGCAATTGGTACATTTGTGGGTAAACAAGTCGCAGAACTTCATATGTAGATGAAAAAATACATTCTTTTCATATTATTTTTTAGTTACCTAAGCATCGCTTTGGGGCAAACCCCTACATTAAATACTTCTACAGAACAGGATACTTCCAAAGGAGAGAAGGTAAGAGTAATATACGCTGATCTACAACGTACCGTTAAAGTGGGTAATGACTTTGATAGATTCCTTGAAGGTAATGTACAAATCATAAAAGATTCCAGTTATTTCTACTGTGACACTGCTCGTCTCAATGATAATTTCTTGATGGCATGGGGAGATGTAAGTATGATAAAGACGGATAGCCTAGAGGTTTATGCTGATAGTATGATATATGACCTGACAACGGAAGAAGCTGATATTTACGGTTCTGTCTATGTGAAAAATAAAGATCAAATTCTCTTTTCAGATTATATACATTACAATGATAGAGTCGACATTGCCTATTACACAGATAAAGCCATTCTTCAGAATAAAACTGTAGAATTAAAGAGTAAACGGGGGGAATTTAGAACCCGAGAAAATCTTGCAATTTTCTCCCAAAAAGTAAGTGTCAAAGATGAAGATTTCGAACTATTCGCAGATACATTACTTTATGACACTAAACTAAATAAAGCCATTTTTCAAGGCCCAACAAACATATTGATTGATTCTGCAGCTGTATATTGTGAAGCAGGTTATTTCTTACTTGATGAAGAACAAGGTCTCTTCCAAGAGAATCCTAAATATTACAGTGAAAAAGATACAGCAGTCGCACTAGAAATCAAGGTAGACGGGATAAAAAATGAGGTGGAGTTAATTGGCGAAGCAGTTTACACAAGTGAAAATACCTATGCTGAAGGTGATTATATAAAGTATAATCAGGAGACAGGAGAAGTAATTGTAAAGGGAGATGGATACGTTAAAGATGGAATCCAAGAGTTAAAATCAGAAGTGATAAATTACAATAAAGAAACAAAGCAATTCAGTAGTGAAGGTCGAACAAAAATCAATGATAAAACAAGCGAATTGGTTGCAGATAATATTGATGCACTTGATGACAAAGGTATAGCAATAGGAGATGTGATATTTAAAGATACAGTCAATGGATTCAGAATAGACTCAGATTTTCTAGAGTTTGACAACGGAAATGATGCTTATAATAAAGCATATAATGAAGAGGGGAAAGCAATCATGCGAAGTAGTCTGGAAGATAATGATAGCTTATTTATAGCCGCGGATACACTTTTCCGATTCCAATCTATTTTAGTTGATACGCTTATTTCTTATGCGGAAGATTCTACTGAAATGATTACTATATCAAGAGACACCACTGATTTTCTTACGGCATATCACGACGTAAAAATTTATAGTGAAAGCTTCCAAGCTGCCTGTGATTCCATGGCATATAATACAAGTGATTCTATTCTTACTTTATACGTTCGCCCTGTAATGTGGAGTGATACTTCGCAATTCAAAGGTGATACCATAATTATGTATTTCGACTCTTCTACAATAGATCAAGTCGATCTTTTTCCTAAGAGTTTTATTATGAATAGCCCGGATGAGGTTTTTTATAATCAAATCAGTGGTAAAAGAACAGAGGTCTTTTTCACGAAAGGAGAAATTGACAGCATGACGGTTATGGGGAATGCACAGTCGGTATATTATCTGCAGGATGAATCAAAGGCATATGTTGCAGTAAATAAGACGATTTGCAGTGGAATGGTTTTTCATTTTGAGGAACAGCTAGACCATATCGACTTTGACACTGAGCCCACATCAAATATGTATCCCATGTCAACTAATCACACAACATTGCAGCTAGAGGGTTATGGATGGCAAGCTGACAGAAGACCAAATCAAAAGTCTGATCTCCATGAAATCTTAGTAAATGAAATGATTCTTCAACAAGAGGAAGAAAAGAAAAAAGAAGAAGAAAGCCCTCCTCCTCAAGATCCGCCTGAAAAGGAATAAATTAACCATTAAGAAGTTTATCCTGCTGAAGTTAATGACTTCACAATTTCTCGTATTGGTCGAATCGCGTGCACATCTTCTATAGTTGGTCCTGCACACCACACGGTCTTGTAAGTAGAATTAAATGCTGCTTTTTTCAAGCTCGAAATTCCCTGCCAGCTGATAAACATTTTGATGTATTTCTTTAGAAATTTATTGGAATGCATGAGTTTCTCGAGGAAATTTTCATTAGTTCCTACTTTCTGTACATACGGTGTGTTGATGACGGTACAAGGTGTTCCAGATAATTTTGTTGTTAAGACAATATCTTTTGCTCCATAATCCACGCACGCTTGTTTATATCCATCTGAAACGGGTGCTTCTTCCGAGGCTATAAATATAGTTCCCACACTGCATCCTGCTGCTCCCCAAGACATTCTTTCTTGATATTGCTCATATGTTGCAACTCCCCCAGCAGAAATCACAGGAATACTAACAGCTTCATTAATCATAGGAATGAGATCTTTACCAGCTATTTTACCACTATGACCTCCAGCTTCTGAATTCACCGCTATAATTCCATCAGCTCCTAAGCCTTCGCATTTTTGCGCCATTGCCACGTTTACTACGTCACAGAAAACTTTGATTCCTTTTGGTTTTGCTGTTTCTATAGTTTTTTTGGGTGACCCCAAAGAAGTGATGAAAAAATCGACTCCTTCTTCGACACATGCTTCTAGCTGTTTTTCGTAGTATATATTCGATTTATTTACGATCAGATTTATTCCAAAAGGTTTATCAGAATAGGCCTTTATTTCTCGTATTGCATTTCTTAATTCATCTATTGTACGGTAATTAAGTGCTGGAATGCAGCCAGTTATTCCTCCGTCCAATGCTTGTTTAACCATAGCCGTATTAGAGACCAAAAACATGGGTGCCATGATAATGGGATACTGGATGTCTAGGATGTCAGTTAGCGTGGGTTTAGCCATGTTTGTTCTATTAATTTTTAGTTAAACAACAAGGTAATAATTTAAAGATA
>CAZSKA010000246.1:0-5407 GCA_964607315.1 uncultured Saprospiraceae bacterium | reverse complement strand
ACGCCCAAAATCTAATTTAATCGTCAATTCTTTCATGCGAAAAGACGGAACACATTGTAATTTTTGCCCAATTAAATGCCGAAAATGTTGAGGTCATTAGATTCTAAGACTTCTCTTATTTTCATTTTTAGTGGAATATAACATAAGTATACCCATACCTAAATATAAAATTATTCCATTAATCTCTTTGACAATTCTCTATAAAATGGGCAGGTAGTCGTTTTTAACGGTTAATTATCGGATACATAAAATTTTCTCAGGTGGAATGCCAAATTTTAAAATCACAAACTTGATTTATTAGACTATAGAAATTATGAAACTCTGTTGATGAAAGTATCATAATTCACAGGGAAGAGAATCCTTTTTCTCCTCATTTTATTTACTCTTCGCTCTACAACCCACCAAATGTAATTTTGTATCTCCTAGTAATCGGTGATGTTCAATTTATGCCGTAAACGGTACATCGACCAATACTGTCACGCTATTGCGCGACATATTACTCGCTATTTGTTAGCCATAGTCTTTTAATATCTCGAGTTGTGATCCACATTTGGTTCATCTGGATAAATCCTATGGTTTTTCCCGAGATATGTGAATCGGTCTAAAAAATCAGCTATCAAGTCAAAGTATTTCTCATCGTCTTTAGTTTTTGTATTGGATTGAATGTAAACAATTAATTCAGATAGGATATCAAAAATTGTTTGTTTACTTAATCCACTTTTTTTCTTACTATTAGACCAATTCTCCAATTCGTCCGCACTGAGTTCTAAAGTTAACTCTAAAAGTTCTTCTTTATAGGGTTCAAATTTCTCATTCTCTCTTATTCTGTTAGACAAGTATTTTGTTAAGATTAAATATTTTTCTCCATTAAGTTTTTCTAAATTAATTCTTAACTCCTGTTGAGCTTCATCGTATCCTATAGAATCGAATTGATTAGATGTAAAGATATGAATTGCAAGTTTTGGATCTTCTGAAAATACGATACTTTCAAGTTCTGATTCCTTCATTTTTATTTTTGATTATGACTAACATATGTATACCCATACCTAAATATAAAATTATTCCTTTAATCCCTTTGACCATTCCTTATAAAATAGGCAGGTAGCCTTTTTCTATTTCGTGTATTTGATTTTCATTGTAAGGTCCATCAAATATAGCGATATCAACATCAAGTCTATATTTATTTTCAACTGGCATTAAGATTCCATAAGCAATTCTGAACTCCTTAAAAATCAATTGAGATTCTCCAGTTTGTATTTTAAGTACTCTTTCATTTTTGCTTATCGAACGTTTTGTATAAGTGCTGTGCTCCAGATATCAGGCGAGAACGTCTAAATTTAGTGCAATTTTGACTATTAGCCGAATTCACTGAAGGAGAATAAACCGAAAGATCATGGCAGCATGTATAATATTGCGCGAAATGCTTATTTTTTTTCTTTATTAGCTTTTAATATTTCCAATTTTAATTCTTTATCTATTAATGGAAGTAAGTCTTCATAACGCCATAGTTTCATTGGAACTATTTGTAAATGTTCAATTGGATACCAAAAAATTTCAGCAAATCTAAAGATAACTTCTTTCGCCTTTTCCATTTGCTTTTTCGCTTTATAAATTTGAGCAATCTTTAAATGACTATCTTCCATAATTGCAGATTTCCAATTTACTTCGTAGTAATCCAAACATTCATTTGTATTCCCATAAGCAATTAAAAAGTGAAGAATATATCCAATTGCATCTTTTGATTTTAAATCTGAACTTTCTCGAACTCTCTGATACTGTTGATAAATTTTTTCAATAGGTTTTCCGTCGTCTTTGATTTCGTATGCTTTATGTAAATTTATAATTAGATTTTTTTCTCCTTCAATCTTCTGAAGGTGTTGGGACACTTGATGATTGTAAAAATTAATTTTATGCTCAGGTAAATTTAGTTTTGATTTATTGACCAAATATTCTTTATAAAATTCTGATGCTCTCTTTATCTGATTTGATTCAATTGCAGCATTTGAATAAGCGAAGAAATGTTCACTTAAAATATTCCCAGCATACCATTGGTCATTATTTGGCAATGCTTTTTCATCATAACTCATTGCTTTTTCGTAATCTTCTTTGAAGTAATTTATTTGGGATTTCACCAAGTTTTTCTGCACTTCAAATCCCTTAATTTTATTCAATTTGATTTCGCTTTCCTCTATTTTCCCTTTTCTGAAATCGTTTAATATTTGTATTAATTCCTTTTTCAATTTCACCACTATTCTATTTTTTTTCACGTAGTACAACATATGCACACCCACACCAAAATAAAAATTATTCCTTTAATCCCTTTGACCACTCCTTATAAAATAGGCAGGTAGTCTTTTTTAAGGGTTAATAATCGGAGAAATAAATATGTATCACATTGCGGAAGCGCTGGGAATGGCTTGTCCCGTTGTTTTTTTGAAATAAGAAATTTGTATTAGAGAATTAAACTTACACTTTCTCCTTATATTTTTAATTATCCGGCGAGGGATGAGCGGAATCGCGAACCATGGACATAGCGACCCAAAGGGTTCCGCCCTATAAAACATTTAACTCCTAAAAATCTATATTTAAAATCCATTGCTTAATGAAGCTTTAATCGTATACTTACAGAAAAAAAGTTGGATACGATATTTAAAGATCTCAAAATTGTGGAATTAGCTTCTGTGCTTGCCGGACCTGCAGTGGGTATGTTTTTTGCTGAACTTGGTGCTAATGTTTTGAAAGTTGAAAACAAAACAACTGGTGGTGATGTAACTAGAAATTGGCATATAGCAAAGGAAGACAAGTCTAAAACTGCGGCTTATTTCCACTCTATAAATTATAATAAAACTCATGTGTTTTGGGACTTGAAAGATCCTGATGACTATCAAAAACTACTAAAAGAGTTAGAAGACACTGATATCCTTATCAGTAATTTCAATGATTCAACTGCTCAAAAATTTCTTGTTGCTTATTCACAACTGTTTCATAAATTTCCGCAACTTATTTATGCTCAATTAATAGGATTTGTAAACCATCCAGAACGAGCTGCTTATGATGTGGTTTTACAGGCCGAAAGTGGCTTCCTTTCCATGTGTGGAATAAGTGAGGATATGAAATGTAAGATGCCAGTTGCTCTTATCGATATTTTAGCTGCTCATCAATTAAAAGAGGGCATTTTAGTGGGATTGATTAAACGTATGAAAAGTGGTAAAGGGAGCAAAATAGAATGTAGCTTGGATAAGAGCGCCATTGCTTCATTAGCCAATCAGGCAACAAACTATCTCAATGTACAGCACATTCCGAAACCTCTAGGCTCCAAACATCCTAATATAGCTCCTTATGGTGATTTATTCTTTACCAAAGATGGTATGGAAATCGTATTAGCAATTGGTTCCGAAAAACAGTTTGCTGGACTGTGTGAAATTTTAGATGCTAAGGCATTATTAGCAGATGATCGATTCACAAGTAATGGTGCTAGAGTTTCTAACAGATTAGCATTAATCGACTTGCTTGCGAAACATATAGCATTGATCGATGGTAACAAACTATTTGAACTTGCTGCTGAAAGAAGAATACCAATAGGTCATGTCAAAAATTTAGAACAGGTTTTTAAGACAAGGACAGGTAAAGAAATGGTTCTAGAAAGTGAAGATGGAGCAAAAAGAGTAAGCACAATTAGCTTTAAATTTAATTAAACTATTGCAATTTTAACATTTTTTTAATATCTTAGATTTATAAGACAGCATATGCTATCTTAGAACACTCTATAGAGTATAGATCGGTCTGAATGCATTCAATTTTTTAGTCCAACTGTAATTATTTTGAAGATGAAGTGGACTTTCATTTTCAATAATTATTCTAACAACAGCAGATTTTTAATCTGCAACTTTATTAATCTAATAGCAAGAGGATTTGCTAAGGTTTGTGGTTAACGGCCATTTATCAAACACATTGAGAAGCTTTAAATTGTAAACTATTATTGACTTGACATTTCATCAAGATAGTAAGCTATTGCTATTTACAAGCCTCCTCATCTTATAATTCCTCGCTATTCAAACATTTAATTATGAAACTATTTAAAGCAATTTTAATGGTAATGCTAACAGCTGCCATTTACTCATCATGTACAAACGAAACCCAATTAAATAATGAAAATCCCGAACAGCTTAATATTCCCAACAGTGCTGAAGGAAATATCATTCCTGGGCAATTTATCATTTCTATTTCAGATGAAATCATTAAACCAGCAGTTCTTCAGGTAGATCAAGAAAGTTTTAGAACGAGAGAGGAGAAAGGAGCAACGATGGAGAAATTGAAGCTCGAAGTAGAAGCATCTATTAGAGAATTCCTTTATGATGCGGGAATAGAAGAAGATGAAATCATTTATTTATATGCTATTCTAGATGCTGGAGCTGCACTTAAAATTTCGGACGAGAAGTATGAAAAGTTGATTAAGACTGATGGTATTGTTTCCGTAGAATATGATAGAAAAGTAGAACTTCCTGATTTTACAATAGAATCAATTGACGCACCTGGACAATCAAGAATGCAGACTACTCCATGCGGAATTTCGAATGCAGGTGGTTTTGTAAATGCTAGTCAATCCCGATGGATTTGGGTGGTAGATACGGGAATAGATCTTGATCACCCTGACTTGAATGTTGTAACAAATACAACTTATGCTAGAAGTTTCGTGGGAGGATCAGCAAATGATTGTAATGGTCATGGAACACACTGTGCTGGAACTGCAGCGGCTAGAAATAACAGTATTGGTGTAGTTGGTGTAGCAGCTAATGCTCCTGTAGTACCAATTAGAGTTCTAAATTGTTCTGGTTCTGGATCAACGTCGGGAATTATCTCTGGTTTGAATCATGTTGCGACTTATGATTTAGCAGGTGATGTAGTGAACATGAGCTTAGGAGGATATTATGGAAGTAATTGTGCCAATGGATCTTCTTATAGAACTTCAGTTAAAAACCTTGGAAATTCTGGTACAAGAGTAGCTATAGCAGCAGGAAATTCATCTGCGAATGCTGCTTTTTATCAACCAGCATGTATCAATAACACGAGAGTTTACACTATTTCTTCAATGACTTGTGGGAAGAGTTTCAGCAGTTTTTCTAATTACAATATGAATCCTGTTGATTACATAGCTACTGGTAGTAGTGTATACAGTACTTACTTGAATGGAGGTTATGCAACGTTAAGTGGAACTTCTATGGCGACTCCGCATGTAGCTGGAATATGTCAAGTTAGAAATAATGCTCCTAGAAAAGTGGGCAATGTATTTAACAGAGGTGAAAACTATCCAATTGCAAAGAGGTAGTTATACCAATTTAATTTCAAAATGTCCTATAAAATTTTGATACTTAATTTTTCTAGTTCGAGTTAAAAAACGTAGGCATAA
>CAZSKA010000245.1:0-5534 GCA_964607315.1 uncultured Saprospiraceae bacterium | reverse complement strand
ATTAACATCTTGTGATTGTGATGATCCTTCAGATCCTGAATGCTCAGTTTATGATCCTTGTTTTTCAAAAGTGCCTTTAAAAACAGATTTTGGGGGTGGATTTTATAAAAGTTATGGTAGTCCTGTTTATAATAATTTTTTTCCTGATACGGTAATATATTTTGATGGAGATACTCTAGGCACAGTGCCTATATTTTATTCTAAAACTGAAAATGCAGATAGTTTGTATTGGAAAATTGGAGATGATCCAAGGGTTTTTACAGATAGTGAGGTCTCTTTAAATTTTGGGAATATTCAACAACAAGAATATTTGCCTATTGAAGTACAACTAATAACTGTAGAGAAGCATTCTTGCTATGATGATTTTATGATGCGTGATTCATTAACTAGAAACTTTGTTATAAAGTTAGGAGATATTGTAGATTGGATAGATGTTAAAGTCTATTTCAATAGTACATATAGAGGCATATCTACTGAATATCCTGGCGAAAGTTTTGACATGTCATTTGAAACTCTTTTTAATGCTGTGCATAATTTTCCTAGAGGGTTTGATTCGTCACCAGGGGTAGAAATGCATTTTGATCATGATGAGGCTATATTTTTTCAACGTGTCTCGCCAGCTGCATGGTTTGCTCATGCTAAACTTGATAAAGATGATAGAAGTAAAATAACTATCGATTACAAAGTGACGTATGATAAAGGTGAAACATCTAAATGGTATACCTTCAGAGGAGAAAGAGTTAATTAAAGTAATTGTAAAAAAGTAATTTATACTTTGATAATCCTATTCTTTATCGGTCTTATAGATTGATCTATTCAAAAATATGCCTAGTATATAAAAGAGCATACTAGGGATTCCGATTTATACCATTTAAATTCGAAATTGTCGGATAAATTCTTCTTAAAATACGTGATTTCTTCCTTAGAAAATATCGGAGTAGCTAAGGCTATTCCTCTATTTTATAAGTCGAACTCACCTATTTGTAATTTGAATTTATTTCCAACATTCCAAAATTTAAATGGTATTAAAGAATTCACTTTTCAATACTTTTACGCCCCAGCTAGATAAGAATCTTGAATTGTCAATTGGTGATACATTAATAACTTAGAAAGCCGGAGTAATTCCATATAGTGGTTCTATTACTCTAATAAGATAATCCTAATCCTTCTCGGTTTTATAGATTGATCTATTCAAAAATATGCCTAATACATAAAAAAGCATACTAGGGATTCCTATATAAAAGAATTCACTTTTCAGAACTTTTACACCCCAGCTAGAAAAGAATCTTGAAATACCAATTGGTGATACTTTAATGACTTTGAAAGGGGTGAAGTACCTTTCTGTGGAGAAAGGCATTAAAAAGCCTATTCCAGCACCACCTGTGGTGAACGCATCTAATATTCCATGTGAAATAGTACATATAAAGTAAAAGGAGATAAGGATGATTTTGTAAGGACTCTTCCTGTGAAAAATTCCTGTTATCAGAATTGCCCATAGAACGGCAAAGAAAATGGAATGCGTAATTCCTCTATGTTCTAAGTATTCATAATATGGATTCGAATAATCTACAATATACCTGAAAAATACATCTAAATCTGGAAAAACCGCAGAACAAATTCCTAGTATGATCACCTTCGTTCCCATAGCTTTATCCGGAAATAATTTTCGCCCACCTATTACCAATGCTGCATGTCCAAAAGCTGATGCCATATTACTTTAAGTTAATTTAACCAAAACTAGGTATTTATGCAATCAGTATTATATATAAAGGGTAAATTGTATAAATATCCTTTAATCAATTAGAGAATTCTTTTTTCTTTGGGCTTAAAGCCCAAAAAAGAAAAGCAATATTAGCTTCACAAATCACCAATTTATATGACTTAGAAAGCTAGTTTCATTTAATAATTCCATGCCAGTTAATTCAGGCTTATACCAATCGTAGCAGACCATTAGGTGCTTTTTACTTTATAATTAAATAATACAATTAAATATTGATTATTTTTGTAATGTATCCTTTTTATATTTAGACAGCGGAAAGGTTACATTTCGCTTTAAATGAAATTGCGAATCTTAACATTTTTTACCATGAATTGATGTACACTTAAAGTTTTAATTATGAGATTAGTTTTTACATTCTTATTCATGTTAATGGCTATATATTCTTTCACTCAATCGTGGAATGAAGTTCAAAAAGAATCCATTGTATTGAAAGATGTTGTTGATATATCAGTTGAAAATGCTCGTACTTACTATGTAAATGATGATAATATCAAAAAACTTCTTTGGGATACTCCAAACGAAAATGAAGTGCTTTCTGGTGAAGCAGAAGCTAAACTAATCGCTTTTCCACTGGCAAATGGTAATATTGATCATTTCTTCGTTTTTCGTTACGATATGATGCAAAGTGAGTTAGCTAAGAAATATGATGATATACGTACTTTTATTGGTGTTTCTCGAAATCAACCCGATAGAAAAATTAGAATTGATTATACACTACAAGGTGTGAGAGCAGTAATCAGAGATGACCAAGGAATGACTTATATTGATCATTTTCAAAGAAATGATAAATCTCATAGAATCGTTTATCGCAAAGCTGATTTTCAAACAGATGAAAAAGTGAACTGTGAATTTGGGCTGGAAAAGCCATCCTTTTCAAAAGAAGAACCCCAAAGTACAAATAAATTATTAGGGAATTGTGAATTACGTACTTATCGCTATGCCCAAACAACAACAGGAGAATATTCTAATTTCCATGGTGCAACAAGTGCTGCCCAATCAGCTCTGGTGATGTCAGCTGTAGTAACTACAATGAATAGAGTTAATGAAGTCTACGAACAGGATTTAACGGTACGATTTATATTGATTAACAATACGGATGATATTTTTTATTATAATGCAGGAACTGATCCTTTTAATGGTTCAAATGCCAGTAATATGATTTCTGTAAATCAAACAAATACGGACAACGTGATAGGTTCGGCTAATTATGATATAGGACACATCTTTAGTACAGGAGGGTCTGGTTTAGCTGGATTAGGGGTAGTTTGTATAAATGGGAATAAAGCACGTGGAGTCACAGGAATAGGCACTCCAGCTGGTGATCCTTTCGATATTGATTATGTTTCACATGAGATAGGACATCAATGTGGTGGAAATCACACCCAAAACAATAGTTGCCAAAGAAGTGGTACTTCAGTGGAAGTTGGTAGTGGGTTTACGATTATGGGTTATGCTGGAATTTGTAATCCCAATGTTCTTAATAATAGTATCGCCATGTTTAATACGGCTAATATTGTGGAGATGTCTAATTATCTCGATAGTCGCACATGTCATAATACAATTTCACTCACTAATACAGCTCCAGTTGCTCAGTTTATAGAAGATAAAATCATTCCTATTAGTACACCATTTATTTTGGATGTAGAAGTTAGTGACCCT
This sequence comes from uncultured Saprospiraceae bacterium, assembly GCA_964607315.1. Lineage (GTDB taxonomy): Bacteria > Bacteroidota > Bacteroidia > Chitinophagales > Saprospiraceae > JAHDFB01. The sequence continues at coordinate 2,095 of CAZSKA010000245.1, read as the reverse complement.
GATTCTGACCCACTTTTTCATGCGTGGGAACAACAAGATGCCACTGTGGGAACAATGCCTCCTTTATCAACTAATACTGGTGGCCCTGTCTTTAGATCTTATTTACCTACTTCGGAAAAGCAACGTTTTTACCCTTCTATCTCTAATTATGCCCAAGGTATATCTAACACCTGGGAAGTACTTCCCAGTGTTGCAAGAGATATGAACTTTGTGTACACAGCAAGAGATATAAGCTTCGCAGCCGGATGTATAGATACTTCTAATGTAAAGATTACAGTAGAAGGAGGAGCTGGGCCATTTGATGTTACATCACAAGCTTCATCACTTTCGTATTCGGAATATGAAAATGTACTGATAATGTGGGATGTAGCGAATACTGATGTGGCACCAATTAATGCACAGTTAGTTGATATATTATATTCTCGCGATGGAGGTTTAACATACCCTGATACTCTAGTAAAGCAAACCTTAAATGATGGTGCAAGAGAAATAGTAATTCCTCAAGGACTTGAAAATGACGCCAGATTTATGGTGAAAGCTGCTGATAATTATTTCTTTGATATAAATGATGCCAACATCACAGTAACCAATAGTTCTGCTTCATTTGATATTAGTATCGATAAGCAATTTGAAAGTTTTTGTACTACGGAAATTAATCCTTTTGTAATAAACATAGATTCTGAATCATTTGAAGGATTTTCCGCTGATATTAATCTTTCACTTCAAGGGGTTCCATCCGGTGTGACTGCTACACTTGCTGATTTCACCATAAATGCAGGCAATTCCACTACCTTAACATTAGAAAATTTTAATATTCCCGCTGGGCAATATGTAATTGAGATTTTAGCTTCGGAATCTGGACTTGTAAGAAAAGAGGAATTTGTTTTAGATATAATCGATACAAATTCTTCAAATATATTATTAACATCACCTGCCGATGCTGCTTTTGATGTAATGAATAATCCTGAATTAGAATGGCAAGCAGTTGCTGGTGTTAATCAGTATGAATATCAGATAATGAATTTTGTAGGGACTGTTATAGAGTCTGGAATAGTGTCAAACAATACAGTAGTACCGAATACGATACTTAATGTTAATCAGACTTTTTCATGGCAGGTTAGACCAATATTTGATTGTGGAAATGGAAATTTTTCAAATCCTTTTACCTTTTCTACAGGTAGTTGCTTAAACTTTGAAGAAAGAGAGGATGTGATTATTCCGAATACTATTTCAACAGTAAATTCTACAATAGACATTCCATTTACTGGAACAGTCACAGATGTGAATATTAAAAACTTAGATATTACACATACTTGGATTGAAGATCTTGAGGTTACTTTAGGCGACCCAGCAGGAAATTCTGCGATTTTGTATGACCATACTTGTGGGCAAGATGATGATATTTTCTTGACTTATGATGATGACGGAAGTCCATTTGATTGTGCCCAAAGGACGAGTGGATCTACAGTTGCACCTGTCCAAAATCTTTCTACATTCAATGCAATGGATTTGAATGGAGTGTGGGATTTGGAGATTCATGACGAAGCCAATCAGGATGGGGGAATATTGAATTCTTGGACATTAGAAATTTGCTTCACAGGATCTTGTGAATTAAATGTTAGTAAATTGAATTTTGATGATGGAACAGGCTCTTTAAAAGAAGCACTAGATTGTGCAACATCTGGAGATGTAATAACTTTTGATAATAGTTTGCCTACTTCAGCAATTATTAATCTTGCATCGGACCAGATTATTATTGATAAGAACCTAACTTTCAGTGTGCCATCTGGCAAAACCGTACGACTTATTGGAGATGGTCTTCAACCTAGTCTAGAAGTTATGAATTCAGGTACGTTTACAGCTAATAATATGACGATTAGCAACCTTACAACCAATGTTATGGTAGTTAAAAATGAAGGTGTTATGAATATCAATAATGTAAGTGTTCTTGGAAATACAACTGCAACAAAATTGGATAATAGTACAGGAGTTTTGAATGCATCAGGGACAAATGTTATTGCGAATAATTAAATCTTTGTATTTTTTCTTTGGGCTCATATCTTTACAAAATGTTAACTTAGATAATATAGATCAA
>CAZSKA010000244.1:0-5544 GCA_964607315.1 uncultured Saprospiraceae bacterium | reverse complement strand
ACATTGCTTTAAAAAATATGTAATATCTTAGTGCTAAATAAAAAATTATATTTCCAAATGAAGAATATTAGTTTAATCTTAATGATGCTATTTGCATTTACTTTAACTAGCTATGCTCAAAGTACTCCAACGCCAGCTTCTGATAATCAAGAAGTAGTTGATGGACCAATTATGTCGTTCGAATCTCTTAATTGTGATTATGGTGAAATCGAGCAACACTCAGAAAGAGACAGATTTGTGAGATTCACTAACACTGGTACAGAACCTTTAGTGATTTCTAACGCAAGAGGATCTTGCGGATGTACAGTTCCTGTTTGGCCAAAAGAACCAATCATGCCAGGTGAAGAAGGAGAAATAAAAATCTCTTACGCTACAAACAGATTAGGAAAAATTAATAAAACAGTTACTCTTACAACAAATGAGGCCGGAAAGCCACACGTAATAAAGGTAATTGGTAACGTGTCTAAAAAAGAAGATGCCGTTCCTGAAGCACCAGCTTCTATAATTGGTGGAGGAAACTAATTCTTGAAAAAAACATATTTTCAAAATCCTTGTTCTTCATTGGGCAAGGATTTTTTTAATTTATAAGTAGTATGATCATATTATTGTCTCCAGCTAAAACACTGGATTTTTCAAAACATAACAAAAACTTGAACGTCAGTTCAACTAGATTTAATGATAAATCTCAACAATTAATTAATAAGCTTTCTCGGTCCTCTATTAAAGGATTACGTGAACTTATGAGTATAAGCAAGGACCTTGCGGTGCAAAATAAAGAACGTTATGAAGCTTATGATTTAGATAAGATTGATGAGGTGGGTAAAGAAGCGATCCTGGCTTTTAATGGTGGCGTATATCTAGGACTTGACTCGAAAACTCTTCCAGAAGATGCATTTGATTATACTCAAGATCATATTCGAATATTATCTGGTTTATATGGAATTCTGAGACCATTGGACAAAATTCAGGAATATAGATTAGAAATGGGAACAAAGTTGCCTATTAGAAGGAAGAAAAATTTATATGAATTTTGGGGAGACCAACCTACACATATGTTAAATGAAGATCTTGCTGAAATAAAGTCTGATGTCATTTTTAATGCAGCTTCAAAAGAGTATTTCAAAGTGATAAATCAAAAGAAACTAAACGCAAAGGTAATAGATGTAGACTTTAAAGAAATGCATAATGGCGAATTGAAATTCATCTCTTTTAATGCGAAGAAAGCAAGAGGTCTAATCTCTCGGTTCGCAATAGATAATAATATTCTTGACTATCAAGATATGCGAGCTTTTGATTATGAAGATTATTCCTTTAATAAAGTATTAAGTACCGATTCTAAGTATGTATTTACACGCTAGGTATTCAGAATATGTTTTACTTTGCATCACATAAACTTGTATGCAAGAGATACTCAAGAATATAAAATCAGGTAACCTTTCTCCCATCTATTTTCTTCATGGGGATGAATCGTATTTTATTGATGTCATTAGTAATGAAATAGAAAATGGGATTCTCGCTGAAGGTGAAAAATCTTTTAACCAAAATTTATTTTATGGGAAAGAAGTTTCTGTTAAGCAAATAGTTGATGCTTGTACTCAATATCCCATGATGGCACCTAAGAGAGTGGTACTTGTTAAAGAAGCGCAAAATGTGAAGGATATAAAATTGTTAGATAAATATGTAGCAAATCCAGTTCCTTCCACAGTATTATGTATTGCCTACAAAAATAAAAAGCTTGATAATCGCTCTTCGTTTGCAAAAACATTGAAGAAGACAGCTGTTGTATTTGAGTCTAAAAAATTATATGATAATCAATTACCAGGATATGTTAATCAACTCGTCAAATCTTCAGGTCGATCAATTGATGGTCAGGCTGCTAATTTGGTGGCAGAGTATATAGGTTCTGATCTAAGTACTTTGCATAATGAAATGGAGAAAGTCTTTTTAGAGGTGCCTAAAGGAGGTTCTATTGATGTCATGGTTGTCCAGAAGCAAATTGGTATTAGTAAGGATTTTAATGTTTTCGAATTACAGTCAGCCATAGCAAGTAAGGATTTTGAGAAAGTGTTCCGAATTTCGAAATATTTTCAGGATAACCCGAAAAAGAACCCTATGGTAATGATTGTAGGAACTTTATTTCGATTTTTTTCTAAGGTTTGGGTTGTGACCCAAAATCAGGGGCTCAATGATAATGTGCTTGGTAAAAGTATTGGAGTGTATAATTCGTTTTTCATGAAAGAATACAGACTAGCAGCTCGAAATTATAAAAGCATAAGTGTAGAAAAGATACTTCAGCTTTTAAAAGAGTATGACTTAAAGTCCAAAGGTGTGAATAATAGAAGCTTTAATGAAAATAAGCTACTAGTGGAATTGCTAGGAAAGATATTGCTAGCATAAGTGTTTAATTGCTTGAACGTCTTGTGTGATGATTGATGATATAATCGAAGTAAGTCGTATCGTAAAAAATCTTTAATGCGTTGTACTTTTCCTCATTTGAAAGATTAGAGTCTACTTGAAGAATGTTTAAATTATGCTCGTAAATTCTCCATATTAATTCAGAACAATAATGTTCTGTTGTGTCCGAATAATCAAATTTGTGGTCAAATGGTAAATTGAGTTTTAAATAAGAATCTAGTTGATGCTTAATTTTCATTTGTTTTAATGAATCTATGCCTTTTAATCTGGTTACTAAAACGGTATTGTCTACTGAATGATAGATGAAAGTGTCTAAATCTTGAAAACGTAAACCATCTTGATTGGATACCTTGCTAGAAAGAGCATGGGCGACTCTCAATTTATTGTCATCTTTGATTATTACCCCTAAATGAGTGACTTCGAAATCCTCATCCATTACCTTGTATATCAGATTACTTACAAAGCCATATCCCTTTCGCAAAATAATGTCACCTGTTTGAAATTGAGACTTCTCCTCCTTTGTTAGGCTGTAAAGAGGCTTATTTAAAGGAATAGCTTCTTGTACTTTAATCTGTAATATTCTTATAACACTAAAAACTAATATACATCCTATAAAAATAATGCTAAATGCCCTTAGTTTAATTTTCACTCTCTAAGTCAAGTAATGGGTTTCCTTCTTCTTTGTCTAAATTTTCCAAATCTCCCATTCCATTTTCTTTTCCTAAATCTTCTTTATCCATATCAACTAACCATTCGCCGTCTTTTTTTACAAGGGCAATTGGCATTTCTTCCTTTTCAGAATCTGCGTCCGTGATCTCTAAGGTTACAGTTGCCTTGTTGTCACTTACTTCAGAGTTTTTTACAGAAAATTTAGACTTTGTTCCAAGTCCCATCTCTTCCATTTGATCTTTAACCCCAAAAGATTCTAACATTGATATCATAGATCTAGTATCTACAGTGGCATATTCTTTAGCTTTTTCAAAATCACCATCACTAAAGCTTTTCATGAAATTGATGGCTGTTTGATCGGGGGAATTGCTACTGCTACATGAAGTGAATATGGAAAAAGATATTGTTAGTATAAAGAAGAAGAGAATATTTCTCATAATAGTAATTTTTGAAGTCTAAGTGTTGACTTTTTTGTTAGAAGGAAATGAAAGTTAAAATAATTTTGATGAGATGTATTCCTTCATTGATATAAAATCGAATATAGTGGTCAAAAATTAGATAAAATAGTACTTCCAATCGATAATTTAAAATACATATCCTACACCTAATGAAAGACCTTGGGTCCCAAAGCGAACAAAATCATTTGTGTTTTGAAATTCCCCAAAAACTGAAGTTCTCTGATTAGGGATAGCTTGAAATCCAAGTATTGCCTTGTAATGATTGTTGATTAAAAAATGTAATTGAACTTCGTAGCCTGGACTAATTCCTTGCTTTTGTTCTATCGTATTCGCTGGGTCAGGCTGGACTATTATTACTGAACCGGCATTTAAATTGAAAACAGGACCTGCACTTATTGAAATTTCTAAATTTTTATAATTGCTATATAATTGGACGTCCCATAAAGCGGCAATGTTTATTGTTCGAACGTCCCAAAGCCATTCACCAGGTATAAACCAGAAATTCCTACTGAAATTAACTTGAAGTCTCGTTGAATGAACTCTGCTAAATTTTAATTGATAATCTCCTCCTATCAGATAGTTGACAGAGGCTCCTAATTGAGGACTAAAACCTTGAATGTTAATTTGGGAAAGACCTATTCCTCCATAAATTGATAATCTCTTCTGTAATTCGTATGCTGGTTTTCCAATCGATTTGCTAGCGGAAGATTTAGATTCATTATACTTATTCATTGCAGTTGCTAAGGAAGGGTAGGTGTAATGGATTTTTTTCTTAACCCCAGCTTGACTGAAATCACTTACTTCATTGTTTAATAAAGTTGATAAGTCGCTTGCATTTGGCAAAAGATCAATCCACTTATCACCTTGGTAAAGGTAAAATCTGTCCATGCCATTTTTAGCTAATCCTCTAGCAAGTTTTAAATCTCCCTTTATTATGGTCGTTACAAGTTTGTGTTCATTTCCAACTTTTATACTTGTGTATTTTCCGAAATAGGAATACTCTTTTATTTCTGAAGCAAGAAAAGTTTTCTTTGCTCCTATATAAATTATAGTGAGTTGGTCTTCATTCGTTTTGTTTTTAAATATGGTATTAGTACCTATAGTATCTCCTGAGGCAGTAATAACTTTATATACGCCATAGTCTGAGAGTTGACTAGATAAATTACCTATACAAAAAAGAAAAGTAAATAAAAATAAGGACCATTTATTAGTAGACATATTGATATAGTTATTTAAAGCAAATTTGATAAAAATAAACGATTTATGCATAGCTGAAATATTGTATGCTTGACAATTATACTAGAAAGCTTGAGGTTTACAATGATTATAAGCATTTAATCTATCTGCAGAACTTTAAGTCTAATCAATGAAGTCACATTATTCAATGTAACAAGAACACAATCATCTTAACTGAGTTATTTTCTGGAACCTGCCAAAAACCATCCTAACAGCCCCATAGGTAAATATGAAAACACAAAATCAACTGGTACAAACCATTTTGGGGCAGGTATTATGAATGAAGCAGCTATTCCACCCATCAAAAACCAAGCGCCGATTCCAAGCGCAAACCATATTGCTTTAGTGCTTACAAATTTTCCAACAATAAATCCTCCAACTAAAGTGCCGAGTGCGTGGGCAAGCAATACTATTAAATAACCTGAATTTGGAATAGAATCTTTATGTTTTAGAAAGCTTTCGGCACTAGAAGGGTCAAACCCTTCAGGGTAATCAACTATGTTAAGAGATAACATTACCAGAGAGTAATTCACTATTGAGCCAACGATTATTGCTGTAATTGTAAGTAGTATGTTTTTTAAGATAGGGTTCATTTAAAAGTATTTAGTTGATACTAATATAGTAATTGATGGCTAAAATAAGTTTTTAAGTAATGTGTTATTTAAAATTATGTTGCAAGAAATATGATAAAACAAAGAGTTGTAATACGTTTCCCACTTATTAAGTTGTGAAGGGATTGTTAAATTAGAATTGTCGTTAATAAAAC
>CAZSKA010000243.1:0-5676 GCA_964607315.1 uncultured Saprospiraceae bacterium | reverse complement strand
GATATAATCGATATAATTCAGCTAAATATGACGAGTAAATATCTTTTGCAGTTTCTGTACTTAATGCATTTTGATTATTATTTACATAGTTAATTTGTTTCTCTATAGCATCTTCTTGAAAGTTATTTGCCACACTTCTTTTAAAAAATACTTTTAATATTTGTGGGTCATTTTTATCTGATTTAGCTTGTATGAAGATGCTATCTAGAGTTAAAAGTGCATCTTGATTTCTACCCTTGGATATTAACACGTTATAGTTAGCCCATAGACTTGGGTAATTGTCATATTCTACCATATTTTGTTTTACTTTTTTATGAGTATTACATGCTTGTGAAAGAATAAATAAACAAAGAACCACAATTGATAAACATATGGATTTTGTATTCATTTCAATATAAGAAGTCATAAATTAAATTTATCAAATTAATTATTATTGGCACTTATAATCATCAATTTACAAAATTGTATTGTAAGTCCTACATATAAGACGAAATAGTTTATTTTAATACATAATTTTCATGGAAATTAAATTAAAAAACGCAGTAATAGATTATAAAGAATCTTTCTTTAATCCCCAAGAGGCTGACGCTTTATTTATTGATTTACGAAAAAAAATAGACTGGAAACAGGATAAGATTAAAATGTTTGGAAAAATTCATAATGTTCCTCGTTTGCAAGCATGGTATGGTGACCCCGACAAAAGCTATACTTATTCTGGGTTAAGAATGCTACCAAATCAATGGAATTCCCTACTTTTAGATGTAAAAGACTCTATAGAAAAATTTAGCAGTGAAAAGTTTAATTCTGTACTAGCTAATTTATACAGAGATGGGAATGATAGCAATGGCTGGCATGCAGATGATGAAAAAGAATTAGGTCAAAACCCAATTATTGCAAGTTTGTCTTTGGGCGAAAGCCGAAAATTTAAAATGAAACATAAATTTGATAAGGAATTAACATTCGATTTAGAACTGAAACATGGAAGTCTTCTAATCATGAAAGAGGAAACGCAACATTACTGGAAACACACTATTGCAAAGACCAAGCAACGAAAAGAAGAAAGAATCAATCTAACATATAGATATATTTATTAATAATATGTAATTATACTCCTTCTTTAACATACTTTGAAAAGTACTAATAAATTAAAGAGGAACAAAAGGCTACATGAAACAATACCTTGTTTGTTTTATATTGTTATTTTTTTATCAGGCACTTACGGCACAATGTCCAGGTTCAAGCCTATGTTCCATATGTCAAGCTGACTTATCAGTAACTGATTTTTCAGGTGGTAACATCCTTAATGCAACCTCTACTATTCCAGGAACTATTCTTGCTGGTGGTGCTGCAACTGGTGATACAATTGTTGTAGAAGTAAATGGTTGTGGAGAAATAGACATTACGGTAGAATTAGATTTTGTATGGGAACAGGGATCTGGTATTAATTGGATTCATGGTGTTTCATTTCAAGCCAGTGATGGATGGAGTGCTGCTGAGGTAATCTTACCAACTAATGATTGGATATTTCAAGATACAATAACAGGTGCATGTTTTAATCAACCTTTTGGAGCAGGTTATTATTATGACCCAGTAGGTGATGGTTGTGGAGGAGGGGATAATTCTAGTTGGAATGGAACAAATTGTGGTGGTACTTTTTGCGAAGAAGACGATCCTTGGTTAACTGATGGTGAACCCTTTGATAATTGGGGAGATGATTGTGAATTTAATTGCCCTGAATTTGGTTTTGAGCTATCATTTTGTCCCGCAATTGCTGAAGTTACTACAGAAACTATAGGGTTTTTCATTACTGATGATGCTCAATCAGGAGGTTGGCAAACAGATGATGGCTGTATTTTTGATTTGAATTTTGTAATTCAATTTGTTCCTGCAGTACTTTCAGAAGAAGTGAATTCTTGCATAGGAGAATGTGTAACTTTAGATGCTGGTTCTGGCTGTGATTCTTATATTTGGAATACAGGTGAAACTTCACAGTCTATTACTGTTTGTCCTATTGTAGAAACAGATTATATTATATCTGCAAGCTCTTCAAATGGCTGTGTTATTGTTGACACGATTACAGTAATTCCAGAATTCTGTTGTAATTCATTTGCAGGTGAAATTAATGCAAACAATGCATGTCCCGGACAAACAATTGATGTTGACGTTGTAAACTTTCAAGATTCAATAGGTTATGATCAATACACTATCATTACTGATGGTTCTGGAATCATTTTAGATATTATCCTTGATTCTGAGTTAACCCTAACTAGTGAAGTATGTTCTGTATTTACTATTTATGCGTATAATCATTATACTGGAGATGCTTCTCCTGTGCCAATGATCGGTGATGATGTAAATACATATAATTGTGTAGACAATTGCTGTGACATTACTTCTTTAACCGTTTCTTTTGAGGATGACGAACCACCTGTTTTTGATATGATTCCAGCTGATGAAGAAATTGAATGCTTATCAAATTTAGCGCCATCGACAGATTTGAACTGGACCGACAATTGTGGTTTAACAGGAATATCACCAATAACTAGTGAACTAAACAATGCAACAATTTGCGCTGGAGGTTCTGTAGAAAGAACTTGGAATGCAATCGATTCTTGTGATAATCTAACAACTCATACCCAAACAATAACTGTTTTACCATTAGCTCCGCCTATGTTTCTTAACCCTCCAAGTGATGAAGTTCATCCTTGCGGATTTATTCCAATAACAAGCGATCTTTCTTATGAAAATGGCTTGACAGGGTCTTGTGAAGATAGTGGTGTAGCAATAGGTGTTTTGTCAGGAAGTCAAGATATATGTGGAGGATCTTATACCATAGTTTGGGAATACACAGATATGTGTAATCAGACAGCTAGTCATACCCAAAACATAACTATAGAACCTGCTCCTGAAGCAGTATTCTTAAATGTTCCTCCTGCTATGACTTATACTTGTGAAACTGTTCCCACATCCTTTCCTGATTTAGATTATACAAATAACTTAACAGGAACTTGTGAGATCATGGGATCAGAACCTGCTGTTACTACAGGAACTTTTGATATATGTGGCGGAATGTTAATGAATACTTGGGAGTTCACTGACGCATGTGGAAGAACAATTACAGAAACACAAATCATTACAATTGAACCTGCTCCTGAAGCAAGTTTTATTAATCCACCAGCAGGTGTTACACTTGATTGTGATCAAGTACCTCAAACAATGCCTGTTCTTGACTACGATAATGGTCTAATAGGCACATGTGAAATTTCTGGAATGGTGAATCCTGTTGTAAATAGCTCTGTTGATGTATGTGGAGGTCAAATCCTTAATACATGGGAGTTTACAGATGTATGTGGGAGACCGATTTCACATACCCAAATGATTATTGTAAATCCAGCACCAATACCTTCCTTTCTAAATCCACCTACTGATATTACCGTTTCTTGTGGTTCAGTTCCTTCTACGTCTAGTTTACTCTCATATAGTAACGGTATTACAGGATCGTGTGAAATTTCTGGTGATATAATGGGGGTATTAGGAACATTCGACCCTTGTACAGGAACTATTACGGAAGATTGGAATGTCGTTGATGAATGTGGAAATCCTTTAAATCACAGTAGAACAATCACTGTAGATGATATTGGGCCGATAGAATTTGAGACTGTTCCGGGATCTGTTACATTAAGTTGTGACGAAGTAGAACTTAATCTAATGGACTTAAATTTTTCTAATAATTCAACAGGAGTCTGCTTATTAGAAGGTTCGGTTGCACCAACCCAATCAGGTTCATTTAATTCATGTGGAGGGAATCTTACCTTAACTTGGGAAACCATGGATGCTTGCGGCAATCTCATTTCAGTTTCCCAAAACATTATTGTAGAACCTGCTCCAGAAGCAACTTTTGAGAATGTCCCCACTAATCAAACGATATCATGTGATAATCTAACTACACCTCCTAATCTCAATGTATCAAATGGTTTGAGTGGAGTATGTGGGATTTCTGATATTGTCATACCAACCATTCAAGATAATTTTGATGCTTGTGGAGGAGAAATTATTTATACTTGGACTTATATAGATCCATGTGGAAGATCAATATCCACTTCTCAAACAATTACTGTAACAGAAGCTCCAGCTCCGGTTTTCACAAATCCTCCACCTGACATTACTATTGAATGCAATGAAGTTGGTGGATTTATTAACTTCCTAAACTATTCTAACGGTGAAAATCCTCCATGTCAAATTACAGGAAATGGTATAGCAATAGAGACAGGAACTTATGATCTTTGTGGTGGACAACTAACACAAAGTTGGTCTGAAACTGACGACTGTGGAAATGTATTAAATCATGTTCGAACAATTACTGTAAATCCTACAACACCAGCTATATTTATTAATCCTCCTCCAGATATTACTTTAAACTGTGGACAGGATTATACTCCACCTGACAATTTACTTTACTCCAATAATGATATTGGAAATTGTCTAATTGCAGGAGATGTTCAAGCAGAAGTTGTACAGAATGGAGAAGTGTTCACGCATACTTGGACATTCACAAACCCCTGTAGTTTTGGGACAATTGAACATGTACAGACAGTAACATTATCACCTGATTTAGACCTTACTGTAGAACCTACATTTATAAGTATATGCTTGGGAGAATCATTTGATCTTGGTACCATAAATATTTCAGATGCTAATAATCAAGATTTTGATGTGGAATATTATGAAGGATTTCCTTCTACCGTTGCAACATTGATTACTAATCTAGTTGTTTCGCCTAACACATCGACTATTTACACCATTCGAGTATTCAATGACTTAGGTTGTCTAGAAGAAATTGCGATTACAATTAGTGTAGATGAACCTCCTTTTGCTGGAAATGATAACTTGATTGAATTATGTAATCCTGATGTAATAAATCTAGTAGAACTTCTTGGACCTAATTCAACTCCTGGAGGGACTTGGCAAGATTTAGATGGTGCTAATGTCAATCTTGATAATCCACTTGCAATTGTATTCGGAAATCAAACACCTGGGATTTATGATTTTAGTTATACCGTACAATCTGGGAATACTTGTCCGCCTGATGAAGCTATTATCTCTGTGAACTTCTTTGAATTACCTCCTATTATTATTGACACTATTTATTGTACGAACAACAATACCACATATACTATTGAGTTAAATTCATCAGGCTCTCTTATTCTTGCCTCAGAGGGGAATGTTATTGATCTTGGCGGAGGTGTAGTAATCATTACTGATATTCCTATTGATCTTTCAGTAGACATCAACAATCTAGATCCTATAAATCAATGCGTTGGTTTTCTGTCAGTCAATCCGCCAGATTGCAATTGCCCTTCTGTAGAACCTCCAACAGGAAATAACATAACTGTTTGTGAGAGTGATGGCATAGCTGTATTGCATGCTGAAAAAGTAGATGGACTTATTATTCATTGGTATGCAAATGAAACAGATGAAACACCTATTTTGAGTGGCGTTGATAGTTTGATTATTGATAATTTAGAACAAGGTATATTCTCCTATTATATTGAAACTGAAAGTATTGAATTTCCAGGTTGTTTTTCACCTTTTAGAATAGAAGTATCCCTTGAAGTAGTTGCTAGTCCTCCTATAAATGATATTGGTACTATCGACTTTTGCATAGATGTTAATGAG
>CAZSKA010000242.1:0-5769 GCA_964607315.1 uncultured Saprospiraceae bacterium | reverse complement strand
ATGTAAAACTTGAGAATCAAAATCTACGCACCTATTTTTATTCTTACGATGGTGAATTCATGGGAGAATATCAAGGAAACTCCTTTGACATTTCACATTTTCCTAATGACATTTACGCATATGGAATCTATAATGATACAGGACTTGTTAATATTGGTAAGCTGGTGAAGATGTAGGATTTATCTATATTAATTTCATGCATTACGTAATTTCATCTCGAAATTCATCTTATTTTTTAGGCTAATAAATCATTCGTCGTCGGTCTTAGTCCATTTGTCGGAATTTGCTTTAATAATAAATTGAAAAGGAACTTTGTCTGAATAATTGCTCTTAAATTTGATGTAAATTAGACAAACAATGACAATTAAATTCCTCTCTTCTTTCTTTTTTTGCATTTCTTTTTTTTGGGTCGGGGCCCAAAATGCCGAGCTAAATGGAAGCCTTCTGGACGTTGATGGCAATCCTATAAGCTTCGTGAATATTGCCCTTTTCAATGTGCCTGATAGTACACTTGCTAAGGTAGAAACCAGTGATGAAGCTGGAGCCTTTACCTTTAAAGGCATGAAACCTGGCATTTATTACCTTGAAGCTTCTTTTGTTGGTTTATCCAAACTGCAAGTAGCTGATATCAGTTTGATTGAAAATCAAGTTCGTGAACTAGGTGCCCTTACAATGACTTCTGATGCTATTGAACTGGAAACAGCTGTTGTAACTGCCCGTAGAGCAATGGTGGAAGTAAAACCAGACCGAACTGTATTCAATGTAGAAGGAACAATTAATAGTGCAGGTGATAATGGCTTCGGATTATTGAGAAAAGCACCTGGTGTTTTAGTAGACAACAATAATAATATTAGTGTTCTTAGTCGTTCTGGTGTACTAATCTATATCGATGGTAAAAGATTACCTTTACAAGGAGATGCCTTAACTAGTTATCTCCAAAACATCCCTGCTGAACAAATCGATAGAATTGACATCATCACTAACCCAGGAGCGAAATATGAAGCTGAAGGAAATGCAGGTATTATAGACATAAGACTAAAAAGAGATAAAAGTATAGGCTCGAATGGAAATGTAAGTTACAATGCTTCTCAAGGTCGATACTTTAATACGAATGGTTCATTTTCTGGAAACTATAGAAATAAGAAACTAAATGCATTTGGAACTTTAGGTGCAGGTGGTGGTGATAGTTTTAATACTATTGACTTCCTCAACTTCCAAAACGGATTATTAATAGATGAAATCAATTTCACAAGAAATACCAATAGGAATGCCAATTTTAGATTTGGAACGGATTTCTTCTTGAATGATAATAGCACTATAGGCTTTTTAGTTACTGGAAATAGAAATGACCAAAGTGCTGAAAGTAGAAATAAGAGTTTTATTTCTCAAGGCTTAAATACACCTGTAGATTCAGTTCTTCGTGCAAACAATATCTCTAGTGGATTAAATAATAATGCTACTTTCAATTTGAACTACGCATGGTCAACAGGAAAGAAAACTTTAAATATTGATGCGGATTATGGATCATACGATAACAGTACTGATTTTTTCCAACCAAATCTATATTTTGACCCAGTCAATGATGAATTAATTTCTCAAAATATAACTTCTTATTATACACCTGTTTTAATTGATATTGCCACATTAAAACTAGATTATGAGCTGCCGTTATTTGGTGGACAGTTTGGAACTGGTGCTAAATTTAGCAATGTACGAACTGACAATACTTTTGATTTCTTTAATGAGATAAATGGTGAAGACGTACTAAATATTCAGAGAAGCAATAACTTCACTTACTCTGAAAATGTATATGCTGCATATATTTCTTACAATAGAAAACTGACAGACAAATTAAGCTTAGCATCAGGTTTACGTACTGAAATTACAGATGCAGTAGGCATACTTACACCTTTAGATCCTAGTTTACAGGAACCTCCAGTGGAACAAGATTATTTCACTTGGTTTCCTAATGTAGGATTAACATATCAATTAAGTCGATTCCAAACACTATCAGTTAGTTACGGAAAGCGTATAAATCGTCCTGATTATAATGTATTAAATCCATTTAGAATTCAGCTAAGTGAATTGAGTTTTTCCAGAGGTAATGCCTTTTTGATTCCAGAGATTGTACATAATGCAGAAGTAGGATATACCTTATTTTATAGATTTAATTTCAAATTGGCTTATAGCAGAACATTGAATCAGATCACCAGATTAATAGGACCTGATGAATCAGACCCACGGGCTGGATTTATATCTTGGGAAAATTTAGCAACACAAGATGTGTACAGTTTTAATGCTTCCCTACCCTTCCAACTAACACCTTGGTGGACATTATTTGTAAACGCGAGTGCATCACATATCAACAACCAGGCAGATTATGGAGAGAATGGTGTGGTTGATGTACAAGCATTCACCTATTCATTTTTTCAACAACAAACATTTAATTTACCTAAGAAATTTGTAGGTGAGATTTCAGGATATTATTCGGGACCAGGAGTCTGGGGTGGCGTTTTCTTGTATGATGCACAATGGGCTTTGAATCTAGGAATACAGAAAAAATTCCTGAACGATCAATTCAATGTGAAGTTAAGTGCAAATGATATATTTTTCACTAGTGGCTGGACAGGTACATCCGCATTCAATGGATTAACGAGTGAAGGATCAGGGAACTGGGATAGCAGAAGAGTTAGTCTTGCATTGAACTATAATTTTGGTAATAGCAATGTGAAGTCAAGAAAACGTAATACTGGATTAGAAGCGGAGAGTAAGCGAGTAGGGAATTAAGAAGTATTATAATTTTATACATAAAATGGATAAAGATTTCGCTCTGTTAATGAGTGAAAATCTTTATCCATTTTTTCTTTGTAACAGCATATAACACCCATAGTATTGGTGTGATACTTCACACTTTTAAACTCACTCCTTAGCCTCTTGCATCAATGCAAAACATAAATCATCAATATTTCCATGAAGTGGGTGAAATGCTGAAATATTTGATAAGATAATGACAGCCTTCTTATGCTCTACATCTACTGCCATAGAAGAACTATATCCTCCTGTACCTCCGTTATGCCAATGAAAAGAAGAACCATCTTTTTGCGCTAATATATGCCAACCTAAACCAATGCTCATTTCATCATTAACCTTGAAGGTTGCTTTTCTAGTAAGTGCTAAATCTTGGTCTGCTGCATTAAACTGTGCTATAGCAAATTTTGATAAATCTTCAGTGCTTGACATTAAGCCACCTGCACCAAACAAGGTGCCAAAATCCCAATTAGATACTTCTTCTCCTACTTGATTTATTCCCTTTACTAAAGTCCCTTCTATTTTATCTTTTGTGACATGTGAATTCATCATCCCATATTTTTCTAGTATTTCTGTCTTCAGTAAATCTTCGAATTTTTTGTTTTGGCTTACGCCCAAAGTATATCCTAAAATACCAACTCCACCATTAGAATAAACACATTCACCAGGCGTAGCTAATTGCATATAAGTTTTCAAGTAATCTTCCATTTTATCTGAATCGTAATCAAAGAAAGGATTTTCATTATTAAGGAAATTCATATTCAAAGGTAATCGAGGTAAGCCCGAAGTATGGTTACTTAAACTTTCGAATGTTAGTTCTATATCCTTATTAAAAGTAAAATCATAATAAGGATTTATATTACCATCTAGCTTGACTTTTCCTTCGTTTACCATCTTCGCTAAAAGCGTGGAAGTAAATACCTTAGTTATAGAACCTATTTCAAAAACACTCTTTTGATTCTCTATTACTTGCACTTTTCCATCTTTCAGCAAAATACCATAATATGCAACTTTCTCGCCATCCACCATTGCAATGGAAAACTGGGCATTCATTGGGAAATTCTTCACATTAGTAAAAATGATGTCTGATATGTTCTTTGGGTACGAACCCAAATCATTTACAGCCAAACTAGGTTCCACAAATTGATTAATTATAAAACCCGCAATTTTATCTTGATTATCTAATGCAAGCCGAAATGCTTTCACATCTTTCTCGAATGTTGCCTTATATACGGTCATATCATTTGGGAAAAATTCAGAAAGATCTAATTGCTTAAGTTTTCCATATTTTCTGTCAATTTTACTAAGAAAAGCAATCAGATCATCAAGCGGTACGGCTTGTTTCATATCTTCATTAAACATCTGAAAAATCTTATCAAAATCGCCATTATTGAAATGCATCATGAAATCATTTGATGCTTTATCATATTGTTCAGTCTGAGCTGAAATACTTAAAGAAAATAGTATAGACATTATAAACAAAGGAATACTTTTCATAAGATATAAATATTAATAAATTATAAGAACGAAGATATGCATTCCTAAAAAACCCTCTTTAAAATTAGTAGAATATTCATCCTTATTAGTCTAAAATGTATAGGCATAACCCACATGAAATGTAGTTATCCAGTCCCACTCTAAGGTAGATATGGTATCCTCTCCTACAGTGAAACTCTGCGAAGAAGTCAGGTTTTTCCACACAGCTGCCCATGGTGTAACATACAATCCTTTGTAAATTGGTAGTTTCCAGCCTACTCTTACACCAGCAAAAAGACTTCCTAATTCAACATGCTGCAATGTTTCTCTGTGAGCAAATTCTTGGTTTTGATAATTAATATCTAAACCTATAAATGCATTCTTCGTCCAGTTCTGACGATTACCAATATAATCAAGCTTAATTCCTGAAATATTTGTCTTAAAATCAAAAGCTGAAGTTCCATAAAACCCTTCCTCAAAAGCAATGGGAAAATCCACTTCTACTCGAGTCAAGTCGAATCTCATCCCCCAGTTTTCATATCCTAAATGAATAGAATAACCTCTATTAATATAAGCTAATGGATCTGCCTCTATATAAATTAGTTGCTTGTATTCTGATTCTGATTTTGAGTCTTGTGCAAAAGCTTGAATAGTAAGGAAGATGAAAAGAATGAAAATGAATGATCTTTTAATTCTGCAATTGAAATTCTGTGTCTGTATCATATTTTTATATTTTTTTATGATACAAAATTGAGGATAGAGCATAGCCTTTTCATTCACCTATGTTAATAAATCAATACGATCTATTTTTGAGCTCTTATTCTGCTAAGTGATTGCGGTTTAATTCCAAGATAACTTGCGATGTGATACTGAGGAACTCTCTGATGTATATGAGGCATTTCATCTAGCAGAGCTTCGTAACGTCCTTTAGCATCGAGTGTTGTAAGATTAGCTGCTCGCTGAGCTGACTTCGTAAAATATTGCTCAGCCATCATGGATCTCATCTGCAAGACTTTAGGTATATCATTGCTCAGCTCTCTGATCTTTTCAAAATTCAAAAGATAAATTTCAGCGTCTTCCAGGGCTTTGATATTAATATCTGCTGGAATTTTTCCAAGCAAGCTTTTATAGTAAGTCACCCAATCATCTTCAAAAGCAAAGTCGCATATCTTTTCTTCTCCTTCTATATTTTGATAGTAAATAAAGCTGCCCTTCTCTACAAATGCAACACTCTGACAATACTGACCTGATTTCAAAAAGAAATCTTTCTTTTTTAATTTCTTTATCGCAAAACAAGTAGCAATCTGTTCTATTTCACTCAATGAAAATTCGAAAGTTGTACTTAAGTATTTACGAAGGTTTATCATTATTTAGTTTTATTAAAAATCTCTAAATATACATTTGAAACCAATTTGAAATTCTAATAAATAGAATAAACATTAAAACATCAAAATTATGTTTTATTTGCTTATAACAATAATAGGA
>CAZSKA010000241.1:0-5774 GCA_964607315.1 uncultured Saprospiraceae bacterium | reverse complement strand
AGATAGGACGATCATATCCTCCTTCGTCGGAGACGACGCCTATCATTATTCGTTACCCATTATCGGGTATAGACCAGGAATATAGTTTACATTTAACGAAACATTATGTATATTTGAAAGTATCCTTAAGTGTAAACAATAATGAAGTCAAATTTTGAAGTAGAGTTATTACCTGAAGCCTTTACTTTCATTAAAAAACAAGACTTTAAGGCACGAAAGAAGATATTTCAAAACATAAATAGAGCGAGACAATCACTTGATCCAACTCTATTCAAAAAACTAACAAGTGAGATTTGGGAATTTAGAACTAGATACAATGGATTGCAATACAGGTTGTTAGCGTTTTGGGACAAAACAAATGAGATTGAAACCATAGTGTTTGCAACTCACGGTTTTAAAAAGAAAACAGATAAGGTTGCTAAAAAAGAAATTCAAAAAGCTAATAAAATCAGAATTCAATACTTTGAAAATAAATAAAAATGAAATCATATAAATTATCAGAAGCAGAAGACCTACTCATTGGATTAAAAGGGACTCCCGAACGAGATGAATATGAATTTGAACTCAAAACCGAACTTATTGGTGATATGATTAAAAAGGTAAGAAAAGACCGCAAATTAACACAGGAACAATTAGGTGAATTAATTGGAGTAAAGAAAGCCCAAATCTCAAGATTGGAGAATAATACTAAGAATGTAACAGTCGAAACAATCATTAGAATATTCAATGCAATGAACGCAGAAGTGAATTTTAATGTGCAACTCTAAATAAGGAGTGACTATGGGTAACAAGCGGTCAGGACGATCATAGGCTATCGCCTACGACATCTACCGCCGATGCGCTTGAGATAATGAAAAATATCAAAAACAAAATTTCGATACTTAAATAAATGAAAAACGAACTTAAAATTGAAACCGATTCCAATAATATCTACGCTGAATTTAATCTTAAAGCAATCAAGATTACAAAGTAAATTGGTATTAAATGAGATCAACAAAGAAGAAATGCAAAATGGACTACTCCAAATCCGCACAAAACTCATGGAAATCAAAAAGAATATAAGATAACATAAAAAGTAAAACGCACAACTATTCCACCAACTCTACCTCTCTCTTCTCTCCATCTCCTAATACATCATTTAATATTATTGCTATGAAAATTACTATCAAACATCCTATCGCATTCAACCATAAATAGGCCAAATCAATAATTCCATTCAGTTGTAAATAAAACAATAATAATACGATGAATTCACCTATGATAGCTGCAATAAAGATTGCATTTCCCTTTATCCTTTTGAAGAAAAAACCTACGGCAAATACACCCAAAATAACACCATAAAATAATGAACCTATTATATTAACAGCTTCTATCAAGTTGTCAAAAAGCGAAGCAAAGGAAGCAAAAAATAAGGCCAATAGTCCCCATGCTGCTGTCGTCCATTTTGCCGCTCTTAGATAATGTTGGTCGTCTTTGTCTGGAGCAAATCGTCTTCTATAGATATCAGAAACTGTAGAGGTTGCCAGCGCATTTAATTCAGCACTTGTTGACGACATCGCTGCTGCTAAAATCACTGCTAATAATAGACCTATTAAACCAGTAGGAAGATTGTTGATGATGAAAGTGATGAAGACATAATCGGTGTCCTCTTTCTCTAATTTTATACTCTCATCTTCTTCATTCATCAACTTTATGATATCACTTACCGCTTCTTTTCTTACTTTTTCATCTGCCAAATATTGCATTACCTTTCCTTGAGCTTGCTCCACAGAACCATCCGTTTTTATGGCATTATCCAAAGCATAAATCGCAGCTTTTTTACCTTCCATCGCCTGCTCATGCTCTCGTTCTAAACTTGCAAATTCTTCTGCATAATTAGACTCTTTGATGAGTTCTACATTTGCATTATTAAAGTGGAGTGGGGCAGGATTAAATTGATAAAACATAAAGACCATGATTCCCACTAAAAGAATACCAATCTGCATCGGAACTTTGAAAATACCATTAAAAAGTAATCCAAGTCGACTCTCATTTAATGATTTTCCCGATAAATAACGTTGAACCTGAGATTGATCTGTCCCAAAATAACTCAAGAACAAAAAGGTTCCTGCTAGTATTCCCGACCACACATTATATTTATTCGTAAGATCCCATTTCCAGTCAATGACATTCAGTTTGCCCATCTTACCTGCTATGTCTAAACTATTCCCTAGTGAGATATCACCTGGTAGTTTATTCACGATAACTAAGAAAGCAATAAACATTCCGCTTAAAATAACAATCATCTGTTGCTTTTGAGTTTGACTCACAGCAACAGCACCGCCTAAAACCGTATAAATGATAACTATTATACCAATGATAATCGTTGTCAATTGAAGATTCCACCCAAGGATAGATGACAAAATTATAGATGGGGCGAAGATCGTAAGACCAGCCGCTAAACCCCGCTGTATTAAAAAAAGCACACTTGTTAAGGTTCGTGTTTTGAGATCAAACCTATTTTCTAAATACTCATAAGCGGTGACAACATTCGATTTATAGAATTTGGGTAAAACCCAAATACACAAAATCACCATTGCAATAGGTAATCCTATATAAAACTGAGCAAATCGCATCCCATCATCGAATGCCTGCCCAGGAGTGGAAAGGAAAGTGATTGCACTCGCTTGAGTTGCCATTACAGACAAACCAATTGTCCACCATTTTAAATCTTTATTTCCTACGAAATACGATTGACTATTTTTTATCTCACGAGTTTTGTAAATCCCAAAACCCACGATAGCAAACAGTATCGTAAACATGACTGTCCAATCAATTAAATGCATTAGCTATAGATATGTGTGAAGTATGTAAAATAGGCTATGACCAATACATGTAATAGTAAAACTGCGATGTAAATATTGCGCCAACTTCCCAGTACTGGTGGTTTTTCGTCTTCTATCATGGTTTTACTTCTTGTCCATATGAAATCAAATTTGCAAACAATCTATAAGCTCCAGGTACACCTGCTGGCAATTCTCTAAAGAAACTGTAACCTGTATAAACAAAGTGTCCTTCACCATATTCTGTTACTAAAAGTCCACCTTCTAAACCTTCTTCACCTTTGTCATGAGAGCTTAACAATGGTGTATATTTCTCATCCCATTCATCAGGAAAATATAATCCTCGTTCTTGTACCCATCCATCAAAATCTTTTTCTGTTATCTTGTTCGGGAAATTAAAAATCTCATGTGAACTATCTAAAATCTTCACCTTCGCATATTCATCCGTTACACGCTTTCTACTTAAGTTAAGCGGATATGGACCTAATGCATCCGATTTTACTCTTCTGCTTGTATTGTATTGCGTCACAACCGTTCCTCCATTTTCCACGTAATTCATCAAGGTCTTATGGTGGAATTTCATATTTTCTATTACATTATATGCACGAATTCCCACGATTACAGCTGGATATTTATCTAAAATTTCCGCTCTAATATTATCTTCAGCAATTTCATCAACCTGATATCCAATTGCACGTAATGCCTCCGGAATTTTATCGCCAGCTCCCATTATATACGCCACTTTATTTCCTACAGACTTGATATCTATACAAATCGTATTAATAGAATTTGGCTGTAAAACTTGTTGTGATGGAATGTGATCATAAGCTACTGTTACCAGCTTGTCAGTGTATTTTTGCCCATCTATTTCTATTGCAAAAGACATTTTACTTGGGTCCTGAACATTAGGAGCAGTTACTTCTATATCGATAAATTCTTTTTGATTTTTTGAGTCAAGCTCAAAAGGAATGCTTGATGGTTTTACGGTCCATTTGGAATCGTATTGTGGCTTTAGTATTCCTTTTACATTATCTTTTCCAGCTGTCACTTCCACACGTAAAGTCTGCGTTTGTCCAGGACTGAAGATGATCGTTTCATTCTTTACTTCTGCATAAGCCGGTGCTAAAATATCAAATGGTTCATAGACTTCTCCTTTTACAGGATCACCTTTTTTCATGACTAATGGCCGCTGAAAGTCCAATGTATTACTTCCTTGTTTTAGTCTAAATGTGAAAACTACTGGATCTGGTGAAATAGGTAAACCAACTAAATTTTCATTAGCTACTTCATACATTCCTAGCGTTCCAGGTTCTCTTAGCCAATATGCTGAACTGAAATCTGCATCAGAAGCAACTGAAAATTCCTCTTCGAAATCTTGCCTCTTATTGTTTTCTAATTTCGCCTTTGGCATAAGCTTTATACCATTTGGCTCTGAAGAAATCTCCTCTAAAGTCCAATCAACTGGACTTCTGTTTATCGCCTCTATTCTCACACTTGTCTTTTCACCCGGAGCTAATGAGATATCTCTAGTATAGGCATCTAAGTAAATTCCACTACATGCAAGAATGATGTCATTTACCTCTTTTAATTTACGTTCTTTCCATAAACTAGCTGGTAATTCTTTTATTCTGTTTTGAATAGTGAAAAGGATGTCAACAGATTTATGAGGCATTAATGGATTATAACTTGATGCTAATTCAGCTACTAATTCCTTTAGTTTACCACTTCTATCTATTCTATCGAAGCTAGTTTCTATTCCTGAAAATACATCTTCCGTTTGATTCGGTCTTGATCCATCAAGATATTCCATATATTCTATTGATTCACCTCTTGTTCCAGTTGACCCAAATCCTTGACATTTATGTTGAGATCTAGATTCTGCCGCAATTTCAGTATTAGATTTCCCTTTAAGTGGATAATACACTCCTATATCTGCAGTATATAAATTTGTCTTATCTGCCTTTGCAAAATTTTCTCTACTTCCATAGAACCACCAACTAGTATTGAAGAAAATTCTTTCTGCTTTGTGCGCTGGATATTTAGTAAGCTGTTCAGGGTAAAGACTTTTGTCATCACTCTTCCCAAAAGCTTCTAGTCCTAGCATAGCTGAACCTGTATGATGACCATGTGTTCTCCCCGGAGTTCTATGATCAAATCTATTAACTATAATATCTGGTTGGAATTTTCTTATCGCTAGAATGACATCCTTAAGAACTTCCTCCTTGTTCCATATATCAAAGGTTTCATCTGGATGTTTTGAATATCCAAAATCATTTGCTCTCGTAAAAAATTGTTTTCCTCCATCAATTCGTCTCGCTGCTAATAACTCCTGAGTACGTAAAACACCTAATAGTTCTCTTATCTCAGTCCCTATCAGGTTCTGTCCACCATCTCCTCTAGTTAATGAAAGATATGCTGTTTCAGCTTTTACTTCATTTGCCATATAGGCAATTAATCGAGTATTCTCATCATCTGGATGAGCTGCTACATAAAGTACGGAACCTAAAAAGCCCAACTTCTCTATTTGATGTTGGATTTCTGCACTTGTCCATTTGGTAGGTGCCTGGGAATATACAATTCCAGGTATACTCAAAAATGCGAATAACAAGGTGTAAAATACATTATGTTTTTTCATAATATATAAATTCTTTTAAATGAATTAAATAAACCACCCCGATATTTTAAATAGTTGATATTGAGCTATTTGGATATCTAGATTAATAAAGTGGTTTCGTAAATATATATTTACTTAAGCAATATATGATCAAATTGTTTTGAATTATCGGGCCCTATTCATAAATGTTGCTAATTTGTCCGACCTTTTATCGATTTTGCCATTGATTTGAATATAAATATTAGCTCTATATCAAAGGCATTTAAAACTTATTAGGAGCTATATAGTAAAATTCTATATTTTGAATTCTTTATAATAATAGGAATTACACATTTTAG